>NZ_JABCPZ010000215.1 GCF_013283785.1 Nonomuraea antri
GATGGTCTGCTCGATGCCGAGGAACGTGTGCCACATCATGTCCACGAACCCGAACGCGGCGAACGCGGGGATCGCCACCAGCCCGGCCAGATACCCGGTGGGGACCGCGGCCAGCCCTTGTCGCCCGACCTGCTCAAGCTCACCCCGGCCGGAAATGCCGCGCTCGTCCCCCGTCACATCGCCCCCGCCCGCCGGATGACCCGATCCCCTGATGGATGGCCGTCGCCGATCCAACACCCGCCGCGGCCCGCGGCTCAAACAACCGGCGCGCCGCACGTCCACACCAGCGGTTGTCGAAGGCCGTCAGGAGGTCCGCGCGCCGCACGTGAACGCGCGGTAGAAAAGAACTGCACCGCCCGGGGGCCGACCGTTTCGCGTTAGATCACCCTTGCGAGCACCACGAACGCACCGCCGTTGTCCGGTTCCCCGGTTCTTCGCCAGTTGTTCTGCCAAGATCGACGCGTAGTGAAGGGAGCCCGTCATGGCCATGGCCAATGTCGGCATAAGGCGATTACTCGCAGATTCCGGAGAGGCCCGCACCTGGGTGACGCCGGGGACGGACCTGGTCACAGCGGTGCTGGGGGTCTGGTTCGGCATCGGCTTGATGATCGACGCGTGGGCGCACTCCAACCGTTCCGAGCTGGAGACGTTCTTCACGCCCTGGCACGCGGCCTTCTACTCGGGCTTCGCCGCCGTGTCGGGCTGGATCATCTGGCAGGTGTGGCGCAACGTCCGGGCCGGGCGACAAGGGCTGGCCGCGGTCCCCACCGGGTATCTGGCCGGGCTGGTGGCGATCCCCGCGTTCGCCGCGTTCGGGTTCGTGGACATGATGTGGCACACGTTCCTCGGCATCGAGCAGACCATCGACATCCTGTTCAGTCCATCGCATCTCGGGCTGATCGTGACGATGCTCCTCATCATCACCACGCCGCTGCGTTCGGCGTGGAACGCCCCCGACGTGGGCACGCGTCCGGCGCTCGGCAGGCTGTTGCCCGCGCTGGTCGGGCTGGCGTTCGCGACCACGCTGGTGTCGCTGTTCCTGTCCTACGGCGACGCGCTGCAGTGGGATTCGGCGGGGATCGTCCACGCGTTCACCGACCTGGACAACGGCGGGGCCGGCTCGCTGGCCAGTGCGATGGTCATCTCCAACGTGGTCATGCTCGCCCCGGTGCTGCTGCTGGCCCGCCGCTGGGAGCTGCCCTTCGGCTCGGTGACCGTCATGTACACGGTGTGCGTGCTGATGCCGGGCGCGCAGACGTCATTCGAGAACATGCCCATCCTGCTGACGTTCATCGTCGCGGGGCTGGTCAGCGACCTGCTGATCCGGTGGCTGCGGCCGTCGGGGGCGCGGCGGTACGCGTACTGGGCCTTCGCCGGGCTGTCGGGGCTGGCCACCTGGACGCTGTACATCGGCGTCGCGTCGGCGACGGGCGGCGGCCTGCCCGCGATTCCCGAGCTGTGGACCGGCTCGCCGATCATGGCCGGGCTGATCGGGCTGGCGCTCGGCGCGTTGATGCTGCCGAACGCGACGACGTCGGGGAACGCCGTGGTCTCGCCTGACGCGGTCGGCGCCGACCGCGCATGATCCGTCGGGTTCTCTGCCTCGCCGTCCTTCTGGTGCTGGTGGGTGCGGCTCCGGCCGCGGCGCACAACGTCACGGCCGGAGCGGATCTGCGCATCGCCCAGACGATCGCGGGCACGGAGCTCACGGTGGTGATCAAGGGGACGTCGCGGGTGCCCGGGCCGCTGCAGATCGGCGTCATCGCCTATCAGCCGGTCACCGGGCTGCCGGTGGGGCTGGAGATCCGTTCGGTCGAGGACGGCCGCACGGTGACCGGCTCCGCCACCGCGGCGGCCGAGCCGCGCTTCACGCAGCTGCGCGTGGAGCGGACCGGCCCGCACGAGCTCAAGCTGCGCGCCGGGGACGAGGTGGCGGTGGTGCCGTTCCGCGTCCTGGTCGAGCGTGCCTCCGCCGGGGACTTCCTGATCTACGGCGGGCTGTTCCTGGCCGGGGTGCTGCTGGTGGGCGGGCTGCTCACCGGGGCGCTGTCCCGTCCCGGCCCGGCGATGGCGCTGGCGGCGGGCGCGGCGGCCGGGGTGACGGTGGCCGCGCTGGTCGTGGTGGCCGAGCCGATCCTGCCGCCGAGCCCGCCGGACGGCGCCGCGCCCACCGCCGAGTCCACGCTGCCGGACGGCTCCGCGCAGGCGGGCGGCCGTCCGTTCGCGCAGGGACGGGTGGAGACGGTCCCGGCCAGTCCGGCGGCCGGAGCGGAGTTCACGCTGCGTCTCGACCTCGTGGACGGCTCGACGGGCCGGCCGGTGGACGATCTCGTCGCCCATCACGAGGCGCTCGCCCACCTGGTGGTCACCAGCGAGGACGGGCGGTTCTTCCGCCACCTGCACCCGCTGCGCACCGGCCCTGGACGGCTGGAGGTGCGGCTGCGCGCCGACCGGGCGGGCCGGTATCTGGCGTACGCGGAGCTGGAGCGCGAGGACTCGGGCGGGCAGTTGCTGACGGCCGCGTTCTCGGTCACCGGTGACCCGTCGCCGGCGCCCGTCGAGGAGCAGCAGGTCGCGGGGAACGCCGGTACGCCGGCGCTGCGGCCCGCCGTCCCCGTCGCGGGGCGTCCGGCCACGATCGAGGTCCCGGCCCAGGGCGCGGTGCGGCCGTGGCTGGGCATGACCGGGCATCTGATCGTCCGCAGCCAGGACGGCGCGTTCCTCGGCCACGTGCACGAGATGGGCACGCCGGGCGGGCGGCTGCGCTTCACCTTCAGCTTCCCCCGTCCGGGCAGGTACCTGGCCTGGTCGCAGTACGCGGTGTCCGACAAGATCGTGACCGTGCCGTTCACCGTGGACGTCGCGGCCGGGGAGGCGGCCCGATGACCGACCCAGCGAGCGATGCGAAGCGCGGGGCGGTGAGATGGCGGGTGGCGGCGGTCGCCGTGCTGGTCGTGGGGGTCGTCGCGGTCCTGCTCGGCAACCTGGGCGGGACCGCCGAGCCGGTCACGGTGAACACGTCGGGCGCCCACTACGCGATCTCCGTCGCGGTCGAGCGGCCGGCGGCGGGACGTGTCGCGGTGGAGGTGCGGGTGACGTCCGGCCAGGCGGACAGCGTGGCGGTCTCGGCCGTGATGCCCGACATGGGGCACGCCATGCCGGAGGTCGCGGCAGGCAGGCAGGAGCCGGGCAGGTTCCGCGCGGAGGGCGAGATGTTCCCGATGGCGGGCGTGTGGGAGCTGTCGATCAGGCTGGACGGGCCCGCGGGCGCGGAGGTGCTGGTCGCCAAGGCCCTGATCGACGACTGATCAGGGCCGGCTCGGGGGCAGACCCTACCGCAGCTCCATGCGGGTGACCTGGGCCGACAGCTCGGCCGCGGCCTTCAGCACGGCGTCGGCGACGCCCGGCTCCTGCTCCTCGGGCACCCGGTGGGACAGCGCGGCGATGCTGATCGCGCCCACCACCAAGTCGTCCTGCCCGCGGACGGGGGCCGCGATGCCCAGCACGTCGGGGTCGAGCTCGCCGCGCGTGACGGCGTAGCCGCGCGCGCGGATCTCGGCCAGCCGCCGCCTGAGCTGCTCGGGCTCGGTGACGGTGGCGTCGGTGAACCGGTCGAGCGGCCGGGCGAGGATCTCCTCGACCACGCCTTCCTGCGCCCAGGCCAGCACGGCCAGGGCGGCGGCTCCGGCGTTGACCGGCAGGATCTGGCCGCGCTCGTACGACAGCCGCAGCGCCTGGTTGGCGTCCTCCCGCTCCAGGCAGGACACCGACGTGCCGATGAGCCTGGTGAACAGCACCGGGAAGCCGGTGGCCCGGGCCAGTTCGCGCATGACCGGCCGGGCCAGCTCGGACAGCCCGACGCCCTTGCGGGCCAGCCTGGCCAGGTCGAGCACCCGGGGGCCGAGCCGGAAACCGGACCCGCCCTCGTTCTCCTCCAGGAAGCCCATGGTGTTCAGGCTCTGCAGGTAGCGGTAGGCGGTGGAGCGGGCGACGTTCAGGTGCGCCGCCACCCTGGCCGCCGAGAGCACGAGCGTGTCGTCGTCGAAGAGCAGCAGGATGTCCAGTGCCCGGTCGGCAGTGGAGTTACGGCTGCGGTATCCCGAGGATGGCGGGGATTGCGAGTCGCTGTCCGGCACGGCAACAGCGTACTGAACGCGCGCCCGCACTCCGAATCACTCACGTGCCGGCCAGGTCGTCGCGCAGCGCGGCGGTACGGGTGGCGAGGAGTTCGCGCAGCTCGGCCGCCTCGGCGTCGACCGCCGCCGCGTCGGCGCGGGCGTTCAGCTTGTACGCGGCCACCAGCCCGTCGAGCAGCCCGGTCGCGGTGCCGCCGGCCAGCAGCCGGGTGTACAGGTCGCGGTACTGCTCCTCGTACAGCTTCTTGAAGCCGGCGTCGGCCAGGAACTTGTCCTTCAGCGGATGACCGGCGCCCATGCGTCCGCCGCCGCCTGCGCGTCCGCGTGAGACGGCGTCGTGCACGCCGGTCGTGGCGTCACCGCTGAAGGCCAGGTTGAGGTCCCAGGTGATGACGGTGAACCGCCGGGCGGCCTGGTCGTACCACAGGTAGTAGTTGCGTCCAGGCCCGCTCATGTCGTCGAAGTTGATCATGAGGTTCTGCAGGGCCAGGTAGCGGGCGAACGCCTTGACGTCCAGGCGGTCGGCGAGCCCCGCGGCGAACTCGGCGGCCGAGGCGGTGTTCACCCACTCGATCAGGTCGATCACCGGCTGCAGGTCCCGGCCGCCGACGTCGTCGATCTGCTTGAAGTCGGTGGCGTATTCGGTCTGGTCCTCGCCCTTGTAGGTGAACGAGCTGCCGGCCCGCGCCTTGTACAGCACGCCGTCGCCGAGGTCGTCGGCGTAGCCCTCGTCGAGGTACTCCACCAGCAGGCGCGGGGCCGAGGCGCGGCCGTTGACCTCGAAGGAGCCGTACGCGGAGCGCTGGGTCGGCTCGCCCGCCGCGCCGACCAGCGCGACCCCCAGCGCCTCGTTGAGCATCGCCGCCGAGCCCTCGGAGCCGGCCGAGCCCCCCGAACCCGCTGCGGACGCTGCGGACGCCGGGCCCGCCGTGGACGGGCGCACCGCCAACTGGCTGTGACCCTGATAGCGGCGGCCGGGCACGAACTCGTCGAAGCTGATCAGCCAGGGCAGCTTCTCCGGCTCCTCCGCCTTGAGCACCGCCCGCCCCATCCCACCGCCACGCAACCGCTGGGCGTCGGCGGGCGGCTGAGCGCCCTCCGACCCGACACCCTCCGGCCGGACGCCCTGCGGCGCCCCCGCAGGACGTTGACCGCCGCGCCCCTGGGCCCGCGACTGGCCGTTCCAGGTCAGCCCCATCAGCGTCGAGTTGCCCTTCAACCGGATCCCCACGCTCGGGATCCTGGTCCCGTCGATGGTCAGGTCGGCCTCGACGTACTTCTTGTCACCGTCCTTGAAGTACTCGGTGAGCATGTCCCGGTACGCCTCGTCGCGGAAGGTGATCCGCACGTCGTGCGGGACGGAGGCGTCGAACAGATCCTTGCTCCCGGCGAGATTCGTGATCACGGTCTCGGCGGCGGCGGCCCGCGTGGTCGTGACGTACGGCCGGACGGTCCCGCTGCCGAACACCCCCCAGCAGGCCGCCAGGAACGCCACGCACACCGCGACCAGCCGCCCGTTCTGCCGCAGCCGGACCGGGACCCGGTGCCGCAGCCTCTTCCGGTCGGCGCGCATCACAGGTCCGTCTGGTCGTACCCGGTCAGCACGGTGACCGACTGCCCGTGGTTGCGCTCGCGCAGCCCGGCGATCACGTCGGCCGGCTCGCTGCCCTTCTTGATCTTCACCGTGTACATCAGCTCGGTCAGCGCCCCGCCCCTGATCGACTCCATGCTGACCAGCTCGAACTCGTCGGTGTGCCGGACCAGCACGTCCTGGATCACCGCGGTGAGGTCCTCGTCCGACGGCACCTGCACCTTGACCACCTGGCGGCGCACGTTCAGCCGGAACCAGCCGAACCTGTGCATGATCAGCACGATCAGCGAGATCGCCACCGCGGCCACCACGGCCAGCAGGTAGAAGCGGGTGCCGACGGCCATGCCGACGCCCATCACCAGGAAGATGAACCCGACGTCGCGGGTCTCCTTGATGGCGTTGCGGAAGCGGACCACCGACAGCGCGCCCACCAGCGCGAACGCGCGGGCGATGTTGGAGCCGACGACCAGCATGATCAGGGAGATGAGCATGCCGAGGACGACCAGCGTCTGCACGTACGACTGGCTGTACGACACGTTGCGGTGAGTGGCCCGGTAGACCCAGCCGATCATGGCGCTGAGCACGAAGGACAGGGTCATCGCGAGGGCGACGTCGGCGACGCTGAACGTGCCGGACAGGTCTTGGAAGGAGAAGTCCATGGCGGGTCAGACCTCCGCTGAGATGGTGTCGTGGCCGGGGACGTGGAAGATCGAGCGTGGCGCCAGCCCGTACGCCTCGACGCTCTGGCAGTACTTGGAGACCCGCACCACCTGCAGGTTCCTGCGCGCGGTCAGGTCGGTCAGCCAGTACGGCACCCGCTCGTCGGCCTTGACCTCCATGATCGTCATCGAGGCGGGCACGATGAGCCGGTTCTCGGCGTCCGCGCCCAGGTGGAAGTCTCGGTCGCGGCCCCTGATCCGCCGGTCGAACGTCACCCGCAGCCCGGTGTCGGCGTCGCGTCCCTGGTAGGCGTGCCTGGTGTAGCCGGTCATCGCGGTGGCCCGCAGCTCCAGCCGTGACACCAGGTCGAGCACTTCGTCCACGAAGCCCCGCGCCCCGTCCGGCCGCTCGACGGGCTGCCGTCCGTCGCACAGCCGCAGCGCGTCCCGGTACGGCAGCCGCACCCGGCGCTTCTGCGTGACCCGGTTGACCCGCTGCTTGATCTCGACGTAGACCGGGGTGTCCGCGCCCACCGAGAACCGGTCGCCGTAGTGGCGGATGCGCAGCTTCCTGCGGAACCTCAGCCCCTCGATCTTCTCCCAGTAGAAGCGCAGCCGCCGGGTGTCGTAGTAGACGCTCCAGACGCCGTACCCCTCGTCGGGGCAGTGCCTGTCGCGGTCGAGCCGCGGTGCCAGTTCCTCGCGCAGTTCCTCGGCCAGCGCCGCGTCGACCAGGTACTTGATCTCGTACCGGTTGAAGGCGTGCGGCCCGCGCGGCGCGCGCAGCGTTCGCAGCATGTCACTCCTGTTCGCGTCGGTGCTCGTTCCGGTGCACATCCGACAGCACGAAGCTGGGAACAATGTGTGAACAGCGCGTGGGAACGGGTGAACCTCAGGTGTGCGCGGGCAGCAGCACGCGGAACGTGGTGCCACGCCCCGGCGGGCTCGCCGCCTCGATCCGCCCGTCGTGCGCGGCGGCCAGGGCCGCGGCGATGGCCAGGCCGAGCCCGGTGCCGCCGTGGGCGCGCGAGCGGCCGGGGTCGGCGCGGTAGAAGCGGTCGAACACGTGCGTCAGGTGCGCGGGGGCGATGCCGGCGCCCTCGTCGCGCACCTCCACCGCCGCCACGGGCAGGCCGGGCGCGGGACCCGTCCCCGACGTCACCGCGCCCTCGGGGGACGGCGGGGCGAGGGCATGCCCGGTGACCGTGACGCGCACCGGCGTGCCCGCCGCGGTGTGGGTCATCGCGTTCCCGACCAGGTTGGCGATCACCTGGTGCAGCCGGTGCTCGTCGCCGTGCACGAGCACCGGCTCCTCGCTGATCTCCAGCCGCAGGTCCCGTTCCCTGTCGCGGGCCCGCGCCGCCTGCACCACGTCGCCGGCCAGCACCCGCAGGTCCACGGTGCCGCGTTCCAGCGCCGGCTCCTGGTCGAGCCTGGCCAGCAGCAGCATGTCGGCCACCAGCACGCCCATGCGTTCCGCCTCGCCCTCGATGCGGGCCAGCAGGCGTTCCACGACCGGGTCGCGGGCGCCCTGCCCGTGCTGGTACAGCTCGGCGAAGCCCCTGATGGAGGTCAGCGGGGTGCGCAGTTCGTGCGAGGCGTCGGCGACGAAGTGCCGCAGCCGCTGCTCGGACCGCTCGCGTTCGCGCAGCGCGCGGCCCAGGCGCTCCAGCATGACGTTGAGCGCCCGGCCCAGCCGCCCGGTCTCGGTGCGCGGGTCGGCGTCGCCGACGCGGCGGTCGACGTCGCCGTCCGCGATGGCCTGGGCGGTGCGTTCCATCCTGGTCAGCGGACGCAGCCCGAGCCGCACCACGGCGCGGGCGACGGCGGCGAGCAGGGCGAGCACGAGCACGCCCGCGACCGCCTCGATGGCCAGCAGCCGCCGCACGGTGGCCAGGTTGGACTCCAGCGACATCGACACCGCCACGCGGCCGCCGTCCGGCAGCCCGGAGACGAGCACCCGCCACTCCCCCTCGCCCGACCTGCCGGGCAGCGTGTCCTCATGGCCCGGCGCGGCGGTCAGCCTGGACGGGAGCGCGGGCCCGTCGGCGGCGTCGGCGGGCAGCCGTCTGGTCAGCGCGCCCGCGGAATCGTAGAAGGCGACGTGGTACTGGCTGGGCAGCTCCACGCCGCCGCGCGGGCGCGGCGGCGGCGCGGGCGGCGGCGGCCGGTGCGCGAACGTGGCCGCGAAGCCGGCGAGCTGGTCGTCCACCCGGTCCAGCAGCGAGCGGTCGAGCAGCAGCACCCCGGCGGCGGCGAACGCGGCCAGCCCCGCCGCGCACAGCCCGAGCAGCGCCGCGAGCAGCCGGTGCCGCAGCGGCCAGGGCCGGGCCAGGCTCACGCGTGCTCCTGCAGCCGGTAGCCGACGCCGCGCAGCGTGTGGATCAGCGGCGGGCCGCCCGCGTCGATCTTGCGGCGCAGGTAGCTGATGTACGACTCGACGATCCTGGTGTCGCCGTCGAAGTCGTAGTCCCAGACCCGCCGCAGGATCTGGGTCTTGCTGACCACCCGTCCGGCGTTGATCATCAGGTAGCGCAGCAGGCTGAACTCGGTCGGCGACAGGTGGATCGGCCGCCCGGCCCGCCGGACGGTGTGCGCCTCCTCGTCGAGTTCGAGGTCGGCGTACCGCAGCACGCCGTCGTCGAACGGCTCTCCCTCGGGCCTGATCCTGCGCAGGATCGCGCGCAGCCGCAGCACCACCTCCTCCAGGCTGAACGGCTTGGTGACGTAGTCGTCGCCGCCCGCGGTCAGGCCGGTGATGCGGTCGGAGACGGCGTCCTTGGCGGTCAGGAACAACACCAGCGGGCCGTCCTGACGCTCGCGCAGCCGCCGGGCGACCGTGAAGCCGTCGAGGTCGGGCAGCATCACGTCGAGCACCAGGATGTCGGGCCGCTCCCGCGCGACCGCCTCCAGCGCGGCCCGCCCGCCCGCGGCGGTGCGCACGGAGAAGCCGTTGAGTCCCAGCGCTTCGGACAACAGCTCGCGGATGTTCGGCTCGTCGTCGACGACCAGCACTTTCGCGGGCGCGGATAGGTTCATGGCACTGTTGTAGCGGCACCCGTGTAAGGCCGGCTTGAAGATCACGTCTGGGCGAACCGGCAGGTCAGGGGATCACGGCGGCCAGTTCGGGAATGCGGGCGCGGTAGCCGTCGAGCAGCCGGCGCGCGGTGGCGACCGAGCCGACCAGCGGGTGCAGCGCGAACGCGGCGACGGCCAGGCGGGCCGAGCCGGTGAGCGCGGCCTCGATGGCGGTCTGCTCGACGGCCTTGACCTGCTGCACCAGCCCGAGGAACGAGCCGGGCAGCGGCCGGGTGGCCAGCGGGCGCACCCCCGAGGCGTCGACCGCGCACGGGATCTCGACGACCGCGTCGGCGGGCAGTCCTGGGACGGCGCTGCCGTTGCGCACGTTGAGGATCATCGTGTGCGGCTCGCCCCTCGTCAGCGCGGCCATGAGAGCCAGCGCGACGCCCTCGTAGCCGCCCGCCGCCAGGTCGGCGGCGTCGCGCTCGCCGGCGCCCGCGGCCCGCCTGGTCTCGGCCATGTAGGTGGCGTCGCGTTCCCCGCGCGCCCGCTCCCACGTCTCGCGGGCCTGGCCGGGACGGGCGCGGGCGGCCGCGTAGAAGCGTTCCTGCTGGTGGAGCAGGGTCTCCCCCCTGGTGGACGCGGCCTGGTCGATGGCGGACACGGACTCGCGGGCGAAGTAGTAGTAGTGCAGGTACTCGTTGGGCAGCGCGCCCAGCGTGCGCACCCAGTCGCGGCCGAAGACGCGGGCCTCCTCGACCCGGTCCAGCGCGTCGTCGTCGGCCAGCAGGCCGGGCAGCACGTCCGTGCCCTGGTGCGTCAGGCCGCGCAGCCAGCCGAGGTGGTTGAGCCCCACGTAGTCGGGCGACACCCGGGCCGGGTCGAGGCCGAGCGCGGCGGCGGCCCGCCTGATCAGCCCGACCGGGGAGTCGCAGATGCCGATCACCCGGTCGCCGAGCACGCCCCGCATCGCCTCGGTGATCATCCCGGCCGGGTTGGTGAAGTTGATCACCCAGGCCCGGGGCGCGACGGCGGCCACCCGTTCGGCCAGGCGCACCGCCACCGGCACGGTACGCAGGCCGAACGCGATGCCGCCCGGCCCGGTCGTCTCCTGGCCGAGCAGGCCCAGGTCCAGCGCGACGCGTTCGTCGGCGACCCGCCCGGCCAGGCCGCCGACGCGGACGGCGGAGAAGACGAAGTCGGCCCCGCGCAGGGCGTCGTCCAGGCCGGTGGCGACCCGGACGGCGGGCGGCGCGTCGTGCCCGGCGGCCAGGCCGCGCAGCACGTGCCCGACGGCCTCGAGCCGTTCCCGCGACACGTCGTGCAGCACCACCTCGCGGATGCCCGGCGCGCCGGTGTCGCGCAGCAGCGCGCCGTACACGATCGGGACGCGGAAGCCTCCGCCGCCGAGCACGGCCAGTTTCATCGCGGCCCCCTCATTTCTCCGGGCTCATCTCTCCGGTTTCACGGCGGCTCGACCCGGCTCGGCCTGGCTCGACCTGGGCGGTCAGGCCAGGAGCACCTGGGCGCCGGCCGCGGCGCAGGCGGCCAGCGTCGTCTCGTCGGCGCCCGGGTTGGTGACGATCACGTCGACGTCCTCAGGCCCGCACACCCGCAGCGCGCCGGTGCCGGGGAACTTGTGCCGGTCGGCCAGCAGCACCACCTGCCCGGCCGCCGCGATCATGGCGCGTTTCAGCGGGACCTCGGCCAGCGTGGTGTCGACGAGCCGCCCATCAGGACGCACGCCGCTGGCGCCGAGGAAGACCCGGTCGGCGTTGATCTGGCCGAGCGCCTGCTCGGTGAGCACGCCGACCAGCGAGTGGTAGGCGCGCCGTACCATGCCGCCGAGCAGCAGCAGCTCGACCTCGGGGTCGGCGCGCAGCACGTCGAGGACGGCGAGGCTGGAGGTGACCACGGTGACGGGCCGGCCGCGCAGCCTGCGGGCCAGCCGCACGGTGGTGGTGCCGATGTCGAGCAGCAGCACGTCGCCGTCGCGCACGAGCCGCGCGGCGCGCTCGGCCACCGCCTCCTTGTCCTGCTCGTTCGCGGTCACCACCTCGGCGAACGGCCGATCCACGTCCGCGTCGGGACCGAAGCCAAGACCAGGGCCGGGGTGGGGGTCTGTGGTGGTGTCGCGCAGGGTCACCAGGGCGCCGCCGCGGACGCGCCTGAGCGTGCCGTCCCGGTCGAGCGTTTCGAGGTCGCGCCTGATCGTGGACGCGCTCACGCCGAGCTGCCTGGCCAGGTCGCCGACGCCGGCGGCGCCGGAGAGCCGGACCCGGCGCATGATCTCCGCATGCCTGACGTGCTGCAGCACGGTCGGATCGTATCAGCCATCTCCGCGCAGCGGTGAGCAGGATGCATCAGAGTCACGCACCGAGCCCTTGATGTCGGCCGGGAATCGTGCAAGATTGCGCACAACTCGGTCTGTCGAGGAGGTCGCATCCGTGCCCGTCCAGACGTACGACCCTCTCGCCGACCAGCGCGGCCAGGACGGCCCGCAGTTCGACGTGTTCCTGGCCGGCACGGTCTTCCTCGACATCGTCTTCACCGGGCTGCCCGCGATGCCGGCCGGCGGCACCGAGATCTGGGCCGAGGGCATGGGCTCGTGCCCGGGCGGCATCGCGAACCTGGCCATCGCCACCAGCCGGCTCGGGCTGCGCACGTCGCTGGCGGCGGCGTTCGGCGACGACGACTACGGCGACTTCTGCTGGCGCACGCTGGAGCAGCAGGAGTCGGTCGACCTGTCCAGGTCGCGGCGCTTCGAGGGCTGGCATTCGCCGGTGACGGTGTCGATGGCCGTCGACCGGGACCGCGCCATGGTCACCCACGGCCATCCGCCGCCCGTGTCGGCCTCGGAGATGATCGGCGCGCCGCCGTGCTCGCGGGCGGTGATCGTGGCGCTGCCCGCCGAGGAACCGCCGGGCGGGACGAGCTGGGCCGAGCGGGCGCGCCGCGACGGCTCGCTCGTCTTCGCCGACGTGGGCTGGGACCCGTCGGGCGCCTGGTCGCCCGAGCTGCTGGAGGAGCTGGCCGACTGTCACGCGTTCATGCCGAACGCGGTCGAGGCGATGGCCTACACCGGCGCCGACACCCCGCGCGACGCGCTGTACACGCTGGCCGACCGGGTTCCGCTGGCCGTGGTCACCGACGGCGCCAACGGGGCGATGGCGATCGACTCGATCACCGGCGAGGAGGCGTTCGTGCCCGCGCCCCGGGTGACGGCGCTCGACCCGACGGGCGCGGGGGACGTGTTCGGCGCGGGCATCGTGCTGGGGACGTTGTGCCGGTGGCCGCTGGCCGACCGGCTGGCGTTCGCCGGGCTGTGCGCGGCGCTGGCGGTGCAGCAGTTCGGCGGTTCGCTGGCCGCGCCAGGCTGGGGTGACATCGCGGACTGGTGGCACGAGGTGCGGGCGGGCGCCGGCCGGCGCGGCGCGTACGGGGACTCGCTGGCCCGCAGGTACGCCTTCCTCGACCGGCTGGTGCCGACCGTGCCCGTGGGCGCGGTGCGCCGGGCCGCCGCCACCGTCGCCAGGTACGCCGACCTCGCCAGAAGCCCATCGGCCATCGTCCAGAAGGAGTGACCATGCCCGCCAGGACGCGATCGCCCGAGCCCCGCGTTCTCACTCCCCGCCTGGCCCCCGCGCTCACGGCCCCCGTGCTCATGGCCCCCGTGCTGATGGCCACTGCGCTCGTGGCCGCCGCCTGCGCGCCGGGACCGTCCGTCGCGCCCGGCGCGTCCGCTCTCCCGGCGACGGCAGCGGCGTCGGCGGTGCGCACGGACGCCGCCGCGCTCGGGAACGTCACGCTGACCGTCTGGGACCAAGAGGTGCGCGGCGGCCAGAACGCCCAGATGACCGAGCTGAACGCGGCCTTCCACGCCAAGTACCCCAACATCACCGTCAAGCGGGTGTCGCGCTCCTTCGACGATCTCAACACCACCCTGCGCCTGGCCCTGTCGGGCAACGAGCCGCCCGACGTGGTCCAGGCCAACAACGGCCGGCCGCAGATGGGCGCGTTCGTCAAGGCCGGGCAGCTGCGCCCGCTGGACGCCTACGCCGACGCCTACGGCTGGAAGAAGCGTTACCCGCCGTCGGTCCTGCAGTACGTCAGCTACAGCCCCGACGGCAAGGTCTTCGGCCAGGGCAGCGTGTACGGCCTGCCGCAGGTCGGCGAGGTCGTCGGCATCCTGTACAACGCGGCGAAGCTGAAGGCGCTCGGGCTGGAGCCGCCGGCCACCTGGCAGGAGTTCGACGCCGCGCTGGCCGCGGCCAAGGCGGCCGGCGAGGTGCCGATGCAGCTCGGCAACCTGGACAAGTGGCCGGCCGTGCACGTGTTCGGCGCCGTGCAGGGCCGGCACGTGCCCGCCAGGCAGATCACCATGCTCGGCTTCGGCCGCAAGGGCGCCTCGTGGAACACCCCGGAGAACGCCACGGCCGCCGGGCAGCTCGCCGACTGGGCGGCCAAGGGCTACTTCAACCGCGGCTTCAACGGCCAGGGCTACGACGCGGCCTGGCAGGCGTTCGGCAAGGGCGAGGGCGTGTTCCTGATCGGCGGGAGCTGGCTGATCGCCGACCTGGAGCGGGTGATGGGCCGGAACCTGGGGTTCGTGCTGCCGCCGGGCAGCCCGCCGGTGGCGACCGGCGGCACCGGGCTGCCGTTCGCGATCACCGCCAAGAGCCGCCACCCGGACGCGGCCGCCGCCTACCTGAACTTCATCACCGACGCCGCGGCCATGCGGGTGCTCACCGCCAAGGGGCTGCTGCCGATCGCCGACACCGCCGCGCAGAGCGTGCCGGAGGGGCCGCGGCGTGACATGTTCACCGCGTTCGGCACGGCGACCGCGAGCCAGGCGCTGGTGCCGTACCTGGACTACGCGACGCCGACGTTCGCCGACACGCTCGGCGCGGCGCTGCAGGATCTGCTGGCGGGCGAGGCGAAGCCGGCGGAGTTCCTGGCGACGCTGGAGAAGGACTACAAGACGTTCGCGGACAGCAACGAGTGACCGCGGGACCGCGCCGCGCGTCAGGGGAGCCGCGTGCCGGCCGTCCGCCCGGGGAGCCGCGCGCCGTCGCCTACCTGTTCCTGCTGCCGGCGTTCGCGGTGTACGCGCTGTTCCTGCTGTACCCGATCGGCCGGGCCGCGCAGTTGTCGCTCTACCACTGGGACGGGCTGAGCACCGGCCGGTGGGCGGGCCTGGCCAACTACGCGGCGATCGTCGCCGACGAGGGGCTGCGCGCGGCGTTCGCGCACGCGCTGGTGCTCGTCGGCTTCTACGCGCTCGCACCGCTGGTCGTCGGGCTGACGCTGGCCGCGATACTCAACCACGCCAAGGTGCGCGGGCTCGGCTTCTTCCGCACGGTGGTGTTCCTGCCGCAGGTGGTCGCCATGGTCGTGGTGGCGGTGGCCTGGCGGCGCGTCTACGCGCCCGACGGCACGCTCAACGACCTGCTCGGCGCGCTCGGGCTGGGCTCGCTGGCGCGCGGCTGGCTGGGCGAGTACGCGTTCGCGCTGCCCGCGGTCGGCGTGGTGGGCACCTGGTTCGAAACCGGGCTGGTGACCGTGCTGCTGCTGGCCGGGATGAGCCGCGTCCCGGTCGAGCTGTACGAGGCGGCCCGCCTCGACGGGGCCGGCGCGGTCAGGGAGTTCTTCGCGGTCACGCTGCCGTCGGTGCGCGGCGAGATCGCGGTCGCGCTGACGCTGACCGTGATCGCCGCGCTGCGCACGTTCGACCTGGTGTACGTCACCACGCGCGGCGGCCCGGGGAACTCGACGTCGGTGCCGTCGTACGAGGTGTACCACCGGGCCTTCGGCCTGGGCCAGGTGGGTTCGGCGGCGGCGATCGGGGTGACGCTGACCGTGGTCATCTTCGTGATCTCGTTCGCCATCAACCGGTACGCCGACAGGAGCACGTCGTGATCTCACGCGGGGAGCGGCTGGCCAACTACCTCATCCTGACGGCGTTCGCCGCGTTCGCGCTGTTCCCGGTGCTGACGATCCTGTCGGCCGCGCTCGGCCCGGACGACGCGGGCGGCGGCACCGGCGGGTTCGCCAACTTCGCGGCGGCCTGGGAGATCGGGCGGTTCGGCACGTATCTGCGTACGAGCCTGGCGGTGTCGGCGTTCGTGGTGGTGGTCAGCGTGGTGTTGTCGATCATGAGCGGGTACGCGTTCGGCACCATGCGCTTCCGGTTCCAGAACCCGCTGTTCTACCTCTTCCTGGTCGGGATCATGATGCCGAGCGAGGCCGTGGCCGTGCCGCTCTACTTCGACCTGCGCTCGCTGGGGCTGATCGACACGTTCTGGGCGGTGGCGCTGCCGCAGGTGGCGTTGTCGGTGTCGTTCGGGACGTTCTGGATGCGGGCCTACTTCCGGGCGAGCGGCCGGGCGCTGGTCGAGGCGGCGCGCATCGACGGTGCGTCGGTGTGGCGCATCCTGTGGCAGGTGCTGGTGCCGCCGGCCCGGCCGGCCATCGTCACGCTGACCGTGCTGGTGTTCATGTGGACGTGGAACGAGTTCCTCATCCCGCTCATCATGGTGACCAGCGAGTCGCTGCGTACCGCGCCGCTGGGCCTGGCCTTCTTCCAGGGTCAGCACACGTCGGGCTTCACGTTGCTCGCGGCCGGGTCGGTGCTCGTCGCGACCCCGGTCGTCGTCTTCTACCTGTTCCTGCAGCGTCACTTCATCCGCGGGCTGCTCCAGGGGGCGGTCCGCGAGTAGCGCCGGGAGGTTTGTCATGCGATCACGCCGGGTGGCGGTGTTCGCCGCCGTTCTGCTCGCCCTCTCGTCCCTCGCGGTTCCGGCCGCCGCCGCCCCGGAGGCGGGTGCGGCGGCGGGGGCGGACGCGGACCTGGACGTGCTGTTCGTCGGCGCGCATCCGGACGACGAGGCGTTCTCCCTGTCCACGCTGGGCCAGTGGGGTGCGGATCACGGCGTACGGGCCGGGGTCGTCACGGTCACGCGCGGCGAGGGCGGCGGCAACGCGGTCGGCCCCGAGGAGGGCCCGGCGCTGGGCCTGCTGCGCGAGGCCGAGGAGCGGGCGGCGGTGGCGAAGGCGGGCGTGCGCGAGGTGTTCAACCTCGACGACGTCGACTTCTACTACACGGTGAGCGCGCCGCTGACCGATCAGGTGTGGGGTGGCGACACGCTGGCCAAGGTGGTGCGGATCATCCGTATGACCAGACCGGAGGTGCTGCTGACGATGGATCCCGCGCCCGTCCCCGGTAATCACGGCAACCACCAGGAGGCGGCGCGGCTGGCGATCGAGGCGTTCCACGCGGCGGCCGATCCGCGGGCCTTCCCCGAGCAGCTCGCCCGCGAGGGGCTGCGGCCCTTCGCGCCCGCGCGGCTGTTCCAGTCACGGCCGCGCGGCACCTCGCGCACCGGCCCCGGCTGCGCCTCGACGTTCCAGCCCGCCGACCCCACGCAGAACGTGTACGGCGTGTGGAGCGGGCGCGTGTCCCCGCACCAGGGCAGGACGTGGGCGGCCGTCGAGCGTGACGCCCAGCGCGAGTACGCCTCGCAGGGCTGGGCCGGCTTCCCCGACGTGCCCACGGACCCGGCCCAGCTCGGCTGCGACTTCTTCGCCCAGGTGGACGCCCGGGTGCCGATCCCCGAACCGGGCGGCGCCGCCGCGGCCGCGCCCACGGCCATGCTCGACGGCGCGCTGACCCGCGCGCCGGGCACGGTCCCGCTCGGCACCCGGTTCACGATCCGGGCCGGCGCGTTCGACGTGCGCCCCGGCACGCCCTTCACGGTGGAGGTCACCGCGACCGCGCCGCCGCGCGAGCCGCTGGGCCGGGCGTCGGTGGCGCTGCGGGCGCCCGGCGGGTGGCGGGTCAGCGGGTCGGGCGAGCTGGGCCGGCTGGCGGCGGGCCGCGCGGGCACGGCGGTGTTCACGGTGACACCGCCCGCCGGGGCGTCCGGGCGGGCGCGGATCGCGGCCACGCTGACCTCGGAACGCGGCCGCGGCTACACCGACACGCCGGTCGAGGCCGGCCCGGACGTACGCGGCGAGCCGCAACTCCTCCCCCAGGTCGCCGAGTACGAGAGCTGGGCGGCGCGGGCGGACGTGCCGCGGCTCGGCGGCGTCGTCACGCCCGTGCTCACCGTGCCGTCCGGCGGTTCGCGTCCGGTGGAGGTGGTGGTGACCAACCTGGGCGGGTCCGCGCGGTCGGGGGTCGTCCGGCTCGGGCTGCCCGCCGGGTTCGCCGCCGATCGGGCCGAGGCCGCTTTCGACGGCCTGGCGGCGGGGACTTCGACCCGGGTGCGTTTCACCGTCACCAACACCGACCCGTCGCTGCGCACCGGCGCGGAAGGCGGCGACCACCCCTACACGATCACGACCACGACGAGTGAGGGCGGCTCGTTCGTCAGCCGGCCCGCACTCGAACTCGTCCCCGCCGCCACGCTCCCCCAGGCCGCCGCGCCGCCGGTGATCGACGGCGTGGCGGGCGCGGGCGAGTACCCGGGTCCCGCGCTGGACGTCTCGCGGCGCTGGGAGGGCGACCCCTGCGACTCGGCCGCCGACTGCTCGGCCACGGCCCGGGTCACCTGGCGCGACGACACGTTGTTCGTACTGGTCGAGGTGCGCGACGACGTGCTGGGCACGCGGCTGCCCGCCGCCGACTGCAAGCGGCACTGGCGTACCGACGCGGTGGAGATCGCGCTGGACCCGCGTGGCGTGTCGGAGAACACGTCCACGACGTTCAAGGCGGCGGTGCTGCCGGTGACGGCCGAGGGCCCGCCGTGCTTCCTGCGCGACGCCGACAACCGTCAGGGGCCGGGCGAACGGACCGCGCCCGGCATGCGGGTGGCCGCGGCGGTCGGCGCGGGCACGTACGCGGTGGAGGCGGCCATCCCGCTGGAGCTCCTGCCGGGCGCGGTCGATCCCGGGCACCTGGGCATGAACGTGCTCGTCTACGACTCCGACACCCAGGACAAGACCGGCCAGACCCGGATCGGCTGGTCGACGTGGGGCGGGGTGCAGGGCGACCCGTACCGGTGGGGCGTCGCCACGCTGCCCGGCTACCTGCCGCCGCCGGGACGTCCGACCACGCCGCCCGCCGCCGTGATCCCCGCCACGGCGCTGTCCAGCCTGGACTCGCCGCAGTCGGTGGAGCAGTCGGCCCGGCTCGGCCTCCCGCTCGGCGGCGGCCCGGCGGCGCAGCCGTCGCGGGCCGGGCGCGTGGTCGCGGCCCGGCGCGCGGGCACGGCGGTGGAGGTGACGCTGCACGCCGCCGCTCCCGGCCGGGCGCACCTGTTCATCCGGGACGGTGCGGGCACGGCCGGCGCCCGAGTGGTCACGATCTCCCGGCGGGGCACGGCGACCGTGCGGGTGCCGCTCACTCGTTCGGCCGGGGAGCAGGCGGCGGTCGTGGCCGGCTGGCAGGCCCGGAACGGCGGCACCCACGCCTCCCGCACACCACTCCCGCCCAACTGACCGATCCTCTCGACGTCGTTCCCGCGACCGAGGACTGGCCGGCCACGGCCATTCCCAAGCCGGCCCGACCACCCACAGCCCGACCACCCACAGCCCAACCAGCCACAGCCCGACTATGCACAACCCGACCAGCCCGGCACCCACAGCCCGGCCA
>NZ_JABCPZ010000216.1 GCF_013283785.1 Nonomuraea antri
GGGCTGGGCGGGTTCGTGCCGCCGCTGGTGATGGGCTTCCTGTACGGCCGGCTCGGCTCCTACGGGCTCGGCCTGGGGCTGCTGGCGGCGGTCGCGGCCCTGACCCTGGTGCTGACGATCACCGTGGTGCGGCTGACGGCCGCCCGCCGGCTCACCGTCGTCCCATGACCGGCCGGACGCTCAAGCACGACCCTGCCCGGCCTGGCCCGGCGCTCGGGCACGACCCGGCCAGGCCTGGCCGGACGGCCCAGGGCTACGATGGGCCGATCATGGTCACGTCCCGGTACCACAGCGGCGCGCGCCGACCGGCACAGGGGAGCGCGTCATGACGTGGTGGGCGGTGGTGCGTTTCCTGCACGTGCTGGGCGCCGCGCTGTGGGTCGGCGGGCAGCTCACGGTGTCGCTGGTGGTGCTGCCGCTGGCCAGGCGGCTGCTCGACGACCAGCGCCGCGGCCAGGTGCTGTCGGCCGTGGGCCGCCGTTTCGGGCTGCTCACCGCCGCGGTGTTCCTGCCCGTCCAGCTCGCGACCGGGGTGGCCATCGCCTGGCACAAGGGCGTCACCTGGGCCTCGCTCGCCGAACCGGGCTACGGGCGGATCCTGGCGGCCAAGCTCGCGCTGTTCTGCGCGGTCATGGTGATGGCCGCCCTGCACGGGTGGGCCGCCGGTCGCGGCCGTCCCGCCTTCGCCAGGAGCATGGCGGTGGCGGCGCTGGCGGGCTCGCTCGGCGTCGTCCTGCTGGCCACCGCGCTGCCCGCGACCTGAACCTCCTCCTCCCGGCGGGTCCCTGACTCAGGGGCCCGCCTTTTCGCCGTGCGGACCCCCTGGAAGTCGTGTCTTGACGAATCCCTCACATCGGTAAATGATTATTCCTACTTGTTAAGTAGAGAAAGGGGGAATCGTGCGAGCGCTCATCCTGCTCGGGCTCGTCGGTTTCGCGGCCCAGCTCGTCGACGGCAGCCTCGGCATGGCCTATGGCGTGACCTCCAGCACGCTGCTGCTGGCCGTCGGCACCAACGCGGCGGCCGCCTCGGCCACGGTGCACCTGGCCGAGATCGGCACCACGCTCGCCTCGGGCATTTCCCACTGGCGCTTCGGCAACGTCGACTGGAAGGTCGTCGGCAGGATCGGCATCCCCGGCGCGCTCGGCGCCTTCGCCGGGGCCACCTTCCTGTCCAGCCTGTCCACCGAGATCGCGGCCCCGGTGATGTCGATCATCCTGCTGACGCTCGGGGCCTACATCCTGGTCCGCTTCACCGCCTTCGGCCTGCCGCGCGGCAACCTGGGCAAGCCGCTGCGGCGGCGGTTCCTGGCCCCGCTCGGCGTGGTGGCCGGCTTCGTCGACGCCACCGGCGGCGGTGGCTGGGGCCCGGTCGGCACGCCGGCCATCCTGGCCAGCGGCCGGCTGGAGCCGCGCAAGGTGATCGGCTCCATCGACGCCAGCGAGTTCCTCGTCGCGATCGCGGCCAGCGTCGGCTTCATCGTCGGCATCGGGTCGGAGAACATCGACTTCGCCTGGGTGGCCGTGCTGCTGCTCGGCGGCGTCATCGCGGCGCCCATCGCGGCCTGGCTGGTGCGTCACATCCCGCCGCGCATCCTCGGCTCGGCCGTGGGCGGCGTGATCATCCTGACCAACGTGCGGACGCTGCTGCGCAGCGACTGGATCGACGCCCCCGGCGGCGTCCAGGCCGTCGCGTACATCGTCATCGCGGTGATCTGGGCCGGCGCCATCGCCTACTCGGTCCGCGAGTACCGGCGTGACAAGGTCCACGAGTCCGTCGAGCCGGCCACCGCCAGGACGGCCGCCGAGGAGGAGCAGACCCCGGCGTGAGAGACGTCACAGACACCGGCGCCGGATGATCCGCAGCAGTCCGGCGCCGGCGAAGTAACCGGCCACGGCGGCCGTGGGCAGCCCGGCGACACCGTGCCGGCCGGGCCCGGCGGCCGCGATCCCGAGCAGCCCGGCCACCACCGCGGCCAGGCCGAGCACCGTGAACACGCCCGCCGCCACACCCGCCGTACCGGACCCCGTCCCCGCCGGGCCCGCCCGTAGCTCGACGGGGCCGAACACCAGCACCAGCACGGCGAGGATCAGCGCCAGCACGACGAGCCAGGGCACCCGCAGCAGCAGCCACAGCGGCGTCCCCGGCGGCGGCTGGGGCAGCACCCCGGTCGGATACAGCGCCAGCGCGCCGAGCACGGCGGCGCTCATGTGCCACAGGAACAACGTCATGATCACCGCGTTCACCGCCACCACCACGAGCCACGGACGCCGGCGCCGCAGCAGGCGCGCGGCCGGGTCGTGCGCCCACAACGCCAGCCCGGTCTGGACGGCGGCCAGCGCCAGCAGGGCCAGCGTGGGCGGCGAGGTGTTCTGGATCTCCTGCCCCGGCACCCCGACCATGCTGATCGGATACGGCCCGGCCACGGTGAGCAGCACGAGGGCGACCAGCCCGCCTGCGGTCAGCGGGACCGCCACCCTGCGCCCGGCCGGCAGGCGGCCGTCCTGCCAGGCGAAGCCGAGCTGGTGGACGGCGAGCCAGGCCAGCAGGAAGTTGGCCGACCCGGCCACGGGCATCCGCAGCAGCAGCCGGACGGCGTCACCCGCGGCCACCGCCCCGGCCAGCACGATCGGCACGGCCAGGCCGTGGCGGCGGTGCAGGGCGTGCATGGCCGGAGTGAGCGCCACCACGGCCAGGTAGACCACCAGGAACCACAGCGGGATGGCGGCCAGCCAGACCGCCGTGGCGACCAGCCGGGTGTCCGCGCCGAGCACCCGCGCGGCCAGCGCCGCCGCCACCAGCGTGGCCAGCAGCGTGCTGGTGGGACGCAGCAGCCGGTCCGTCCGCCGCAGGATCCAGGTCGTGGCGCCGCCGCCGCGCGATCGGTGCGAGGCGAGCGAGGCGGCGCCGGCGTATCCGCCGACCAGGAAGAAGATCGGCATGACCTGGAACACCCAGGTCAGCGGCCGGGTCCACGGCACGAGCTCCAGCACGTTGCCGCCGCGCAGGCCGCCTGGCCCGTGGGTGACGTGCACGGCCAGCCAGTGGCCGACGATCACCGCGCAGATCGCGATCGCGCGCAGCAGGTCGACGGGACGGTCGCGCCCGGCGGGCGTCCGATCGGCCAGCCGCCCGATCCGCCGCAGCGCGCGCACGGGGGACAGCTCCACGACGTGGTCCCCCTTCCCCGCGCGCCCCACGCTAGCCGGGCGGCCGCCGCCGGCGCGGGCTCCGGACGGTGTGTCGCGGGTCCGGGACGCGATGTTGGCTTCGGCGCGCGGTGGGCAGGGGAAGGTCATGCGCGCCAAGCAGCTTTCCGTCGACGAGGAGCAGACCTATGCGGTCGTCTTCGACCAGGGCGAGGAGGTCGTGGCCGGGCTCACCTCATGGGCGGCCGCGACCGGGATCAGGGCCGCCCGCCTGACCGGCATCGGCGGGTTCGGGCACGTCATGCTGGGCTTCTTCGATCCCGCGGTGATGGATTACCGGCGGATTCCGGTCGAGGAGCAGTGCGAGGTGCTGGCGCTGGTGGGCGACTTCGCGATGTCCGAGGACGCCGAGGGTCCGCAGCTGCACGCGCACGTGGTGGTCGGCCTGTCCGACGGCGCGGCCCGCGGCGGGCATCTGCTGTCCGGCGAGGTGTGGCCGACGCTGGAGGTGCTGGTCACCCAGTCGCCCCGCTACCTGCTCCGCCGCCACGACCCGCACACCGGGCTGGCGCTCATCGACCTCGACGCGGGCGCGTGACAGCCGAAACGCACAACTGATTGTTCGTTCGCACACAAGTGTGTTAGAAATGGCGACCGTGAACGTCGCCCAACGCCTCGACCTGACCCTGCGCCTGGTGCAGGGCGGCGGCCGCATCTCGGTCGGCCGGCTCGCCCAGCGCCTGGGCGTCTCCGAGATGACCGTGCGCAGAGACCTGGCCACGCTGGAGGAACAGGGCCTGGTCCGCCGGGTGCACGGCGGCGCGGTGCCCACCCGCGCCCGCGCCGGGGAAGACGGCTTCGCGGCGCGGGAGAGCTGGCAGGCCGCCACCAAGGACCGGCTGAGCGCGGCCGTGGCCGCGCTCGTCGAGCCGGGCTCGCGCGTGCTGCTCGACGCCGGGACCACGACTGTGCATGTCGCCGAGCACCTGGTCGCGCGGGCCCCGCTGACGGTCGCGGCGCTCAGCCTGCAGACCGCGGCGCTCCTGGCCGACCGGCCGGGCATCGAGCTGCTGGTGGTGGGCGGCCGCTCCCGTCCCGGCGAGCGGTCGCTGGTCGGGCCGCTGGCCCTGCGCACCCTGGGCTCGCTCGTCTTCGACTGCTTCGTGATGTCCATCGGCGGCGTGCACGCCGAGCAGGGCTGGAGCGAGTTCTCCCTGGACGACGCCGCGGTCAAGCAGGCCGGCCTCGGCCAGGCCACCCGGACGATCGCGGTGGCCGACGCGACCAAGCTCGGCGTGCGCGCGTTCAGCCAGGTCGCCCCGCTCGGAGCGGTGGACGCCTTCGTCACCGACAGCGCCGCCGACGACGCCGGCACCCACCCCAACGGCCCGCGCACGCTCAAGGCCCTGCGCGACGCGGGCGTCGACACCCACCTCGCCTGACCCTCGAAGGACGGACACATGACCACCACCCAGGCCCGCCCGCTGATGATCCTCGTCGCCGGCCCCTACCGCGCGGGCACCGGCGACGACCCGGCCAAGCTCGCCGCCAACGTCCGGGCGATGAACGAGACCGCGCTCACCCTGTTCCGCGCCGGGCACCTGCCGGTCACCGGCGAGGCGCTGGCCCTGCCGCTGCTGGAGACGGCCGGCAGCGGCCGGCCGGGCGACCCGCTCTTTGATGAGATCTTCCACCCGGTCGCCGAGCGGCTGCTGACCCGCTGCGACGCGGTCCTGCGCATCGGCGGCCCGTCGGAGGGGGCCGACCGGATGGTGGCCCAGGCCCGCGCCCAGGGCAAGGACGTCTACACCGCCCTGCGCGAGATCCCGGCCGCCCGATGACCTCCGGGGTCAGGGCGGTGTGGACGGCAGCGCCCGGCGCGCCCCCCACGCGTCGGAGAGCCGGTTGGCGGCCACGTAGACGAGGTTGACGGTCAGGATCGCGGGCGCGATCACCGCGACGAAGCCGGGGAAGTCCCGCTCGAAGGTCAGCGCCAGGATCACCGCGGTGACCCCGTTCTGCTGGGCCAGCCCCAGGTGGACGCGGTCGGTGAGCGGCAGCCCGTGGGTGAGCACCAGGGCCGCGAGCATCTGGGCGGCGAACGCGGTCAGCCCGAGCAGCGCGCCGAGCAGCAGGTTCGCGCCGCCGACCAGCAGCAGCCCCATGAGGAACGCCGACAGCGCGAACGCCGCCTGGACGGCCCGCAGCAGCCAGCGCGGGTCCGGGACGCGCAGGTAGAGCCCGGCGGTGGCCAGGCCGAGCATGAGCGAGGTCCACGCGGCCGAGACCACCGCCGTGGCCGCGGCCAGGTGGGCCAGGATCGGCGGGGCGTTCCTGACCAGCCGCCACACGCCGTAGGCGGCCGCCGCGAACAGCGCGTTCAGCCCCAGGTCGGCCAGATAGGCCGCGGACAGGCCGTCCTCGCCCGGCTTGACCAGGGAGACGGCGTAGAACGCCAGGATGACCGTCACCGGGTCGTCGAAGGAGGACCAGGCGCCCAGGATCGTCTTGGCCCGCGGCGACAGCCGGTTGTCGGACATCACCGAGGCCACCGAGAGCGGATCGATCTGCGCCACGGCCACCGCGAGCAGCACCGAGCGCGGGTCGCCGGTGACGAGGTAGAGCACCCCGGCGATGAAGGCCGCCTTGAGCAGCACCCCGACGGTGACCGCGAGCAGGATCAGCCGGGCGTGCGCGCGGGCCTCGGTCCTGTCGATGCCGTGCGTGCTGCCGTACAGGCCGACCGCGAGCAGCAGGCTGCTGAGCAGGAGGTAGCCGCCGGAGTCCGGCAGACCGGAGACGTCGCCCAGATCGGCGGCGAGCCAGCCGAACCCGACGACGACGATCAGGAACCCGATTCTGACCAACGTTCACTCCCTGAAACGGGGCGCAGGTGTCCCCGCGTCTCCGGCGTCTTGTCCCGCTGATTGATCGGTGGCAGCGCGAAATGCCCGCGGATCGCGTCCACGAGCCTGGCCATCTTGTCATCGGCCACGTCGACCTTGCGCTGATCGAGCGTCACGCCGATCAGGTAACGGTCGGCGTCGACCCAGTAGAGGTACAGCGCGCCGCGTTCGACGTCGAGCACGGTCCTGATGAGGCTGCCGCTCTCGATGCCGGACAACTGCCGGTCCAGCCGGGCGGTCAGCCACTGCAGCTGGGTGCCCGCCTGCAGGTATAACAGGCGGCGCTGCTCCTGCGTGGTCTCATGGAAGAAGTGGGCCAGGTCGGCGTCGTCCAGGACGTCGGTGTAGAACAGGCACCGCTGCCCGGTGAAGTAGCCGACGAAGTGCAGGTCGTCCTGGTCGAGCATGGCCACGCAGGTGTCGAGCGCCTTGGTCAGCGAGGCGCTCGGCTCGGGGACGGTCCTGATGAGGATCTCCGACTCGCCGATGACCTTCCGCTTGGTGGCGCTCGGCAGCGGGCCGGGCGGCGCGGTCAGGTGGGGGAGGTAGAGGCCCCGGCTGTACAGCAGCATGAGGTAGAGGCCGGTGGCCACGGTGAACGCGCTCACCCCGGCGGTGATCAGCCCGAACAGCTCCGACCTGACGCCGCCGCCCCACCAGATCGGCCCGAACGCGGCGACGAACCCCAGGACGCCCTCGCCCACCGCCGTCACGGTCATCGCGGCGACCAGGAGCAGCGGCAGCCGCGCCCGGATCCGGCCGAGCACCAGCGCCAGCACGGCCAGGACGACGATCACGGTCAGGACGGTGACCGCGCGGGAGACGCTGTAGTCCTCCCGCTCGATGTACCACGACAGCAGTTCCAGGACGAGGGGCAGCAGCACCAGGGACGCGACGACGACGGCGAATCTGCCGTAACGATCCCTGTCCACGCGCATCGGGCCCTTCGAGTCGGCAAGCTCAGAGTCCAAGAAACGGATGATCAGGTCAATCCTCTCAGACCGGGGCGGACCGCGCCTCCCCTCGCTTATGGCCGACAATGACGAATGTGATTGTGGACAAGGCGATCTATTGCGGCGGCGTGCGCGAGGACATCGACGGCGACATCAGCGACGCCTTCAACGACGCCAGGGCCAGAGGCCACTGCTTCCTGTGGATCGGCCTGCACGAGCCGACGCAGGACGAGTTCGACCTGATCACCAGCGAGGTGAAGCTGCACCCGCTGGCCGTGGAGGACGCCATCCACGCCCACCAGCGGCCCAAGCTCGAACGCTACGACGACACCCTGTTCGTGGTGCTCAAGACGCTGCAGTACGTGGAGGCCACCTCCGACATCGAGGTCGGCGAGATCAACCTGTTCCTCGGCCGCGACTTCGTCATCAGCGTCCGGCACGGCCAGGCCAACGCGCTGGCCGGGGTGCGCAGGCGCATCGAGAGCGACGACGATCTGATGGCGGCCGGCCCGGCCGGCGTGCTCTACGCCATCTGCGACCAGGTGGTCGACACCTACTCCCAGATCTCGCACGAGGTCGAGCACGACCTGATCGTGCTGGAACGCCGGGTCTTCAGCGGCGAGCACGCCGACGTCACCGAGGACATCTACTCGCTCAAACGCGAGGTGCTGGAGTTCCGCGCCGCCCAGGACCCGCTGGTGCCGGTGCTGGAGGAGATCGTCAAGGGCCGGGTGGAGCTGTGCTCGACGGCCCGCGACCAGTTCCGCGACGTCCTGGACCACCTGCTGCGCGTCGACGCCGCGGTCGACGAGCTCAACGAACTGCTCACCAGCGCGCTGAGCGCGCACCTGGCGCTGGTCTCGCGCGACCAGAGCGCCGCGGCCATGCAGCAGAACGCCGACATGCGCAAGATCTCCTCCTGGGCGGCGCTCATCGCCGTCCC
This sequence comes from Nonomuraea antri, assembly GCF_013283785.1. Taxonomy (GTDB): domain Bacteria; phylum Actinomycetota; class Actinomycetes; order Streptosporangiales; family Streptosporangiaceae; genus Nonomuraea; species Nonomuraea antri. Next base: position 7,952 of record NZ_JABCPZ010000216.1, read on the forward strand.
CACCATGATCGCCGGGATCTACGGGATGAACTTCGATCACATGCCCGAGCTGCACTGGCTGCTCGGCTACCCGCTCAGCCTGACCGTCATGGTGATCGCCGTGATCATCGTGCACCGGCTGCTGCGCAAGAGCGGGTGGCTGTGAACTCCCGGCCCAGGATGTCGGTCAGCCGGTGGCTGCTGGCCGCGATCGTCGCCTGGATCATCGTGCTGACCGTGCTCATCCTGCTCGACCCGGACGGCTCCGCGGGCCTGCCCTGAGCGTTCAGCGCCGCTCACGCCGCTCGCGGCGCGGCCAGGCCAGCCTGATCGGCGTCAGCAGCGACAGCGCGGCCAGCGCGAACGCAGGCAGCAGCGCCCAGCGCAGCACCTCGGCGCTCACCTCCTCGACCTTGGTCATGGTGCCCAGCGAGCTGCCGATGCTCGCGTACACCTCGTCGAGCGAGCCGGCGCTCTGGGCGTCGTAGGACTTGCCGCCGGTGCCGTCGGCCAGCGCGCCCAGCGTCTCGGCGTTCGGCGGGACGCGCAGCAGCCGGCCCTCGATCTCGACCGAGCCGTCGGGGGTGCCGAAGGCGATGGTGGAGACCGGCACCTCGGCCGCGGCCGCCTCCCGCATGGCCTCGGGCACCGTACGGCCGGAGGTGTTGTCGCCGTCGGACAGCAGCACGATCGCCGCCGGCGGCGGGTCGTTCACCGCCTGGCCGTCGAACGAGCGGATCGACTCGAGACCGGCGTAGACCGCCTCGCCGATGGCGGTGCCGGTGGCCGGCTTGAGCGCGTCGACCGCCCGCGCGACCGCGTCGTGGTCGACGGTGGGCGAGACCACCACGGACGCCGACCTGGCGAACGACACCAGGGCCACGTTGAACCGCTCGGGCAGGCCCGCGACGAACTTCTTGGCCGACTCCTTGGCCGCCTCCAGCCGCGACGGCGGGATGTCGGTGGCCACCATCGACAGCGACACGTCGATGGCCACCACGATCGTGGCCCGGTCCCTCGGCACCTGCAGTGAGGCGGCCGGGCGGGCGGCGGCCACGATGAGCAGCCCCATCACCAGCGCGAACGTCGCCGCCGCCAGGTGACGCGACCAGCCGGGCCGCTCCGGCGCGATCAGGTCGAGCAGCCGCAGGTCGGTGAAGCGCGCGGCGTAGCGCGGCCGCAGGAACTGGGCCAGGACGTAGCCGACGACGCCGGCGGCCAGCGCCGCGAACGCCCACAGCCAACCCGCGGCCTGAAAGCTCACCCGTCCTCCCGGCAAGGACCATCGGCGCGCGGTGGACGCGGCGGGCCCGCCGCTCCCCGCCGCACCCGTCGTGCGTGCGAACACCCGTGCTCCTACCCGCCGCGAACCCCGCGCACGCCCCGCACGCGGGCCGCCGCTACCAGAGACGCCGTTAGGGAGTTCGGCCGCCGGGTAGCCGCCGGAGCAGGACGAGCGTATGCGCGAGCTGGGGGTTTCAACGTCATGGATGCGAACGCGTTTCCCGATCTGATCATCGAGCAGCGGCGGCCTTCCCTGTCGCGAGCCGCGGTCGCGGCGGGCGCGGGCTTCTGCGCCGGGGCCGCGGTCGCCTACCTGTTCGATCCCGCGCGGGGGCGCTCGCGCCGGGCCAGGATGCGTGACAAGGGGGCGCACGCGACGCACCGCCTCCACGACGGCGTCGGCGTCCTGGGCCGCGATCTCGGCAACCGGGGCCGGGGGTCGGCCGCCGCCGTCCGCTACCGGTTCCTGGGCGCCTCGGTCGACGACCGGGTCCTGCACGAGCGGGTACGTGCCGAGCTGGGCCGCCACGTCGGCCATCCGCACGCGGTGCGGGTGCACGTACAGGATCGGGAGGTGACGCTCGACGGCGACGTGCTGGCCGCCGAGGACGAGCAGGCCCGCCGGGCCGTCCGGCGCATCCCTGGCGTCAGGCGCGTGCACGCGCGATGGACCGCGCACCGCGACGGCGCCGGGGTCCCCGGGCTGCAGGGCGCGGGACGCCGCCGCCGGCCGGTCCCCGAGCTGCTGCAACAGCAGTGGTCGCCGACCGCCAGGCTGATCGCGGGCATGGGCGCGGCCTGGATGTTGGCCGCGGCGCGCGGGCTGCCCCGTCCGCTGTCGTGGGCGGCGCGGTGCGGCGGCGCGCTGCTGGGCGCCCGCGTGTGCACGAATCTGCCGCTGAGCCGCATCACCGGGGTCAACGCGGGCAGGCGCGCGATCGACGTCACCGCCGCCGTCGAGATCGACGCCCCGCCCGAGCGGGTCTGGGCGCTGGTGAGCGACTACTCCGGCTTCGCGAGCTTCATGCCCGACGTACGGGAGGTGCGCCGCTCCCCGGACGGCACGCTCTCCCACTGGACGATCAGCGGCCCCGCCGGGGTGCCGATCCGCTTCGACGCCACCGAGACCGGCCGCGAGGAGGGCAGGCAGATCACCTGGAAGTCCACCGACGGCCAGCTCATCGCGCACACCGGCGCGCTGCGGCTGTGCGAGTCGAACGGCGGCACCCGCGTCCAGGTGCACCTCACCTACAACCCGGTGGCGGGCGCGGCCGGCCACGCCATCGCCGCGCTGCTCGGCGCGCACCCGCTGCGCAAGCTGCAGCAGGACCTGGGCAGGCTGAAGGCGCAGGTCGAACGCGAAAGGCAGCCCGCCTGACGAGCGGGTACCGCGGCCCGCCCGGCGAACGCGCCCCGGCGAGCGCCCCGCGCCCCGCCTCCGGGGACGCCGCGTGATGACATGGGTGTTCGACCTGTGATCTCATGACCTGTGGCATTCTGAGCGCCCGGACCATCGCCGCTCGACCGACCGGAGGTGACCATGAGCGGCGCGCACGAACCCGGGGCGGGGCTGCGCACCTTCCGCCGCTACACCTGGTGGAGCCTGCTCGCGACCATCGACCTGACCCTGTTCTTCTTCGTCCGCGACTGGGTCGTGAACCCGGGCGTGGCCGGCTGGGTGCGGCTGTTCAGCGGGGTCGCGCTGGCGGTGCTGCTGGTCGCGGCCGGAGTGCTGCTGCACCGCAGGCTCCCGCGCACCCCGCCGGACGGTCGGCAGGCGGGTCGGCAGGCTGGGCGGCAGGCCGGGAGCCCGCCCGCGCCGCCCGTCGCGTGGCTGGTGGCCGGCGGCGTGTCGGCCGCCGTGCTCGGGGCGATCCCGCTCGGCCTGCGCGACTACGAGATGTGGTCGCTGCCGCCCGCGGCGATGGTGTCGATCGGGGCGATGTTCCTGACGCCGCCCGCGCGGCGCACGCTGATCGCCGCCGGCATCGTCGGCGCGGCCGTGCTCGGCGGCGGCGTCAACCTGCTGGCGGGCGACGAGCGGCTGCTGTTCGCCGCCACGTTCCCGGCCGCGATGGTGGCCTGCGTCGCCTGGATCGCGCTGGGCACGCTGTGGGCCTGGGACGTCGCGGAACGGCTCGACGCGGCCAGGCACCTGGCCGCCGAGCTCGCCGTCAAGGACGAACGGCTCAGGTTCGCCGCCGACCTGCACGACATCCAGGGCCACCACCTGCAGGTGATCGCGTTGAAGAGCGAACTGGCGGCCCGGCTGGTGTCGGCCGACCCGGAGCGGGCCGCGGCGGAGATGCGCCAGGTGCGCGAGTTGTCCGCGGACGCGCTGCGCGACACCCGCGCGGTCGTCCAGGGATACCGGCGCACCACGCTCGACCGGGAGATCGGCAACGCGGCCAAGGTCCTGGACGCCGCCGGCATCGACACGACCCTGGAAGGCGAGGCCGACATGGACGCGCTGCCCGAACCCGGCCGCCACCTGCTCGGCCTGGTGATGCGCGAGGCGACCACCAACGTGCTGCGCCACAGCCGGGCCAGGCACGCGCACGTCCGCTACCTGAGCGAGGACGGCAGGATCACGCTGCGGATCGGCAACGACGGCGCGGCCGCCGCCGTTTCGAGCGAGGGCACCGGGTTACGCGGCCTGGCCGAGCGGCTGGAGCAGGCCGGCGGGACACTCGAATGGCGGCACGACGGCGGCCGTTTCGAGGTGGCCGCGTCGCTGCCGCTGCTCGTGGCCGGGGCGGACGAACGATGATCAAGCTGCTCATCGCCGACGACGAGGACCTGCTCAGGGGCGCCCTGGCCGCCCTGCTGAACCTGGAGGACGGCATGGACGTGGTCGCCGAGGCGGCCACGTCCACCGAGGCCGTGCGGCTGGCCCGCACGCACCGGCCGGACATCGCGGTGCTGGACCTGGAGATGCCCCCGGCCGACGGCCTGCGCGCGGCCACCGAGATCCGCGCCGAGCTGCCGACCAGGATCATCCTGGTCACCCGGCACGCGCGCCCGGCGGTGCTGCGCCGCGCGCTGGCCGCCGGCGTGAGCGGGTTCGTGCCCAAGACGACCCCGGCCACCAAGCTCGCCGAGATCATCCGCGACGTCGCGGCCGGCCGGCGCTACGTCGACCCGGACATCGCGGCCTCCGCGCTGACCGAGAACGAATGCCCGCTCACCGAACGGGAGCTGGAGGTGCTGCGTGCCTCGCGGACCGGCGCCTCGGTCAACGAGATCGCCGCCCAGGTCCACCTCGCCTCCGGCACGGTGCGCAACTACCTGTCGTCGGCGATGGCGAAGCTGGGCGTCGCCTCCCGCCACGCCGCCGCGCACCGCGCCTGGGAGGAAGGCTGGATCTGACCCGGCCACGGCGCTAGACGTGCGCGGCGCAGCCGGGGCCGCCGTACTCGGCGCGGCGGCGCAGCATGACCACGAGCATGAGCGGCAGCATCAGCACGTGCTCCAGGAGCATCAGCGTGTCGGCCGAGATGACGTCCAGCCACAGCAGCGGCAGCAGCGCGGCCACGGGCACGATCATCGACGCCGTCATCTCCAGCGTCGCCGGCCAGGCGTGGCCGCGGATCCGCATCCAGATCAGCATGCCCGCCGACATGTCGAAGGTCATCTTCAGCGCGGTCAGCGTCGGGTACCCGTCCGGGAACGAGGTCCCGGCCAGGGCCAGCAGCCCGCGCAGCGCGGCGTCGAACAGGGCCATGCCGACCAGCATGGCGGCGATCATCTCCAGGTAGTGCCGGGCGAACGGCCACCAGGAGCGGCGGGCGGCGGGGGACGGGGCTGTCGTCATGACGGGTCCTTTCCTCGTGGTCGCTGTCACCCCTCCACAGTGCTCGCCGGGGCCCGCCGCCAGTAGTGCCGTAAGCGCACGTGCCGGCGTGGGAGATGACAGGTGATCGCATGACATTTGTCACGCGATCACCGTCGGGGTCACCTGAGGAAGACCAGGTCCCGGTGGTCGTCGCGCCACAGGTCCTCGTCCGCGTCGGGCAGCAGCAGGACGCGGTCCGGGCGCAGGGCGTCGATCGCGCCCTCGTCGTGGGTGACCATCACGATCGCGCCCGGGTAGGAGCCGACCGCCGCCAGCACCTCCTCCCGCGAGGCCGGGTCGAGGTTGTTGGTCGGCTCGTCGAGCAGCAGCACGTTCGCGCCGGAGTGGACCAGCCCGGCCAGCGCCAGGCGCGTCTTCTCCCCGCCCGACAGGACCCCGGCGGGTTTGCCCGCGTCGTCCCCGCCGAACAGGAAGGCGCCCAGGACGCTCCTGGCCTCGCCCTCGGTGAGGTGCGGCGCGGCGGCGCACAGGTTCTCCAGCACGGTGCGGCCGGGGTCGAGCGTGTCGTGCTCCTGGGCGAAGTAGCCCAGCCGCAGCCCGTGCCCGCGCACCACCCGGCCGGAGTCCGGCCGCTCGTGCCCGGCCAGCAGGCGCAGCAGGGTCGTCTTGCCCGCGCCGTTGAACCCCAGGACGATCAGGCGGCCGCCCCGGTCCACCGCCAGGTCCACGCCGCCCAGGACCCGGTGGCCGTCATAGGACTTGGCCAGGCTGACCGCGCCCAGCGGGATCCGGCCGCACGGCGCGGGCTCGGGCAGCCGGATCCTGGCCGCCTTCTCCGTCCGGCGGGCGGGCTCCAGCTCGGCGAGCATCCGGTCGGCCCGCCTGGCCATGCTCCTGGCCATCACGGCGGTGGCCGCGCGGGCCTTCATCCGGCCGGCCTGCGCGTGCAAGGTGGCGGCCCGGCGTTCGGTGTTCGCCCGTTCGCGGACGCGGCGGCGTTCGTCGCCGTCGCGCTGGGCCAGGTACGCCGCCCAGCCGGTGTTGTGCACGTCGATCGTGGCGCGGGTGGGGTCCAGGTGGAAGACCCGGTTGACGACGTCGGCGAGCAGCCCGGTGTCGTGGCTGATCAGCACCAGGCCGCCCTGGTGCCCGGCCAGGAAGGCGCGCAGCCAGGCGATGGCGTCGGCGTCCAGGTGGTTGGTGGGCTCGTCGAGCAGCAGCGTGCCGTCGTGGCCGGCGAACAGGATGCGGGCCAGCTCGACGCGGCGGCGCTGGCCGCCGGACAGCGTGCCGAGCCGCTGCCGCATGACCCGCTCGGGCAGGCCGAGCCCGGCGGCGACCCGCGCCGCCTCGGCCTCGGCCGCCCACCCGCCGCCGGCCTGGAAGGCGGCGTCGGCGTCGGCGTAGGCACGCATCGCCCGCTCCAGCTCGCCCGGATCCGTGGCTTCCGACATCGCGGTCTCGGCCGCGCGCAGCCGGCGCAGGGCCTGGTCCAGGCCGCGGGCGGACAGGACGCGGTCGGTGACGGTGACGGACTGGTCGGCCGCGCGGGAGTCCTGGGCGAGGAAGCCGAACGAACCCGTGCGGGTGATCGTGCCCGCGGCGGGCCTGGACCGGCCCGCGAGCGCGGTCATGAGGGTGGTCTTGCCCGCGCCGTTGCGGCCGACCAGGCCGATCCGGTCGCCGGGTGAGACGGTGCAGGAGATGCCGGACAGCAGCAGGCGGGCGCCCGCGCGCAGCTCGACATCACGAACGGTGATCATGAGATGACGCTCCGAATAAGCGAAAGGACACACTTCTGGCGGGGAAGCGGGTCCTCGGCTAGGACATTCGGGGCGTCGACATGTCAGCGACCATAACCGAGCCGGTGTGCGCGGCGCATCCGCATTTCGCCCCCGCGGGTCTCACCCGGGCGGCGGCGGCGCGGACGTGCGCTGGTAGGCGAGCGGCACCCGGCCGCTGTCGGGCACGATCAGGCGATGCCCGTGGCGGCGCCGGTATCGCCGGGCGCAGACGGTGCCCGCCACCGCCGCGGCCACCGGGAACACCAGCCCGATCGGGCGCAGCGCGGGCACCAGGTCCACCGGCAGGGTCAGGGCCAGCCCGGCGACCAGCGCCGCGTCCAGCACCAGGGCCGCGCCCCACAGCGCGGTGACCGTCCTGATCGCGCGGCGGAAGTCGGGGGACTCGCGCCAGGCCCGCTCCCTGGGCGCGCCGAGCTGACGCCCGATCTCGAAGGCCAGCGGCCGGGCCAGCACGATCGTGGCCAGCACCCACGCGCCCGCGACCGCTTCGGCCAGGCAGTCCATCAGCAGCAGGAAACGCGGGGCGCCGCGCAGCAACGCGATCACCCCGCCGATGGCCACCGCGCCGACGCCGAACGCGTCGAGCCCGTCGACGCCGCCGCCGCGCACCGCCTTGTGCGCCACCGCCGCCACCGGGATCAGCCCGCCGGCCAGCAGCGCCAGCGGCGCGGCCAGCCCGGCGGTGCGCAGCGTGTAGTACGCGGCGATGGGCGCGATCACGTAGATCAGCAGGATGAGCACGAGCATCACCTGCCAGGTGACGGTGCGTTCCGACGACGCCATCACCGTCACAGTTTACACGTGCTCGATCACGGAGAGTGTCCGGGCGGTGCGGGTCAGACCGGGCGGATGACCCGGGCCGGGTTGCCCGCCGCCACCACGTTCGCCGGGATGTCCCTGGTGACCACGGCCCCCGCGCCGACCACGCTGTTGTCGCCGATGCCGACGCCCGGGCACACGATGACCCCGCCGCCGAGCCAGACGTTGTCGCCGACGCTGATCGGCCGGGCCGACTCCAGCTTGTCCCGGCGCGGCCGCGGCTCCACCGGGTGGGTCGGGGTCAGGAGCTGCACGCCCGGGCCGAGCTGGCAGTCCTGCCCGATGGTGATCGCCGCGACGTCCAGCGCGGTGAGGTTGCAGTTGACGAACGTGCGGGCGCCGATGCGCAGGTTCTCGCCGTAGTCCACGAACAGCGGCGGCCTGACCACGGCGCCCTCCCCGAGCTCGCCGAGCACCCGGGTCAGGGTCTCGCGGGCGAGCCCGTCCTGGCCCGCGAGCGTCTGCAGCCGGTAGGTCTCCAGGAGCTCCGCCGCCCGCCGCGCGATCGCGGCGCTCTCCTCGTCGTCGGCGATGTAGAGGTCGCCGGCGAGCATGCGCTCGCGGTTCGTCCGCGGGTCGCCCGCGAAGTAGTCCGGCCGTTCCCGATGATTCGCCGCGCCGCCGCCCATGCGCACGACCGTACGTGTCCCGGCGGGCGGACGTCCGCGCCCGGGCGCAATGGGTTGGTCAGGTCTCCGTCATGGCCTCGCGGCGGCGGGTGGCGGCACGGGCGGTGCGGGGTATCGCTGGACTGATCGTCCGCGGCGGCGAAGGGGGCCAGGGGTGGATGTCGCCGCGCGCGCCGCCTGGCTCGCGGCCGGCCTGCTGGCCGTGGCGTTCCTGGCCGGGTTCACGCCGGCCGGGAACCGCGTCCTGGCCGGATTCACGCCGGCCGGGAACCGCGTCCTGGCCACCGCGATCGCCACCGAGATCACGCCGGTCGTCGCCGGTCAGGTGGCCGACGGCCTGCGGCGGGCCGAACGGGACGGCAGCCGCGCGTACGTCATCGAACTGGACACCCCGGGCGGGCTCGGCGAGTCGGCCAGGGACATCGTGGCGAGCATCCTGGCCGCCCGCGTCCCGGTGATCGTCTACGTGAGCCCGCAGGGGGCCAGGGCCGCCTCCGCCGGGGCCGTGATCACGCTCGCGTCCCACGTGGCGGTGATGGCGCCGGGCACCGCGATCGGCGCGGCCACCCCGGTCGGCCTGCAGGGGCAGGACCTGGCCGCCAAGGTCGTCAACGACGCCGCGGCGCAGGCCGAGGCGCTGGCCCGGCTGCGCGGCCGCGACGCCGCGCAGGCGGCGGCGATGGTGCGCAGCGGCCGGTCCCTGTCCGTTGGCGAGGCGGTGCGGGCCGGGGTGGTCGAGGCCGAGGCGGCGACTCTGGCGCAGGCGCTGCGGGCCGCCGACGGACGCCAGGTCCAGGTGGCGGGCGGCCGGACGGTCACCGTCCGCACCGCGGGCGCCGCCGTGGACCGCGCGGACCCGGGCTTCTTCCAGCGGGCGCGGCAGGTGCTGGCCAACCCGAACCTGGCCTACCTCCTGCTGCTGCTCGGGCTGCTCGGCCTGATCTACGAGCTGGTCTCGCCCGGCGTCGGGGTGGCCGGCGGGATCGGCGCGGTGGCGCTGCTCCTGGCCCTGTTCAGCCTGGCCGTGCTGCCGGTCAACGCGGCCGGCGTGCTGCTGCTGGTGCTGGCCGCCGCGCTGTTCGTGGCCGAGCTGTTCGTGCCGGGCACCGGCGGCCTGGCCGTGGCCGGCGGCGTGGCGCTGGTGCCCGCCGCGCTCCTCCTGTTCGACGACGCGCAGGGAGTGCGGGTCGAGCCGGTGGTGGCGGTGCCGACGGCGGTGGTCATGGTCGTCCTGGGCATCGTGGCCGGCCGCCTGGCCTACCGGTCGCGGCGCGGCCGGGTCGTCTCCGGCACCGCCGCCTACCTGGACCGGACGGTACGGATCGAACAGGCCGAAGACGGGCAGGGCCGGGCGTTCATGGACGGCGCCTGGTGGACGGTACGCGGCACCGGCCCGCCCCTGCGCACCGGCGACCTGGCCAGGATCGTCGCCGTGGACGGGCTGACCCTCGTGGTGGAACCGCTGCCTGAGCAAGGGGAGAAGACATGAACCAGACGCTGATCGGCATCGGGATCGCGGTGCTCGTGGTGATCCTGCTCGCGGTCGCGGCCGTCAAGATCGTGCAGGAGTACGAGCGCGGCGTGATCTTCCGGCTGGGGCGGATCCAGGGGGCCAAGGGGCCCGGGCTGTTCCTCATCATCCCGGTCATCGACCGGATGGTCCGCGTCGACCTGCGGATCCTCACCGCCGACGTGCCGCCGCAGGAGATCATCACCTCCGACAACGTGACGGTCAGGGTGGACGCGGTCACCTACTTCCAGGTGCTCGACCCGGTGAAGTCGGTGATCGCCATCGAGGACTACCAGGTGGCCACGTCCAAGATCGCGCAGACCACGTTGCGCAGCATCCTGGGCCAGCGCAGCCTGGACGACCTGCTGATGAAGCGCGAGGAGATCAACCAGGAGCTGGCCCGCGTCATCGACGACCTCACCAACCCGTGGGGGGTGAAGGTGTCGCTGGTCGAGGTGCGCGACGTGTCGCTGCCCGAGGCGATGCGGCGCGCGATGGCCCGCCAGGCCGAGGCCGAGCGCGACAGGCGCGCCCGGGTGATCCACTCGCTCGGCGAGAAGGAGGCCGCGCAGAGCCTGGGCGACGCGGCGGGCATCCTGGAGGCGCATCCGGCGGCGATGCAGCTGCGCACGCTCGGCTCCCTGGTGGACGCGGCCTCGCAGCAGGGGTCGACGGTGGTGTTCCCGGTGCCGGTGGAGCTGGTCCAGAT
>NZ_JABCPZ010000217.1 GCF_013283785.1 Nonomuraea antri
GAGTCCGGGATCGGCGTCGGGGCGGCGCTCTCGTCGGTGGGCGGCTCGGCCGGTCGCGGCTGCTCGCAGGTCACGTCCTTGGGATCGCGCGGCAGCTGCCTGGGCAGGCTGTCCACCACGGAGATCTTGAGCTGCGCCGTCAGCGCGACCACCGACCCCGCGGGCGCCTGGGCCGCCGCCGGGTCCACCACCGTCGCCCGCTCGCCCAGGACCAGGTGCGTGGCCGGGTCGAAGATGAGCTGGCTGAGCGTCCCGTCGCTCTCGGGCAGGCCGAGCGCCACGCCGGTGCGCCCGGCCGAGTCGGCCACGCCGTCCGCCACCTGGACGCCGGGGATCGTCTTGACCGCCTCGAACAGCGCGTCGCGCTGCGCCTTGGGCAGGTACGTCTCCCGCACCAGGTCGCCCGCGTGGGTGAAGGCGGCCTGATCGGCGTCGACGTCCTTGCCCGGGCTCGGCGCGCTCGCCCGGTAGAGGTGCTCGCGCATCTTGGCCGGGTCGGCGGGCAGCGTGCTCAGGTAGGCGTAGTCCCTGCGCGCGGCCGGGCCGAGCGTGCCGGGGCACGAGGCCAGCGGGCTCCAGTCCGCCCCCTGCCAGCCGCGCGCGGACGCGGGCAGCTCCCGGCCGTCAGGCCAGGGCCTCGGCTCGCGGCCCTCGATGTACAGCAGGCCGTCGGCGGCGCCGTCCACGGACTGCCAGATCTTCCTGTGCGTACGGTAGAGGTGGCGCGTCTCCTTGCCCTCGTCCCCGAAGGCGAACGAGCCGTACATGGTGTCGGACTCGACCAGGATGAACTGCCCCGGCCGCGGGTCGAGCTCGGCGAAGTCGGTGCCGGCCATGACGGCGCTCTGGTCGCCGCCCGGGGTGGCCGTGATGCTCTGCCCGCCCTGGTTCGACAGTGCGACGGTGACGCCCCCGACCAGTGCCACCGTCACGCCGAACGCGGCCACCGCCTGCCAGCCCAGCCGCGGTAGCCGGAACCCGCGCCGCCCGCGGGCCTCCTCGATCAGCCGCTCGCGCGCCCGTGCCCGCGCCTGCTCACGGTAGGGCGGCACCGCCGGCCGACCATCGGCGAACGTCCGGATCTCGTCATCCATGCTGGGGCTCCTCTGCGAAGGGATCGATGCCGCCGAGCGCCCTGCGTACCTTGACGCGGAGCCGGTGCAGCCTGGACCTGACGGTGCCCACGGGCACGCCGAGCGCCAGCGCCGCGTCCTCGTAGGTCAGGTCGGCCCAGGCGACCAGCAGCAGCAGGTCTCGCTCGGCCGCGCTGAGCCCGGTCAGCGCGCCGGCCAGCCTGGGCTGGAGCTGTTCGGCGGTGACCCGGTCGGCGCTGCGGTCGTCGAACGTGCCGGGACGCTCCACGACGACCTTGGCCATGGCCGCGTTGCGCCGCCGCTCGGCCCTGCGGTGCTGGGAGATGACGTTGGTGGCGATGCCGTACAGCCAGGGCCTGGCGTCCGGCCAGGCGCGGTCGTAGCGGGCCCGCCGGCGGAACGCGACGAGGAACACCTCCCCCGTCACGTCTTCGGCCAGTTCCGCGCCGAGCCGGCGGGCGGCGTACCGGTGGATCTCGTCGGCGTGCCGGTCGAACAGCGCCGCGAAACTCTCCGGGTCGTCGAGCGATCGCCCGATCATCGCCGCATCGTCCAGCGTCTGCGGTACCTCCTGAACACCCACCACGTGCCGGTCCTCTCTCATGCGGTCACCCTGTTGTTGACCGCATGCCGGGACCCGGTTCCACCTATTTCATGAATCTACCTGGACGGAATCGATGGGCTTGAGCGTGTTTCCGGTGGATTCGTACCAGGTGATCGTGCCGGGGAAGGTGAGCGTGGCAAGAGCGTTCTGGAACCACGGGCCCTTGGTGATCCGCCACCGGAACGGCGGCCTGGGCACGCCCGCGAGCCTGGCCAGCAGCCCGCCGGCCAGCGTGGCGATCCCGAACTGGGTGACGACGTTGGCCCAGCGCAGCAGCCTGCTGAGCGGGTTGCGGATGGGCGAGCACACCACCTGGTAGACCTGGCCGGGACGGGACCGGGCGAGGTAGGAGAAGTGCACGTCGCCCGACAGGACGAGCACCGGCCGGCCGAGGCTCACCAGCAGCCGGGACAGGTCCTCGAACGAGCGCCGGAAGGCCGCCCAGTGTTCCAGGTCGACGGCCTGGCGGAACTTCTCCGACCAGCGCCGCACGGTGGCGCCCCACCTGCCGTCGCACAGTGCCTCGTTCCAGTTCTGCACCCCGTGCACGCCCTCGGGCAGCAGGAACGGGATCGACGAGCCGATCACCAGGCGTCCGGTGGAGGTGGTGACCTGCTCTTCGAGCCAGGCCCACTCCCCCGGGTCGAGCATGCGGCGGTCGCCGGGCGTGAGCTGCCTGGCGCACCTGGTGTCGATCATGATGAGCCGGGTGTGGCCGAGGTCGCGGGCGTAGCTCCAGCGGTTGCTGCTCGGCTCGGCGTCGGCCCGCTCGGCGAACGCGTCGAGCGCGTCCTCGCCCTCGCCCTTGAGCAGCGCCTGGTAGAGCGGGTCGGCCGCGCGCTCGGCCGGCGAGAGGTTGCCCAGGTGCTGGTAGATCCAGTACGCGCCGAGCCCGGAGATGACCCGGCGCCGCCACCACGACGTCTGCGCCATCTGCTCGCGCCAGGGCTGGGAGGTGTTCCAGTCGTCGCGCAGGTCGTGGTCGTCGAAGATCATGGCGGTCGGCACGGTGGACAGCAGCCAGCGGATCTCCGGATCGGTCCAGGCCAGCCGGTAGAGCTCGGCATACTCCTCGAAATCCGCGATCTCCCCCTGTGGCGGCGTGTCGCGGCGAGCCCGGATGTATTCCAGCATTTCCGGCGCCGGGCTGTCGGCGTAGACCTGGTCGCCGAGCAGCAGCAACAGGTCGGGCCAGGCCTCCTCGCCGCCGTCCGCCAGGTGCCCGCCGTAGGCCCGCAGGACGTCTTCCCCGTGCGTACGGACGTGCGCGGCGTCGTGCGGCACGCTGGTACGGCACGAGCCGAACGCCAGCCGCCGCGGCCCCTCGGGCGGCAGCAGCCTGATCCGGCTCGGCGGCGACCCGGGAAGGGGCCACACGGGGTCCCCATCGAGGTCAACGGAGTAGGAGTCGATATCCTGGGATAAGCCAGTCAGATCGACGATCGCGTAATGGTGACCGTGCACGGTGAAGGTGGGCGACCGATAAGACCTGCCTGCGGCCGCCACGGTGACCGTGCAGGGCTCGCCGGTCTCGACCCAGATCGAGGCGTCGGCCGAATCGACATGACGCAGCATGGGCCCCACCACGAGTGCGGGCATGGCACCCCCCGAGATTCGACAGTTCGGCACACTCTCGGCTCCAAGCCTGCCAGAGTGGCACGTTCCCAGTCTGTGGATCACGGGCTTGGATTTATGACAACAGATCAGCCACGAACCCGAAAACCGTAGGCAACCTCAAACGCCTCGTTCTAGGCTGATCTCCACAAGAACGCCCAAAAGGGGCAGGCAATGGCGCCTCCCCGCGATTTGGGCGTCCATAACAGGAGGAATCTCTTCCATGAGCATCATGGTGCCGTCAAAGACGCCGGCGCTGATCACTCCGGGGCAACAGGCACTCGAATCCGCGCTCCACCAGCTCAACCAGGCCGCCGAGCAGCTCGGGCTCGACGACGGGCTCAGGACCATGCTGGCCACGCCGCGCCGCTCGCTGACCGTCTCGGTCCCGGTCCGCCGTGAAGACGGTCGCATGGACGTCGTCCAGGGCTTCCGCGTCCAGCACAACGTCTCTCGCGGCCCCGCCAAGGGCGGCATCCGGTTTCATCCCAGCACCGACATCCACGAGGTCACCGCGCTCGCGATGTGGATGACGTGGAAGTGCGCGCTGGTCGGCATCCCGTACGGCGGCGCCAAGGGCGGCGTGGCCGTGGACCCGACCGTGCTCACCACGCGCGAGCTGGAGCGCCTGACCCGCCGCTACGTCAACGAGATCCTGCCGCTGATCGGCCCGGAGAAGGACATCCCGGCTCCCGACGTCGGCACCGACGAGCAGACCATGGCCTGGATCATGGACACCTACAGCGTCAACGCGGGCTACTCGGTGCCCGGCGTGGTCACCGGCAAGCCGATGACGCTGGGCGGCTCGCTCGGCCGGGCCGGCGCGACCTCGCGCGGCGTGCAGATCGCGGCGCTGGCCGCGCTCGGCCGCTCGCCCGAGGGCGTCACGGTGGCCGTGCAGGGCTTCGGCAAGGTCGGCGCGCTGGCCGCGCAGTACCTGTCCGACGCCGGCGCCAAGGTGGTGGCCGTCTCCGACGTCACCGGCGCGGTCCACTCGGCCCGCGGCCTGGACGTCGCCGACCTGCGGGCCTGGGTGGCCGAGACCGGCGGCGTGACGGGCTACCGCCACGGCGACACGCTGGGCCACGACGAGCTGTTCGAGCTGGACGTGGACGTGCTGGTCCCGGCCGCGCTGGAAGGCGTGATCACCGAGGCCAACGCGCCGCGCATCCGCGCCCGCCTGATCGTGGAGGGCGCCAACGGCCCGACCACACCGGAGGCCGACGAGATCCTGGCCGCCAACGGCACCACGATCGTGCCGGACATCCTGGCCAACGCCGGCGGCGTGATCGTGTCGTACCTGGAGTGGGTGCAGAACATGCAGGCCTTCTCCTGGAGCTCCAACGAGGTCGAGGTCAAGCTGCGCGACCTGATGGAGGGGGCGTTCGGCGAGGTCAAGTCGCTGGCCGCGGAGCGCGGGCTGACGCTCAGGCAGGCCGCGCACGTCATCGGCGTCGGACGGGTGGCCGAGGCGCACCAGATGCGCGGGCTCTACCCCTGATCCGGGCGACGGCTACTTAAGTAGTCACCGGGCTCGCCCAAGGTTCGATGCCGGGGCGGGCCCGTTCGCGCGACCGTGGAGCCATGAGAGGTTTCGTGGGTTTCATCGCGCTCCTGCAAGGTCTCGGCGGTTTCGTGGGCCGGGTGGCGTTCGACAGTGAATGGGGTCTGCTGCACCGCGTCGCGGACCTGCCGACACCGGCCTACCTGGCCGTGGCCGCGGCCGGCGCGGCCCTGCTGATCTGGTCCGACAGCGACAAGAAGCGCGGCAAGGGCTGACCGGTCAGGGCGCTGCCTCCGCCTCCAGCGCCCGCACCAGCTCCTCCAGGTCGCGTTTGAGCTGCTCGGTGCGTTCCACACCGAACGCGGCCGCGATCAGCCCGTGGTGCCCGGCCACCGCGCCGTCGACCCGCGCCAGCAGCTCGGCCCCGCGATCCGCGACGAACACCGCCACCCGCCGCCGATCGCCCGCCGAAGGACCCCGGTAGACCAGCGCCCGGTCGATCAGCCGGTCGACCGCCTTGGTCAGCGTCGGGTGCGGCATCAGCACCGCCTCGGCCAGCTCCCCCATCGAGTGCCCCCGGCCGTCGGCCAGGGCACGCAGGATCCGCCACTGCTCGACCGTGACGTCCTCACCGGCCAGGGCCGCCGACAACCCCCGGTTCACGCTCCGCTCGGCCCTGCTGAGCAGGTACGCGAGGGAGGAACCCAGCCCGGTCGTCGCCATGAAATTAGGTCCTTTCACCGGAGAGCCACAAAGGAGGATACTCGTCGGCGTGGCGGTGATCATCGATCCTTTCGAGGCGCGGCTCTTGCCTTCAGACGCGGTCAGGATCGGCTTGATCGTACCCGTTTCCGGGGTTCTCGGGCTGGTCGGACCGTGCGCGATCAACTGCGCGACCCTGGCCGCCGACGAGCTCAACGCCCGGGGCGGGGTGCTGGGCCGGCCGGTCGAGCTGGTGCTCGTCGACGGCGGCAGGCCCGCCCGCGTGGTGGCCGCCGAGGTGTCGGACCTGGTCGCGACGGGCACGGTGGAGGCCGTCGCGGGCACGCACGCCAGCGACGTCCGGGTCGAGGTGGTCGCGGCGATCGCCGGCCGCGTCCCTTTCGTCTACGCGCCGCCCTACGAGGGCGGCGGCCACGCCCCCGGCGTCTACTTCCTCGGCGAGACCCCGGGCAGGCAACTCGCCCCCGGCATCGACCGGCTGGCGGGCGCCCGTAGGGCGCGCCGCTGGTACCTGCTCGGCAACGACTACGTCTGGCCGCGCCTGGTCGGCGCCGCCGCCCGCCGCCGGCTGCGCGCGCTGGGCGCCACCGTCGCGGGCGAGGCGTACGTCGGCTACGGCCAGGCCGCGGGCTGGCTCGACCGGGTGGCCGAGTCCAGGCCGGACGCCATCCTGCTCACCTTGATCGGCAGCGACCTGATGGCGTTCAACCGCGCCTACGCCGCCGCCGGGCTCGGCGCCGCCCGGCTGTGCGGGGCGCTGGAGGAGCACGGCCTGCTCGGCATCGGCGGCGACGGCACCGGCGAGCTGTACACGTCCATGGGGTACTTCCGCGACCTGCGCACCGACGCGAGCCTCGACTTCGCCGAGCGGTACGCGGCCAGGTTCGGCGCCGACGCGCCCATGCTCAACGCGCACGGCCACGGCTGCTACGAGGCGGTGGCCATGCTGGCCGCGCTGTCGGCCCGCGCGGGCACGCTCGCGGTGCCCGCGCTCGACGCCGTCGCCGACGGCACCACGATCACCAGCGCGCGCGGCGAACTGACGCTGCTGGACCGCCAGGTGCGCCAGCGGGTGCACCTGGGCAGGGCCGATGGTCTCGGTTTCTTCCTGGAGAAACCTTTTCACTAGAAAGCTTTGCGTCTAAGGTGCCAATCGCCCCCCAACCAGCAAGGAGCCGTGCACACATGAGCACCGTTGAGCAGTTCGGCTACCGCCAAGAGCTCAAGCGAACCCTGGGGTTCACCGACCTGATGATCTATGGCCTGATCTTCATGGTGCCGATCGCGCCATTCGGCATCTTCGGCAACGTCTTCGCCAACTCCGGCGGCATGGTCGCGCTGGCCTACATCATCGGCCTGGTCGCCATGGCGTTCAGCGCCCTGTCCTACGCACAGATGGCCAAGGCCTTCCCGATGGCGGGATCCGTCTACACCTACGCCGGCCGCGGCATCGCAGCGCCGGTCGGCTTCATGGCCGGCTGGATGATCCTGCTCGACTACGTGCTCGTGCCCTCCCTGCTCTACCTGGTGGCGGGGGTGTTCATGAACTCCTTCGTGCCCGGGATCCCGATCTGGGGCTGGATCATCGTCTTCGTCCTGCTCAACACCGTCGTCAACTACCTGGGCATCCAGATGACGGTCAGGATGACGCGGATCATGCTCGTCGCCGAGCTGATCGTCCTGGCGATCTTCCTGGTGATCGGCGGCATCGCGCTCGCGCAGGGCAAGGCCACCGCCGGGTTCTTCACGCCGCTCTACGACTCCACCACGTTCTCCGTGTCGCTGGTGTTCGGCGCGGCCTCGCTCGCGGTGCTCTCCTTCCTCGGCTTCGACGGCATCTCCACGCTGGCCGAGGAGAACAAGGAGGACGCCAGGCGGCTCGGCCGTTCCATGGTCGCCGCGCTGGGGCTGGCCGCCCTGCTGTTCGTGGTGCAGACCTGGGTGGCGGCGCTGCTGGTGCCCAACCGCGCCGAGCTGTTCCAGGCCGCGGAGGCCGGTGACGCCGGCCCGCTCGACGCCGCGTTCAGCACCCTCGCCGAGTACGCGGGCGGCGCCTGGCTGGCCGTGCTCTGCGCCCTGGCCACCGCCATCGCCTGGGGCTTCGCCAACGCCATGGTGGCGCAGGCGGCCACCTCGCGCCTGCTGTTCGCCATGGGACGCGACCGCCAGCTCCCCTCCTTCCTGGCCAAGGTCGACAGCAAGCACCAGGCCCCGGTCAACGCCACGCTGCTGGTCGCCCTGATCTCCCTGGGGCTCGGCATCTACATGAGCACCAGGGACGACGGCCTGCCGCTGCTCGGCCAGCTCGTCAACTTCGGCGCGATGACCGCCTTCCTGCTGCTGCACCTGTCCGTGATCGTCCACTACGCGATCAGGCAGCGCACCCAGAACTGGTGGGCGCACGTGATCGCGCCCGTGATCGGCATCGCCGTCCTGGGGGCCGTCATCTACAACCAGAAGGTCCTGGCACAGTGGATCGGCGGGGTCTGGCTCGCCATCGGGCTGGTCGTCCTCGCCGTCTCCTACGTCATGGGCCGCAGGCCCACCCTTCCTTCGGAGGTCAAGTGAACGTCGTGTCCTACCGGCCCTCTCCCGAGGAGCTCAGTTACACCTTCGGGGGCCGCGCACCCGTCGGCAAGGTGCGGCCGGGCACGATCCTGGAGCTGTACACGGAAGACTGCTTCGGCGGCCGCGTGCGGAGCGTGGCCGACCTGCCGTCGCAGGTGTGCGAGTTCCCGTACCTGAACCCGGTCACCGGCCCCTTCTACGTGGAGGGGGCCGAGCCCGGCGACACGCTGGCGCTGCACTTCGTCTCGATCACGCCGGCCAGGGACTGGGCGGTGTCCACCACGTTCCCCCACTTCGGCGCGCTGACCAGCACCCACACCACGGCCACGCTGCAGCCGCCGCTGGAGGAGCGCGTCTGGCGCTACGACCTCGACCTGGACAAGGGGGTGGCGGTCTACCACGCGCGCAACAGCGACTACAGCGTGGCCCTGCCGCTCGACCCCATGCACGGCACGGTCGGCGTGGCGCCGGGCGCGAACGAGGCCCGCATGACGATCACCCCCGACGCGCACGGCGGCAACATGGACACCCCGGAGCTGCGCGCGGGCGTCACCGCCTACCTGGGCGTGAACGTCGAGGGCGGCCTGTTCGCCATCGGCGACGGCCACGCGCTGCAGGGTCACGGCGAGGTGTGCGGCACCGCGGTCGAGGCCGCGATGAACACGGTCGTCGCGGTCGAGCTGATCAAGGGCGTGGCCACGCCGTGGCCCCGGCTGGAGGACGATCTGCACCTGATGTCCACCGGTTCGGCCCGGCCGCTGGAGGACGCCTACCGCATCAGCCAGCACGACCTGGTCACCTGGACCTCCGAGCTGACCGGCCTCGACACGCTCGACGCCTACCAGCTCGTCAGCCAGGGCGGCCAGGCGCCGGTCGGGAACGTGTGCGACACGAACTACACCATGGTCGCCAAGCTCCCCAAGGCGTACCTGAAGGCGCCCGCCGCGTACGCGGACGCGCACGAGCGGCTGCGTGCGCTCAGCCGCGAGTACTCCGCCGGGTGAAACCGCAGCTCCCAGGTTAGGTAAACCTTGGAGTTGCAGGTCAGAGGCCTGATCATCTTCCCCGTACAGTGGGAAGGTGCTCAGGTTGGCCCTGTCTCTGGCTCTGCTCGATCCGACTGGCATCGCCGAGGTGCCGCAACTCAACGTCCCCCAGCCCCGGGTGCTGACGCCGCACGGCGACCGCCTGGGATACGCGCCGGTGCCGCGCCCCTACACCGGGGCGCGGCGCCTGACCGGGGTCCTGCTCGGCCGCGATCCCGTCTCCAGGACGACCGTGATGTGCGGCGGCGCGGTGATCGGCTCACGCAGCCGGAGCCTGGTGCTGACCGCCGCCCACTGCCTCTACCACGAGGGGCGGCTGCTGCGGCGGCTGGCCTTCCTGCCCGGCTACGACCGGGGCAGGCCGCCGCTGGGCATCTGGCCGGCCGTGCGCACCTGGGTGCCGGCCCGCTGGCGCAGCCGGCCGTACTCGCCGCAACTGCTGCCGTACGACGTGGCCCTGGTCGGGGTGGCCAGGCGGGGCCGGCCGCTGGAGGCGGTCACCGGGCGCGGGCTGCGGCCGATGAGCACCACCAGGGGCACCCCGCTGCGCGGCCTGGAGCTGCTGGGCTACCCGGCGGGCAAACGGTATCCCGGCACGCAGCTGTACCGGTGCGTGGGCGACGCGGCCGAGGCGGTCTCCGACGGCCCCGGGCTGATGGTCACCCGCAACTGCCACGCCGCCGCGGGCGGGAGCGGCGGCCCCGCCCTGTACGGCGACGCGGTGGCCGGCGTGGTCTCCTCCTCCAGCCCGCTGGGCGACGCCAAGGGCTACACGGTGCTGGCCAGGCTCGGCGACCGGCCGTTCACCCGCATGTTCGCCAGGGCCGACCGCTCGATGCGGCTCAACCCGCCGCGGACGTAGCGCGGGTCACGACGTCTTCGCAGATGGCGTGACTGACCAGGGCGTCGGCGCCGCTGATCACGCGGCCTTCGCGCACCGCGGACAGGAACTCCAGGCAGATCTGCTCGATGCCACGTTGCCTGGAGACGGGCACCCAGTCGGGCCGGCGGGCCAGCGTCTCGCCGCCCCGGTAGTCGACCACGTCGCCCAGGTTGACCACCCTGCGCTTGCCGCCGTCGCCCATGACCTCGCAGGTCTCCTCGCTGGCGCCGCTCACCCGGTTCATCACGCCCAGCGCGGTGAAACCGGCCCCCGACAGCTCCAGGACGATGTGCTCGATCAGCCCGTCCCTGGTGCGGGTGTTGATCCTGGTCTCGGTGACCTCGCCGGGGACGAGGAAGCGCAGCGTGTCGACGACGTGGATGAAGTCGTCGAAGACCGCCCGCCTGGGCAGGTCGGGGTGGTTGTCGCGGTTCTTCTCCATCAGCACCAGGTGCCTGGGCAGGGTGGCCAGCTCGGCGTAGCCGGGGGCGTGGCGGCGGTTGAAGCCGGTCATGAGCGACCGGCCCGCGGACTCGGCCTGGCGGACCAGCCGCTCGCAGTCGGCCAGGTTGTCGGCGATCGGCTTGTCCACGTAGACGTGGATCCCGGCGTCGAGCAGCGACTCCACGATCTCCGGGTGGGCGGAGGTGGCCGCGTGCACGAACGCCGCCTCGACCCCGGCCTTGATCACCTCGTCGACCGAGGTGTGCCTGGCGGCGATCCGGTGGGCGTCGCCGAGCCGGTCGAGCCTGGCGGCGTTGCGGGTGCACAGGTGGAGTTCGAGCCCTGGCTGGGCGGCGAGCACGGGAAGGTAGGCCTTCTCCGCGATGTCACCCAGGCCGATCATCGCTGTCTTCATCCGTCGAGCGTAGCCTTCAGCGCCAGGTCGATGGGGGTAGGCGCGACACCGAAGGTGCGCTGGAAGGCGGTGGAGTCCAGCACGTACGGCGCGGTGAACTGGTAGCGGACGTGCTTCAACTCCCCCACCATGGGCGAGAACAGGCCGAGCGCGCGCACCAGCGGCCACGGGAGCTGCGCCAGCTTCGGCGCCGGACGATCGAGCAGCGCGGCCATCCGCGCCCCGAGCTGCCTGAACGTCAGCGGCTCCGCGCTCGGCACGTGCCAGGGCCGGCCCCAGGCCCGCTCGTCGGCGCCCGCCACGATGAGCGCGTCGGCCACGTCCGGCAGGTACGTCCAGGTGTGCGGCATGTCGGCCGGCCACAGGAGCTGGATCGTCTTGCCCGCCCTGAGCGGGACGAGGAACCTGTCGCCCAGGTACGACTGGTCGCTGGCGCCGGGGCCGAAGTAGTCGGAGCCGCGCACCTCGGTCACCCTGATGCGCCCGGCCTCGTGCGCGGCCAGCGCGTCGGCCCACATCTTGGCCCTGACCTGGGCCTTCGGGCTGGTGGACGCCAGCGGCAGATCCTCGGTCAGCGGGCCGTCGACCGGCCCGTACGGGTAGAGGTTGCCCAGGATCGTCAGCACGGCCCCGGTCGACTCGGCGGCGGCCAGGAACGAGGCGGCCATCGGCGGCCAGTCGGTGAGCCAGCGGTGGTAGCGCGGGTTCACGCAGTTGTACAGGACGTCCGCGCCCCGGGTGACCTCGATGAGCCTGGCCCGGCCGATGACGGGGTCGGCGACGTCCGCGGCGACCTTGACGGCTCCGTCGGGCCCGCTGCCCGACCTGGTCACGACGGTGACCTGGCGCCCCTGGGTGAGGAGCTTGCCGGCCAGGTGCGTACCGACCTGGCCGGAGCCCACGACGACGTGCTTACCCATGATCAGCCCTGCTTCCAGATGAGGCGGAGTACCGCGTTGACGATGAAGGCGGCGGCGAAGGCGATCGCCGGGGTGGCCGCGCCGGCCGCGTAGAGAGCCGCGGCGCCGCCGCCGAACCAGACGATCTCCAGGACGACGCGGGCCAGGCCGGTGGCCGGGAAGGTGGCGTTGGCGCCGCCGCCGGCGCCGAACAGCGCCCAGGCGGCGATGAACAGCGCGGGCCCGCCGAGCCCGGCCAGCAGCTTGATCGGCCAGCCCGCGTTGAGCGTGAAGCCCCAGTAGCCGACCGCGGCCAGCACGCCCAGCTCCAGGACGAACATCAGGGCCAGGTTGGCGTTCTTGGCCAGGGTCAACATGGTGAGGCTCCTTCAATGACTGCCGTTCGCTTACGAGAGCAATGCTCTCTCAAAAGAGCGGCATTCGTCAAGAGCAGTGCTCTCGTTTTTTCTCAGTGCTCTGGTAGCCTGCTGGCATGACAGCGAGCCGTACCGCGAGAGAACGTGTCAGAGCCGAGCTGACCAGGGAGATCGCCGACATCGCGCGGCGTCAGCTGGCCACCGAGGGAGCCGGCGGCCTGTCGCTGCGGGCCGTGGCGCGGGAGATGGGCATGGTCTCCTCGGCCATCTACCGCTACTTCCCCAGCCGCGACGACCTGCTGACCACCCTGATCATCGACGGGTACAACGCGCTCGGCGAGGCCGTGGAACGCGCCGAGTCCGCCTGCCCGCGCGACGACCACCTGGGCCGCTGGCTGGCCACCTGCCACGCGATCCGCGATTGGGCGGTGGCGCACCCGCACGAGTACGCCCTGCTCTACGGCTCCCCCGTGCCCGGCTACCAGGCGCCGCAGGACACCGTCGAGGCCCGGGTGCGCGACGTGCGCGTGCTCGGCCGCATCGTCGCCGACGCGGTGGCCGCCGGGGCGATCCGGCCGCCGTCGCCGGACCCGGCCCCGCCGGAATCGCTGGCCGCCGACGCGGCGAACATCAGGGAGCTCATGCCCGGCGCGTCCGACGCGGTGGTCATGCGCGCCATCACCGCCTGGACCGGCGTGTACGGCTGGGTCAACTTCGAGGTGTTCGGCCAGTTCGACAACACCGTCGCGGAGCGGCGCGCGGCCTTCGAGCACTCCGTGCGGCTGCTGGCCGGGCTGCTCGGCCTCACTTCGTGAGCAGCGGCACCAGCACCTCGTCGACGATCTCGACCAGCAGGCCGTCGGGGATGGGCAGCCCGTCGAACAGGAAGTGCTGGCGCAGCAGCGCCTGACCGGTCTCCAGCCGTCGGGGCGTGACCACCGCGGGGTCGACCTCGCCGCGCTCCACGGCGCGGCGCACGACCTCCGCCATCATCTTCCTGCCCGCGCCCTGCGAGTGCGCGCGCAGCTCGGCGGCCCTGGACTCGTCGCTCAGCGCCTCGCCGAGCAGGCCGCGCATCGCCTCGCCCGCCGGGCCCGACAGGGCCTGGGCGGTGCGGCGCAGCAGGGCCAGCAGGTCGTCGCGCAGGTTGCCGGTGTCGGGCGAGGAGCCCGGGCCGGGCAGCGAGTGGTAGACCGCCGCCATCACCAGCTCGATCCTGGTCGGCCAGCGCCGGTAGAGCGAGGCCTTGCTCGCCCTGGCGCGTTCCGCGACGCGTTCCATGGTGAGCCGCGCGTAGCCGACCTCGGCCAGCTCGTCGAGCGTGGCCTGGAAGATCGCGGCGCTGAGCGCCTCGCCCCGGCGCCGTGGCAGCTTGCGGTGGTCGGTCACCATGCCCCCGATCCTACGAAGCGTCAGGAGGCCTGCCGGACCGTGCCCGCGTCGCCGTCCACGGTCACGAGCCGGCCGTCCGCCAGCACGGACGTGCCCGCGCCGGTGCCCATGACGGCCGGGATGCCGTACTCCCTGGCCACGATGGCCGCGTGGGAGGCCGAGCCGCCGCTGTCGACCACCACGGCCGCGGCCCGCTGGAACAGCGGGGTCCACGACGGGTTCGTGTACGGGCAGACGAGTACGTCGCCGCTGGTCAGCGTGCCGAAGTCGGCGGCGTCCCTGATCACGCGGACCGGTCCGGTGGCGACGCCGCCGCTGGCCGGGGTGCCGGTGACGAGCGCGTCCCCGCTCTCGCGGGCCGGGAAGATCGCCCTCGGGTCGATCATGCGCACGCCCGACAGCTCCTCACGCTTGGCCGCGCGGGCCAGGGCCGCCTGCCCGAGCCGCGCCCGGTCGCGCTCGGGGATCGCCTCGACGTCCGCGACGCCTTCCAGCTCCTCCAGGCGCAGGTGGAAGACGTCCTCGGGACGTTCGAGCACGCCCGCGCCGCACAACCGGCGGCCGATCTCCAGCAGCGACCTGCGCAGCACGGGCAGCGGCATCGTGAAGTAGAAGTGGCTGTCCTCCCTGAACGCGACGCCGGCCCGGGCCGCCGCCACCCACCGGGTCAGCAGCCGGGCGGGGAGCGGGCGCGGACGGGCCAGCAGGCGGGCGAGCGCGGTGTCGGCCGGCTGCGGCCTGGGCGGGCCCGCGGCCAGCACCTTGATCAGGCCGCGTACCGTGTCGGGGGCGTCCGCCCAGGTGGGCGGGGTGACCAGGATGGGGCTGGCGGTCTCGCGGTGGCCGTACTCGGCCAGGAACGCGGGCAGCTTCTCCTCGTGGTCCGGGTCGGCGGCCAGCCGTTCGAGCGCGTGGTTGGCGTCACCGGTACGGGTACGCGCCCCGGCGATCAGCTCGCCGAACAGCGCGCCGCGTCCGATGAGCTTGGTGACCAGCAGCAGGCGCAGCAGCGCGAAGCCGGTGCGCGGCAGGTAGTCGATGCGCAGGTCGGCCACCGGCGAGACCAGGTCGAGCGCCTGCCTGGGCACGCCGATGAGCTCGCGCCAGCTCATCGCGGCCAGGTCGCGCCCGGCCAGGCGCTCGCAGCGGTCCAGGAACGAGCGGAAGCGCGGGTCACGCGTCCAGCGGGCCGGGTCGTGCCGCCAGGCCCGGACGGCCAGGCGGACGGGCGCGGCGAGCACGCCGGGTCCCGGCCTGGGCGACGGCGGCACGAGCCGGTAGGCGACGCCGTCCTCCTCCTCGACGAACCCCTCGAACGCGCCGCGCACGCCGAAGCTCGCCGTCACCCTGCCCATGAGCCCGGCCGGGCCGTGCGGGAGCCAGGTGGTCATGTCGATCGGGTACGGCCGCTCCGGCAGGTATTCGAGCAGGACCGTGCCCAGCCTGCGCCTGATCGGGTTGAGCGGGCCGAGCGGCGGTGGCGGCAGCGCGGTCATCGGCCTGGCCTGCAGCAGGTGGACCCGGCCGCCGGCGTACGCCCACTCGATGTCCTGGGGACGGCCGAAGTGCCCGGCCACCGCCGCGCCCAGCCCGGCCAGCTCCTTCAGCACGGCGTCGGACAGCAGCCGTTCCCCCTGCCCGCCCCGCTCTCCCTGCCGGCTGGTCACGCCGCCGCCCGTGGTGGCGCGGATGACGACCTCGCGCCGGCCCGGCGTGAACGCGGTGACCACGCCCGACCGGTCGAGCACGTAGTGGTCGGGGGTGACCAGGCCGGACACCACGGCCTCGCCCAGTCCCTCGCCGGCGTCCACCACGGTCTGGTCGCGGTCGCCGGTGACCGGGTTCGCGGTGAACATCACCCCGGCCGTCTCCGCCTCGATCATGCGCTGGACGACGACCGCGATGCTGACGTCCGAGATGCCGAGCCTGGCCCGGTAGGCGACGGCGCGCTCGTTCCAGAGCGAGCCCCAGCAGCGGCGTACCGCGTCGATCAGGGTGTCCTCGCCGATCACGTTCAGGTAGGTGTCCTGCTGGCCGGCAAAGGCGGCGCCGGGCAGGTCCTCGGCGGTGGCGCTGGACCGCACGGCCACCGGGCCGCCGCCCAGCTCGGCGTACCCGTCGGCGATGGCCCGGTACAGGTCGGCGGGCAGGTCGGCGGGCAGGTCGGCGGGCAGGTCGGCCCGCTCCACCGGGCCTTGTTTCCCGGCGGCGACCAGGTCGTAGGCCGCGGTGGTCACCACGAAACCGGGCGGGACGTGGAAGCCGCTCCTGACGAGCTCGCCCAGGTTGGCGCCCTTGCCGCCGGCCAGCGGCAGGTCCTGCCGGCCGAGCGCGTTCAGCGGCACGACGAGTCTCACGATCTCTCCTCCACGACGGTCGGCAGGGTCACGAGCTTCACGATCTCTCCTCCACGTACGCGGTGGTCCGGAGCGGGCGCGCGGGCAGCGCGATGGCCAGCAGGAACGCCACCGCCAGCAGCGGCGCCATGGCCGCGAACACGGGCGGCACGGCCGCGGCGAACGCGTCGCGCGCGGCGGGCGGCAGGTCGGCGGCCCCCGTCACCGGGACCTCGCCGGAGAAGCGCCAGGTGATCAGCGCGCCCACCAGCGCGACCCCGGCCGAGGCGCCGATCTGGCGCAGGAACGTCACCGCCGAGGTGGCCGCGCCCAGGTCGGCGCGGGTGACGGCGTTCTGCGCGACCAGCACCATGACCTGCATGACCAGGCCGACCCCGAGCCCGATGAGCAGCATCACGGCCGCGACGGCGACCGGCGATCCCCCGGCGAGCGGCAGCAGCGCCAGCCCGGTCGCGGCCACGGCCGTGCCCGCGACCGGGTAGCGCTTGTACCTGCCGGTCCTGGTGATGAGCCGGCCCGACACGACGGTGGTCGTCAGCACGCCCGCCATGAGCGCGGTCACCGTCAGCCCGGCCTGGGTGGCGCTGGAGCGCAGCGCGATCTGCAGGTACGCCGGCATGTACGCCAGCGTCCCGAACAGCGCGAACCCGATGAGCAGGCTGATCGTGACCGGCACCGCGAAGGCCCGGTCGCGGAACAGCCGCAGCGGCAGCACCGGGTCGGCCGCGAAGCGCGCGCTGACCAGCCAGGCCGCCAGGCCCACCGCCGCCACCGCCAGGAACACCGGGTTCCCGGTCTGGCCGAGCAGCACCACGCCCACCACGCCGAGCGCCAGCGTGAGCGCGCCCGCCACGTCGAGCGGCGCCCCGGACGGCTCCGGCCTGGGCAGGCGCAGGGTGGCGGTGAGCACCACCAGCGCGAGCAGGCCCAGCGGCGGGTAGATCGCGAAGATCCACCGCCAGCTCAGCCGGTCGATGAAGAACCCGCCGACGAGCGGCCCGCCGACGGCGGCGAACACGTACGCGGAGCCGATCAGGGCCAGGTACCTGCCGCGCTCGCGCGGGCTGACGAGCTCGCCGATGATCGCCTGGGCGCCGATCATCAGGCCGCCACCGCCGATGCCCTGCACCGCGCGGAAGGCGACGAACTGCGGCATCGACGTGGCCAGCGCGCACAACACGGCGCCGGCCACGAAGACCACGATGGCGAACTGCATCACCGGCTTGCGGCCGAGCCTGTCGCCGAGCTTGCCGTAGACGGGCATGACCACCGTGGCGGCGACCAGGTAGGCGCTGATCACGGCCGGCATCTGGTCGAGGCCGCCCAGGCTGCCGGCCACGGCGGGCAGGGCCGGGGCCATGATCGTCTGATCGAGGGCCCCGAGCAGCATCGCCAGGATGAGGCCGGACAGGACCAGTGGCATGGCGTCGCTCCTTAGAGAACGAACCGTTCTCTAAGGAGCATAGGTTTCGCCGCGAGGAAACGCAACGTTCACTATCGGGTGTCGGGGATCACCCGGCGGTGCGGCGGCGGAAGAGGATCGCCGCGACAGGAACGCTGACCAGGATGAGGCCGGCCAGCCAGGCGGCGGCGACCCAGCCCGCGTTCCCCAGCGGCTGGTCGAGCAGGAGCGCGCGCAGCGTCGTCACGATGGGCGTGATCGGCTGGTGCTCGGCGAACCCGCGCAGCACGCTCGGCATGGTCTCCGCGGGCACCACCCCGTCCGAGAGGTACGGCAGGAACAGCACCACGAAGCTGAAGGCGCCCGCGGCCTGCTCCGAGCTCACCAGCAGGCCCCACAGGGCGGCGAGCGCGGACATGGCCAGCACGTACCCGGCGACGACGGCCAGCGCCAGCGCCCAGTCCGCGCCCCCGGCCTGCGGGCGGAAGCCCAGGAGGACGGCCACGGCCAGGGAGATCGCCGTGACCGACACGTTGCGGACGAGCGAGCCGAGCACGTGGCTGGCCGGGACGACCCAGCCGCTGATCGGCAGGGTGCGGAAGCGGTCGATCATCCCGTCACGCATGTCCAGCGCGATGCTCACCGCCGTCAGCGCCGCGCCGTACCCGCCGCACATGAGCAGCACGGCCGGGACGACGAAGTCGATGTAGGCCAGGCCGCTGGACCCGGTGCTGATCGCGCCGCCGAAGACGTACACGAAGATGACCATGATGAGCACCGGCATGGCGATGTTCACGATGAGGCCGTCGGGCGTGCGAATCTCCCTGCGCAGCGCGCGGACGACGAGACGCCCCAGGTCGGACAGTACGCGCGGGCGGGTGGCGACGGTTGCGGCGTTCACGCGGCGACCTCCGTGAGTTCGAAGAAGACGTCGTCGAGCGTGGGGGTGCGCAGTTCGACCCGCTCGACCTGGATGTTGGCGTGGTGCAGCAGGTCCAGGGCGCGGCGCAGGTGGTCGGCGTCCTGGACACCCAGCGTCAGCTCGCGCGCCTCGACGTCGAAGTACGGCGCGGCCCCGTCCCCCTGACGAACGCCCCCAC
>NZ_JABCPZ010000218.1 GCF_013283785.1 Nonomuraea antri
GATCGGAGGGTGGCGTGGGGACTCCGCCCGTGGGTTAGGTCGGAGGGTGGCGGTGGGGATTTCGTACGTGGGTTAGAACATCAGGGAGCGGACCGTGTCGACCGTGTCGGCGTCTTCGGGGCGTTTGTCGGGGCGGTAGCGCAGGACGCGGGCGAATCTGAGTGCCATTCCGCCGGGATAGCGCGGCGAGCGTTGCACTCCGTCGAAGGCGATTTCCACCACCAATTCCGGGCGCAGTTTCACGGTCCACTCGTCGGTCGGGCCGTCGGCGATGGAGAGGAATTGTTCGGTCTGCCAGGCCAGGAGTTCGTCCGTCAGGCCTTTGAAGGTTTTGCCGAGCATGACGAAACCGCCGTCGGGGTTGCGGGCGCCCAGGTGCAGGTTGGAGAGCTTGCCCTCGCGCCGGCCGTGGCCCCATTCTGCGGCCAGGACCACCAGGTCCAGGGTGTGGCGGGGCTTCACCTTGATCCAGCCGGCGCCGCGGCGGCCGGCGGCGTAGACCGACGAGAGGGATTTGACGACCAGGCCCTCGTGGCCGGCTTTGACGACGTCCGTGAAGAAGTTCTCCGCCTCCGTCACGTCGGCGGTGATGAGGCGCGGGGTGAGCAGGCCCGGTGGGGCGGTGCGCGTCAGGGCTTCCTGGCGTTGTGAATAGGGCAGGTCGAGAAGGTCTTCGCCGTCGACGCGGAGGGCGTCGAAGAAGAAGACGCTGAGAGGAGTTTCCTCGCGCAATCGGGCGACGTTCGTTTTGCTCGACGCGCGGCTCGCGGTGACCTGGAACGGGTGCGGACGGCCGTCCGGGCGCAGGGCGATGACCTCGCCGTCGAGCACCAGGTCGGTCGACGGCAGTTCGAGCACCGCTTCGACCAGTTCGGGGACCTGCGGGGTGATGTCGTCGAGGGTTCGGGTGAAGACCCGGACCTCGTCGCCCGAACGGTGGGTCTGGACGCGGACGCCGTCGAGCTTCCATTCCAGCGCGGCCGGGGTACCTGCCTTCTCCAGGGCGGCGGCGACGTTCGGCGCGCTGCCGGCGAGCATCGGCGACACGGCGCGGCCCACCTCGAGCCGGAACGCGTGCAGCGCGGGCACGCCGCCGGCCAGCGCCGCGGCCCCGACGGCGGGGAGCCAGCCGCGCAGCGTCAGCGCCTTGCGCACGTCGGCGGACGGCGCTCCCGACGCCTTGGCGATCGCCTCGATCATGACGCCGTCGAGCGCGCCCTGACGGAGCTCGTTGTGCAGGAGCTTGCGCATGAACTGCTGCTCCTGGCTGGTCAGCGCGGCGAACAGGTCGCTGACCAGAGCCTTGCGTGCGGCCTGCGAGCCCTGGCCGGAGACGGCCTTGATACGGCTCAGCAGCTGATCGACGGTGGTGAGCGTGGCGGTGGCGACGAGCTTGGGCTGGGGGAGGTCCTCCAGCGTGCGCCAGCCCACGCCGACCTGGCGCTGCGGCAGCTCACCCGACAGGTAGGAGATCGCGATCTCCGCTTCGTCGGGGCCGACCCGGCCGAGCAACTCCGCCAGATGCCCCACCTTGCCCAGGCGGGCGGATGTCCGCGTCACCGCCTCCGACACTCGGACCACGTCGATCAATAGCACACCGCCTATGTTGCCTCACCGGGGCGACATTTCCGCCTCTTGGACGGCATCGAATCCGACGCTCGCCTTCATTTTCGGTTCAGCGGCGTATGTCTTCGGTTCCGTGCCACCTGTCGTCGGCTGTTCCCATGGGGTCTGTCTTCGGTTTCCGTGGCGTCTGCTTCCGGTTCAGGGCCGCTTGTCGTCGGTTCCGTGGCGTCTGCCGCCGGTTCCGCGCCATCCCGTCTTCGGTTCCGCGCCGACCGTCTCTGGTTCTCGTTGTCCCTGTGCTGGGCGCCGTGCGGTTCGCTGGGGTGGGAGGGGAGGCGGGCGGTTGGTCAGGTGAGGGTGAGTGGCTGGGGTTTCAGGAGGTTGAAGAGGGTTGTGGCTTTGTCGTCTGCCTCGTGGGGCGCTGCGGGCCGGCCTGCGGCGAGGTGAGCGTGAGCGAGTTCCCGCAGCGCCGTCGCCGTTCCGTACGGATTGTGCGCGGACCGGTACAGTCGACGGCCTCCTTCAGACGCTCGATGGCCTGGACGGGCTCGCCCCGGGCTGTTGTCCACCATGGCCAAGGCGAGCAGGGTCTGGGCAAGGCACCACTTGCTGTGTTGCGAGCGGCGGATGTCCTTGAGCACCCGAGCATGATGGGGGTGGCGCGCGGGTCTCCGGTCGCCGCTTACACCGCGCGGTCTGTCCGAAGAGACGGTGCCGCGGGGCGCCGCGCCGGACGCGATGGCCAGCGCGGCCCGCTGAATGACCCCGCCGGATGACCCCCGGATGAGCCCGCCGGATGAGCCCGCTGGATGAGCCCGCCGGACGGCGCCGCGCCCGCCCGCCGTAATGCGTGGTCTGTCCGAAGAGACGGCGCCACAGGGCGGCACCGCACCGGCCCCGCATTAGGACCCGAAGCGGGCCCCGGCGTTAGGACCCGGAGCGGGCCCCGCGAGAGAACCCTGAGCGGGCCCTGCAAGAGGTCCCGGTGCGGGCCGCGCGAGAGAACCCCGAGCGGGCCCCGCGAGTGGAGCCGGTGCGGGCCCCACGAGAGAACCCCGGGCAGGCCCCGCGAAACGACCCGGTGCGGGCCCCGCAAGGGGACCGTGAGAGGACCCCGTGCGGGAGCCGGCGGGTGGTTGCTAGCTGACGCCGAGCAGGTCGACCACGAAGATCAGCGTCTCGTTCGGCTTGATGCGCGGCGGGGCGCCGCGGGTGCCGTAGCCGAGGTGCGGCGGGATGACCAGCCTGCGCCGGCCGCCGACCTTCATCCCGGCCACGCCCTGGTCCCAGCCCCCGATGACGCGGCCGGCGCCGAGCGGGAACTCGAACGCCTGGCCGCGGTTCCACGACGCGTCGAACTCCTCCCCGGTCGAGAACGAGACGCCCACGTAGTGGACCTTCACGTTGTGGCCGGGCTTGGCCTCGGGTCCGTCACCCACGACCTCGTCGATGATCTGCAGGTCGGCGGGCGGGTTGCCGTCCGGAAAGTCGATTTCCGGCTTCTGGAGTGCCACGAAAGTGCTCCTGTTGACTGTTGGAATGGACCCGACGACTCTATGCGCTCGGGATATGGTCATCGTTCATGGCCGCCCTTTCCCCCGACGCGATCCTGCTGACTGGGCGCGTCGCCGTCGTCACCGGGGCGGCACGGGGGATCGGCAGGGCGATCGCCGAGACGTTCGCCGCGTTCGGCGCGCACGTGGCCGTCTGCGACCGCGACAAGCCCGACGGCGACCTGGCGATGACGCTCGACGTGCGCGACCCGGTGGCCGTCGAGGTGTTCGCCCAGGCGGTGCGCGAACGCTGGGGACGTGTCGACGTCCTGGTCAACAACGCCGGCGGCACCTTCCACGCGGCCTTCGCCGACACCTCGCCGCGCGGCGAGCAGATCCTCATCGAGGAGAACTTCACCCAGGTCACGGGCATGATCAGGCGGTTGCTGCCGCTCATGGGCGGCGGCTCGTCGATCATCAACGTGACCTCCAGCGAGGCGCATCAGGCCGCGCCTGGCTTCGCGGTGTACGCGGCGATGAAGGCCGCGCTGGAGAGCCTGACGAAGTCGCTGGCGCTGGAGCTGGCCCCGCGCGGGATCAGGGTGAACGCCATCGCCCCCGACGCGCTGCCCACCGAGGGCGAGGAGCGCGTGCGGGAGCGCATGCTGGCCGGCGGGCTGCCGTTCGACCCGGCCCGCCGCCCGCCGCTCGGCCATCTGGGCAAGCCCGAGGACGCGGCGGGCGCGGCGCTGTTCCTGGCCGGCGACCTGGCCGGGTTCGTCACCGGGGCCACGATCCACGTCGACGGCGGCATCCACGCGGCAGGCGGCTGGCGCAGGATGGACGTGAGCGACAGCCAGCTCCGGCGCACGACGTGACGGGCTACCAGCCCGGCCCGCCCCCGCGCAGGACGTGACGGCTACCAGCTCTGGTGCAGTGGCATGCCCTCGGCGTACCCGGACGAGCTCTGGATGCCCACGACCGCCTGCTCGTGGAATTCCTCCAGGTTCGCCGCGCCCGCGTACGTGCACGACGAGCGCAGCCCGGCCACGATCGCGTCGATCTGGTCCTCCACGCTGGGCCTGCGCGGGTCGAGGTACATGCGCGAGGTGGAGATGCCCTCCTCGAACAGCGCCTTCCTGGCCCGGTCGAACGCCGAGTCCTCGGCGGTGCGCAGCCGCACGGCGCGGGCCGAGGCCATGCCGTAGTTCTCCTTGTACTTGCGCCCGTCGGCGTCGGTGTGCGCGTCGCCGGGCGACTCGTACGTCCCGGCGAACCAGGAGCCGATCATCACGTTCGACGCGCCGGCGGCCAGGGCCAGGGCCACGTCGCGCGGGTGGCGGACGCCGCCGTCGGCCCACACGCGGCGGCCGAGCCTGCGGGCCTCGGTGGCGCATTCGAGCACGGCGGAGAACTGGGGCCGGCCCACGCCGGTCATCATGCGGGTGGTGCACATCGCGCCCGGGCCCACGCCGACCTTGAGGATGTCCGCCCCTGCCTCGACCAGGTCGCGCACACCGGCGGCGGTGACCACGTTGCCCGCCGCCACCGGCACGCCCGGGTCGAGCGCGCGCACCGCACGCAGCGCGGAGACCATCTTCTCCTGGTGCCCGTGCGCGGTGTCGACGACCAGGCAGTCGACGCCCGCTTCGAGCAGTTCCTTGGCCTTGGCCGCCACGTCGCCGTTCACGCCGACGGCCGCGGCGATGCGCAGCTTGCCCTGGGCGTCGAGCGCGGGCTGGTAGAGCGTGGCGCGCAGCGCGCCGGTACGGGTCAGGATGCCGACCAGGCGCCCGGCGTCGTCCACGATCGGGGCGAGCCGGTGCCTGCCCTCGTGCAGCCGGTCGAAGGCGGTGCGCGGGTCGAGCCCGGCGGGCAGTGTCAGCAGTTCGCTGGACATGACGTACGAGAGCTGGGTGAACATGTCGACGCCGTGGCAGTCGGCCTCGGTCACGACGCCGATCGGCCGGTTGTCCCAGTCGACCACGATCACCGCGTTGTGGGCGCGCTTGGGCAGCAGCTGCAGCGCCTCGCCCACGGTGGCGTGCGGGGTCAGCGTCAGCGGCGTGTCATGGACGAGATCACGCTGCTTGACCCATTCGACGACGTTCGCCACCACGTCCATCGGGATGTCCTGCGGGATCACCGTGATGCCGCCGCGGCGGGCCACGGTCTCGGCCATGCGGCGGCCCGCGACCGCGGTCATGTTCGCCACGACGATGGGGATGGTGGTGCCCGTGCCGTCGTTCGTCGAGAGGTCGACTGCGAGCCGGGAACCGACCGAGGAACGCGACGGGACCATGAACACGTCGCTGTAGGTCAGGTCGTGCTGCGGCTCGAGGCCGTTAAGAAACTTCACGTTCGTCCATCTTAAGTGGTGACAGGTTCAACTATGGGTTTGCCCCGTTCTCCGGGGCTTATGATCGGCCGGGATACTTTTGGGGGAGGGATGGCCTGTGGACCTCACCGAACGGGCGGAACTGACGGTGGTCGGATTCGCCGTGCGGACCACGAATGCCGATGAGCTGGATCCGGCCCGGGCCAAGCTGCCCGCGCTGTGGCAGCGGGCGGGCGCGCCGGGGGCGTTCGCGCACGTTCCAGGACGGATCGACGAGAACCTGTACGCGGTGCTGACCGACTACGAGAGCGACCACCACGGCGCGTACACGCAGATCGTCGGCATCGGCGTCAGGACGGTGCCGCGGCTGCCCGAGGGCATGGTCGCGGTACGCGTGCCGGCGGCGCAGACGCTCCGGCTGGAGGCGCGCGGCCCGATGCCGCAGGGGCTGATCGAGGCCTGGCAGCTGGTGTGGAAGCACACCGAGTCCGGAGGTACGCCGCCGCGCGCGTTCACCACCGACCTGGAGGTGCACCACCCCGGCGGCGCGGACCTGTACATCGCCGTCTGACGCATCGCCGTCTGAACACCCATGAGCCCCGGGAGTCCGCGAGAGGACCCGGGGCTCAGTCGAGCTGGAGCACGGCCACGGCCGCGGTCACGGCCACCGGTTTGACCTCGTCCAGCCGCAGATGCGCGTACTCCACCGCGCAGTCCGACAGCCCGCCGAGCGCCAGCGTCGCCCGGATGTGGTGGGCCGGCGTGAGGTCCTCGCCGAGCAGCAGCGTGATGAGCCGCCGCCGCCAGTCGAGCATGCGCTCGCCCAGGTCCACGTAGGCCAGTACGGACAGTTCGCGCAACACCATGACGATCACCTCCCGGTGCCGCCAGAGGAGGTCGAAGTAGTCGTCCAGCAGCTCGTGCGGGTCACCGGGCTCCCGGGTGGCGACGAACCGCTCCACGTCCTCCATCATCGGCTGCAGGATGCTCCTGACCAGGTCCTCGCGTGAGGAGAAGTGGTAGTAGAGCGCGGGCTTGGTGATGCCCAGCCGTTCGGAGATCTGGCGCAGGCTGGTGTTCTGCACCCCCTGCTCGGCGAAGAGTTCGCGGGCCACCGCCTGGATGCGGGCCTTGGTGTCGCTGGGCATGGACTCAGATTATCCCTTACCTATCGTTAAGTAAGCCCGTGAGGTACCGTGGGAGCCGTGGAACTTACCTATCGTTAAGTAAGGAGGCGACATGCGCATCCTCATCTCCGGCGCGAGCATCGCGGGCCCGGCCCTGGCGTACTGGCTGACCAGGTACGGCTTCACCGTCACGGTCGTCGAGCGGGCCCCGGCCCTGCGCAAGTCGGGCGGCCACGCGATCGACCTGTTCAGGCCGGCCATGAACATCGTGGAGAAGATGGGCGTGCTCGACCCGATCCTGGCCGGGCGGACCAACACCGCCTGGCTCACCACCCACCGCGAGGGCCACGCCCGGCCGGTCGAGATGGACATGCGCCGGCTCATCGCGGCGTTCTCCGACCGGCACGCCGAGATCATGCGCGACGACCTGAGCGAGATCCTCTACGAGGCGACCAGGCACGACGTCGAGTACGTCTTCGGCGACTCCATCACCTCCATCTCCGACGACGGCGAGGTGACGTTCGAGCGCGGCGGCCCGGCCAGGTTCGATCTGGTCATCGGCGCCGACGGCCTGCACTCGAACGTCCGGCGGCTCACCTTCGGCCCGGAATCGCGCTTCTCGTCCTGGATGGGCGCCTACCTGGCGGTCGTCTCCCTGCCCAACCACCTGGGGCTGGAGAGCCGGATGGAGGCGATCGTCGGCGTCGGCAGGATGGCCGGCATGTACGGTGCCGCGTCCCTGCCCGACGCCCGTGCGCTGTTCCTGTTCAGGACGCCCGAGCAGCTCGACTACCACTACCGCGACGTGCCCAGGCAGCGGGAGCTGCTGCGCGAGCGGTACGCCGGGGTCGGCTGGGAGGTGCCCAGAATCCTGTCGGAGCTGGAGGACGCGTCCGCGTTCTACTTCGACTCCGTCACCCAGCTCGACCTCGACACCTGGTCACGCGGCCGGGTGACGCTCGTCGGCGACGCCGGATACTGCCCTGGCCCGGCCGTCGGCGGCAGCACGAGCCTGGCCGTGGTGGGCGCGTACGTGCTGGCGGGGGAGCTGGCCACCTACGGCGGCGACCACACCAGGGCCTTCCCCGCCTACGAGGCCGAACTCGGCGACTTCGTGCGGCGCAGCCGGGCGTTCGCGGTCGGCGCGGCCAGTCGGCTCGTGCCCGGCAGCGACTCGGCCCTGTGGGCGCTCACCCAGACCATGCGGCTGATCCAGCACCTGCCGGTAGGCCTGACCAAGGCGTTCGCCAGGATGAACGGCAAGGGCCTGCGCCTGCACGACTCGGTCGAGGTGAAGGACTATTCGGCCTTCGAGTCGCATGGCGTACGAACCTAGCGCCTGGCCTCCAGGACGATCGGGAAGGAGGTGACGCCGCGGACGAACGCGTTCGGCAGGATGCGCGGCCCCCGCTCGTCGGCCCAGGCCGCGCCGGCCACCCGGTCGAGCCACTCCTCGAAGAAGATCCGCAGTTCCAGCCTGGCCAGCGCCGCGCCCAGGCAGAAGTGCGTGCCCAGGCCGAAGGCGATGTGCCCGCCCGGCTTCCTGGTCACGTCGAACGCGCCGGGATCGTCGAACACGGCCGGGTCGCGGTTGGCCGAGCCGTACATGAGCAGCACCTGCTGCCCTTCGGCGATCTTCCTGCCGTGCAGCTCGGTGTCGCGGGTGGCGGTGCGGCACATGTTGAGTATCGGGGTGGTCCAGCGGATGAACTCCTCCACGGCGTTGTCCAGCAGGCCGCGGTCCCGCTCCAGCAGCCGCCACTGCTCCGGGTGTCGGATGAGCGCGTCGATGGCGGTGGCGATGACCGTCCTGGTGGTCTCGGCGCCGCCGTCGAGCAGCAGCAGCGCCTCGTTGGCCAGGTGCTCGTCGTCGTAGTCCGGCCGGGCCGACCATAGCGACATCAGGTCGTCGTGCGGGCACTTGCGGCGCTCGGCGGCCAGTTCGAGCACGGCCAGGCCGTACTCGCCGGCCGCCGCGGCGGCCTCGTGCGTGACGTAACGCAGGCCGCCGCCGGCCACGATGGTGGTCTCCGACCAGTGCTTGAGCTTGGGCCAGTCCGCGTCGGGGAAGCCGAGCAGCCAGCCGATCATCCGGGCCGGCAGCGGCGCGGCCAGCGCGGGCACGGCGTCCACCGTGCCCGCGTCGAGCGCTCGGTCGATGAGCTCCGTCACCACCTGGCGGATCCTGGCGGCGTAGCGCTCGTGCACGTACCTGGGCGTGAAGCGGCGGTAGACGAGACGCCGCCGCTCGGCGTGCTCCGGGTCGTCCATGCCGATCATGGACGGGTCGGAGGGCAGCTGGGGCCGGTAGCCGCCGGTGCTGGTCCAGAGCTTGGCGTCGCGTTCGACGGCCGAGATGTCGGCGTGCCTGGAGATGCCCCACAGGTCGTTGGCGTCGTCGCGGTAGACCGGCTCGTGCTCTCTGAGCCAGGCGTAGACGGGGGTCGGGTCGGCGGCGTACAGGTCGCCGTCCAGCAGGTCGATCCTCATCGGTCCCTCCGGCGTGCCGGCCGTGCTGCGGTCGGGGTGGTGGTGTCGGGTCTCTAGGCGAGCACTCCCTGGGCGCGGAGCTTGTCCGCGTCGTCCTGGGTGATGCCCCAGGCGGACAGGTCGGTCAGCCGGGTGGCCGGGGCCAGGTCCGAGGTGCGCGCGCCGAGCAGCCGCGGCGCGGGCGCGGGCTGGTGCACGCCGCCGACCTCGGTGAACGCGCCGCGGGCGACGTTGTGCGGGTGCTCGATCGCCTCGGGCATCGACAGGACGGGCGAGACGCAGGCGTCCGAGCCGTCGAAGAGCGCCTCCCACTCGGCCCTGGTGCGTTTCTTGAACTCCGCCGCCAGGCGGGCCTTGAGCGCGGGCCACTGCGCCCGGTCGTTCCTGTCGGGCAGGTCGGTCAGGTCCATCAGGGTGACCATCGCCGTCCAGAACTGCGGTTCCAGCGAGCCGACCGCCAGGTGCCCTCCGTCGGCCGTCTCGTAGGTGTCGTACATGGGGGCGCCGGTGTCGAGCAGGTTCGTGCCGCGCGGGCCCCAGAATCCGCTCTGCACGCCCTGGTAGAACATGGCGAACAGGATCGCGGCGCCGTCCACCATGGCCGCGTCGATCACCCGTCCGACGCCGGTGCGCTCGCGCTCGAACAGGGCGAGCAGCACGCCGTAGGCGAGCATCAGGCCGCCGCCGGCGAAGTCGCCGAGGATGTTGATCGGCGGGGTCGGCTTGTCGCCCTCGCGGCCGAGCATCGACAGGATCCCGGAGATCGCGATGTAGTCGATGTCGTGGCCGGCGGTGTGCGCCAGCGGGCCGTCCTGGCCCCAGCCGGTCATGCGGCCGTAGATCAGCCGTTCGTTGACCGCGTGCAGGTCGGCGGGGCCGATGCCGAGCCGTTCCGCCACGCCGGGCCGGAACACCTCGATGACGACGTCCGCGGCGCGGGCGAGGTCCTTGAACGCGGCCACGCCCTCGGGCGACTTCAGATCGAGGCCGATCGTGTGCTTGCCCCGGTCCATGACGTCGGTGCGCGGCCGGTCCGTGACGGCCTTGACCCGGTCGATCCGCAGCACCTCGGCGCCGTGGTCGGCCAGCATCATGCCCGCGAACGGCCCTGGCGCGAGCCCGGCGAGTTCGAGCACGCGCACTCCGGCCAGCGGTCCGGCTTCAGACATGGACATCTCCTCGACTGTAGGTCCGCCACACTTGCTCAAGCAAGCGCTTGGTATGAAATCCACCTCGCTCGGCCTCAGTAGAACAACATTCGGTGACCCGTGGCAAGACGCCTTCCCGACCG
This sequence comes from Nonomuraea antri, assembly GCF_013283785.1. Taxonomy (GTDB): domain Bacteria; phylum Actinomycetota; class Actinomycetes; order Streptosporangiales; family Streptosporangiaceae; genus Nonomuraea; species Nonomuraea antri. Next base: position 10,306 of record NZ_JABCPZ010000218.1, read on the forward strand.
CCCGGCAGAGGAAGGTGAGGTATGGGAAACTTGCCCACTGTTCGGGTGGTCTACGGACAGCCGCCTTCAGCGGCCGTCCGCAGCAGGCGCGTACGCGCTACAGGGGTAGGACATGGTTTCGGATAGCAACAGGCTCATCGCCGGGCGCTACCAGTTACTTCGCGAACTGGGCCGCGGGGGCATGGGGGTGGTCTGGGAAGGCCGCGACACGCTGCTCAACCGGCAGGTGGCGATCAAGGAGGTGCTGCTGCCCGACGGTGTACCGCCCGAGGACAGGGAACGCCAGCTCCTGCGCACCACCCGAGAGGCCAGGACGGCGGCCAAGCTCAACCACCCGTCGGTGGTGGCCATCTACGACGTGGTCGAGGAGGACGGCCGGCCCTGGATCATCATGGAGCTGGTCAGCACCCCCTCGGTCGAGGAGGTCGTGGCCAGGTCCGGCGCGCTGCCGGTGTGGGAGGCGGCCGACGTCGGCCGTCAGGTGCTGTCCGCGCTCAGGTCCGCGCACGAGGCCGGGATCCTGCACCGCGACGTCAAGCCGAGCAACGTGCTGCTCACCGAGGACGGCCGCGCCGTGCTCACCGACTTCGGCATCGCCACCGCCGAGGGCGACTCGTCGCTCACCTCGACCGGCATGGTGACGGGCTCGCCCAGCTTCCTGGCCCCCGAGCGGGTGCGCGACGTGGACTACGGCCCGGCCTCCGACCTGTGGTCGCTGGGCGCCACGCTGTTCGCCTCGATGGTCGGACGCTCGCCGTTCGAGCGCGGCGACCCCATGGCGACCCTGAACGCCCTGCTCAACGAGGAACCCGACTACCGCAGGATCCCGCCGGTCATGCACCCGGTGCTCAAGGGGCTGCTGCGCAAGGAGCCGGGTGAGCGGATGGACGCGGCCCAGGCCGACCGGCTGCTGACCGAGGTGGCCGCGAGCAAGCCCGTGCACACCGACAGGCTGGTGCCGGAGAAGAAGGACAAGAAGCAACGCGGCGGGCGGCGCACGCTGCTGGCCGCCGCCGCGGCGGCGCTGGTCGCGATCGGCGCGGGCGGCGTGGCCTACCTGAAGTCCACCCCGCCGGCCGTGGGCGCGGCGCCCACCGCCACGGCGCGGCCCGACACGGCGAGCCCGGCGCCCAGCAGCGCGGCGCCCGCCAGCGCCGCGCCGAGCGCCACCCCGACGCCCACCCCCACGCCGACCAGGACCGGGATCCCGGTCAGGAGCTGGAACTCGCCGGACGGCTGGACGATCACCCGCCCGGCCCGCTGGCGCGGCGCCCGCGAGGAGTTCTACACGCACTGGACCCGCCGCGACGGCAACGCCCACCTCGGCGTCCGCGCCGTCTACGCCACCACCGACCCGCACCAGGTGCTGCGCGACGCGGAGGAGACGCTCAAGCAGCAGGCACAGGACGTGGTCGGCGTACGCCGGCGCACCGTGGTCCACCAGGGCGTCAAGGCCGTGGAGTGGGAGTTCGCCTGGACCGCGGCCGAGCCGGGCGACCAGCCGTGGGCCACCCAGGGCACCAGGTACCGCGAGGTACGCCGGGCGCTGACCATCGGCGACACCGCCTACGTGCTGTCCTGGACCGTCGCCGAGCCCGAGTGGCGGCGCAACGTCCGGCTCATGCGGCAGGTGATCGACAGCTTTACTGTGGGGACATGACCCCGTGGAACCTGCTCGCGCTGCCGCCGCTGCCCGAGGACCTGCTGCGCCACCTGCTCGCCCCGCTCGGCGACCAGGTACGCCTCCGGGTCCCCGCCACCCGTGACCGCGACGCGCTGCTCGCCGCGCTGCCCGAGGCCGAGATCGTGCTCGGCGACTGGACGGGAACGCTGACGCTCGACGCCGAGGCCGTGCGCGCGGCCCCGCGGCTGGCGTTCGTGCAGCAGCCGTCGGTCGGCGTGGACGGCCACGACCTCGACGCCCTGGCCGCGGCCGGGGTGCCGCTGGCCAACACGCCGGGCGTGAGCGCCGTCGCCGTGGCCGAGTGGTGCCTGGCCGCCGCGATGTCACTGACGCGCAAGCTCGGCGCCGCCGACGCGGCCGTCCGCGCCGGCCAGTGGCCGCAGCAGGAGCTGCACCCGCGTGAGCTGAGCGGGCAGCGGGTGGGCGTCGTGGGCTACGGGCCGATCGGCGCGGCCTGCGCCCGCCTGTTCCGCGCGGTCGGCTGCGAGGTGTCCTACTGGACGCGCACCCCGCGGGAGGACCCCGGCTACACGGACCTGGAGACGGTGGTGTCGGGCAGTGACGTGCTCGTCGTGGTGATCGCGCTGTCGGAGCAGACCCGCGGGCTGATCGACCCCGCGCGGATGAAGCCGGGCGCGCTGCTCGTCAACGCGGCCAGAGGCGGCGTCGTCGACCAGGGCGCGCTGGTCGAGGCGCTGCGTGCCGGGCACCTGGCCGGCGCGGCGCTAGACGTGTTCGACGCCGAGCCGCTGCCCGCCGCCGACCCGCTGCGTGAACTGCCCGGCGTGCTGCTGTCGCCGCACGTCGCCGGCGTGACGTCCGAGGCCACCGGACGCCTGGTCAAGGCCACGACGGACAACCTCGCCGCGGCCCTGTCGGGTGCGCCCGTGGAGGCCGTGCTGAACGGCGTATCGCCGGTGATCAGGAGGAAGTTTTCCGATTCGCCTATCGCGTAATCGGTTCACCTGGCACGATGAACAGTTTTCGTGTCTTTAACGACCCCGGTCTGTTCGCATCGGCGCGCGGGAGATACGGTCTTACGGACGATCTCTACCAGCTCAAGGGGGTGCTTTCGTGGCGACGAAGATGTCGACACACCAACGGGCAGTAGAGCAGATTCGGCAGTCGTACGCAGAGATCCCCGGCGACGCCGCGCCCCGGCTGGCCAAGTCGACGTCGAACCTCTTCAGGTTCCGCGACTCGGGCAGGACGGCCAAGCTCTCGGCCAGGGATCTCGACGAGGTGATCAGCGTCGACCCGGTGACGATGACCGCCGAAGTGCAGGGCATGACGACGTACGAGCACCTGGTCGACGCCACGTTGCCGCACGGGCTCATGCCGTACGTGGTGCCGCAGCTGAAGACCATCACGCTGGGCGGCGCGGTGACGGGGCTGGGCATCGAGTCGAGCAGCTTCAGAGACGGGCTGCCACACGAGTCGGTCGAGGAACTGGAGATCCTCACCGGCGACGGCCGGATCGTGGTCGCCCGCGACGACAACGAGCATCGCGACCTGTTCCGTGCCTTCCCCAACTCCTACGGCACGCTCGGCTACGCGCTGCGCATCCGGATCAAGCTGCGCAAGGTCCAGCCGTACGTGCACCTCACGCACGTCAAGTTCACCGACGCCGCCAAGTGCATGCTGGCCATGCAGGAGATCTGCGACAGCATGGTGCACGACGGCGAGCAGGTCGACTTCGTCGACGGGGTGTTCTTCACGCCGGGGGAGATGTACATCACGCTCGGCCGGTTCGCCGACCGGGCGCCTTACGTGTCCGACTACACCGGCATGCGCATCTACTACCAGTCGATCAGGAAGCGCAACCGCGACTGGGTGACCGTGCGCGACTACCTGTGGCGCTGGGACACCGACTGGTTCTGGTGCTCGCGCGCGTTCGGGGTGCAGCAGCCGGTGGTGCGCTCGCTGATGCCGCGCCGCTGGATGCGCTCCGACGTCTACCGCCGGCTGGTCGCCCTCGACCGCAAATACGGCCTGACCGCCCGCATCGACCGCTGGCGCGACCAGCCGGTGCAGGAGTCGGTCATCCAGGACGTGGAGACGCCCGTCGAGCGCGGCGCCGAGTTCCTGGAGTTCTTCCACGACAAGGTCGGCATGACCCCGGTCTGGATGTGTCCGCTGCGGTCGAGCTCGCGCTGGCCGCTCTATCCGCTCGAGCCCGGCAAGCTGTATGTGAACTTCGGCTTCTGGGGGCTGGTGCCGCTGCCTCGGGGGCAGTTCGACGGCTACTACAACCGGCTGATCGAGAATTCCGTGCACGAACTCGACGGGCACAAGTCGCTCTACTCGACCTCGTTCTATGCCCGTGAGCAGTTCTGGCAGTTGTACAACGGAGATGCCTACTGGCCGGTCAAGCGGGAATACGATCCCAGCGGTCGCCTGCTGGACCTGTACGAAAAGTGTGTGCGGGGAAGGTGAGTAGATGGCTCTGGCAACCATCTTTGAGAAGATCGTCGGCTCGGAGGCGAACGTCGCGTTCCAAGCCTACGACGGCAGCAAGGCAGGCCCCGACGGCGCCGACGTGACCCTCGAGGTCAAGTCGCCGATCGCGGTCGCCTACCTGGCCCAGGCCCCGGGGGAACTGGGTCTGGCGCGGGCCTACATTTCCGGTCACCTCGACCTCCAGGGTGACCTCTACACGTTGCTCGACCGTATGTGGAACATCACCACCAACGACCTGACCACGGCGGAGAAGCTCGCCGCGGTCCGGTCGCTGGGCGTCAAACCGCTGCTCATGCGGGTCCCGCCGCCGCCGCAGGAGATGCGGCAGAGCGCGCTGGCCAAGCTCGGCTCCCGGCACGCCAAGCAGCGTGACGCCGAGGCGATCCACCACCACTACGACGTGTCGAACCTCTTCTACTCGTGGGTGCTCGGCCCGTCCATGGCCTACACCTGCGCGGTCTTCCCCGAGGAGACGTCCTCGCTGGAAGAGGCCCAGTTCACCAAGTTCGACCTGGTCGCCAAGAAGCTCGACCTCAAGCCCGGCATGCGGCTGCTCGACGTCGGCTGCGGCTGGGGCGGCATGGTCATGCACGCCGCCAAGCACTACGGCGTCAAGGCGCTCGGTGTCACCCTCAGCCGCCAGCAGGCGGAGTGGGCTCAGAAGGCCATCGCGGACGCCGGCCTTCAGGACCTCGCCGAGGTGCGGCACATGGATTATCGAGACGTCAAGGAGACCGGCTTCGACGCCGTCAGCTCCATCGGGCTCACCGAGCACATCGGCAAGTCCAACGTCCCGTCGTACTTCGCGTTCCTGTACGACAAGCTCAGGCCGGGCGGCCGGATCCTGAACCACTGCATCACCCGGCCGACCGGCAAGGAGAAGACGTTCAACAAGGGCGGCTTCATCAACCGCTACGTCTTCCCCGACGGCGAGCTCGAGTCGGTGGGCTGGCTCATCAGGCAGATGGAGGACCTCGGCTTCGAGATCCGCCACGAGGAGAACCTGCGCGAACACTACGCCAAGACCCTCAAGCACTGGTGCGACAACCTCGACGCCAACTGGGACGACGCGGTGCAGGAGGTCGGCATGGGCACGGCCCGGGTGTGGGCCCTGTACATGGCCGGCTGCATCGTCGGCTTCGAGCGCAACAAGGTGCAGCTGCACCAGGTGCTCGGCGTGAAGCTCGACGACGACGGCCGCTCGGGCGTCCAGCTGCGGCCCGGCGCCAACTGGCCCTGACGATCGGTCTCCCCGGGCGCGCCCCGCGTGCCCGGGGAACCGGAGTTCAGGTGATGAGGCCGAGCGCGCGCTCGGCCAGCCCGGCCGGGGCGGTCGCGAGCGAGCCGGTGGCGAACGGCGGGTGCGGATCGTACTCGATGGCCAGCTGCACGGCCTGCGCGGTCGTCTCGTCGGTGGCCAGCGCCAGCAGGGTGAGCGCCATGTCGATCCCGGCCGACACCCCGGCGGCGGTGACGATCTTGCCGTCGATGACCACCCGCTCGCTCACCGGCTCGGCGCCCACGCCGGCCAGGTGATCGAGCAGACTCCAGTGGGTGGTGGCCTTCCTGCCGCGCAGCAGACCGGCCGCGCCGAGCAGGTACGAGCCGGTGCAGACGGAGGTCGTCCAGCGGGTGTGCTCGTGTGCCTCGCGCAACCAGGTCACCAGCTTCTCGTCCGACATCGCCTCCATCGTGCCGACCCCGCCGGGGACCAGGACGATGTCCGGCCTGGGCAGGTCGGCGTACGAGGCGGTGGCGGCGACGGACAGCTCGCCCTGGTCGTCCAGCACCGGGCCGCGTTCGGCGGCGACGAAGCGCACGCTCGCGCCGGGGGCGAGCGACAGCACCGTGTACGGGCCGATGGCGTCCAGGGCGGTGAAACCGGGGTAGAGCGGGATGGCGATCCGCATGATCAACGCTCCTTCGACTGGAATCTGCGGCGATGGTCGCCTGGGGAGATCCGCCAGTGGCGGCGGAAGGCGCGGGAGAAGTGCCGCTCGCTCATGCCCGCCCGGCGACCTCCTGCCGGTCCATGGGTTCATGCTGGTCCGGGCCGGTGAGGGCGTCAATGACACGTCCATTGCACATTGCGCCACGGTCGGGCGCGCGTCCGGGCCGGTCAGGCGGGTGCTCCGGTCAGCCGGGTGTCGGGATGACGGACAGCTCGGCGGCGTACGCGTCCGGGGGCGCCGCCAGCAGCCAGACCACCATGGCGGCCAGCGACTCGGGACGGATGCACCGCGCCGGGTCGTGCGGCCGGCCGAACCCGGCCCTGACCTCGCGCAGCAGGTCGGTGTCCGTCGGGCAGGGGAAGAGCGTGGTCACCCGCAGCCCGTGCGCGGCCTCCTCGTCGCGCAACGAGTCGGCCAGCTCGCGCAGCGCGGCCTTGCTGCCCGCGAACCCCGCCCACCCGGGCCTGCCGGTGGTGCCCGGGGCCGCGTTGACGAGGACGACGTGACCGCGGGCCCGGCGCAGGGCGGGCAGCGTGAGGCGGATCAGCTCGGCGGCCGCGACGACGTTGACGGCCATCGTCCGCCGCCACGTCTCGGGCGTGGCCTCGGCCACGGTGGCGATGGGGGAGATGCCGGCGCAGTGGATCAGCGCGTGCACCTCGCCTGGATCGCCGAGCGCGGCGGCCAGCGAGCCGGGCTCGGCCAGGTCGGCCTCGACCGCGCGCAGCCCGCCACCGGGAGAGCGCAACCGGCCGGGGGAGCGCAGCGGGTCCGGGTCACGGTCAGGGGAGCGCAGCGGGTCCGGTTCGCGGTCGAGTAGGTGCAGCCGGTCCAGGTCGCGGCCGATGGCGGTGACCTGGTGTCCTGCGGCGAGGAGCGCATCGACCAGTGCCCGGCCGATGCCGCCGGTGGCGCCGGTGATCAGCACGTGTCCCATCGCCGCTCCTTTCGTGGCCCGCCGCGTGCACGATCATGGCATCGCGGCCGCGTGTCCCGCCACCCTCGCGGTCACCGGCATCCGGCCCTGGACCAGGTCGTCCAGCCGTGGTTCGAGCCGGTGACCGTCCACCCGGCGGGCGGCGGTCCCGCCGTGTCGGGCACCACGGCGGTGCAGGCGCCGGCCGGGGGCGGGCCGCCCGGGTAGCGTTCCAGCTCGGTCCACCACACCCGGTACGTCAGCGGCACCCACACCCCCCACGCCACCCGCGTGTCGAGCGCGACCCGGCCGGGTGGCGCGGGCGCGGGCAGCCGGTCCCGGCCCTGGACGGGCGCCGATGCGGGGGCCAGGTGCACCGCGAACGCCAGGTTGACCGCCGCCAGCACGCCCACCACCGGCAGCAGCCGGCCCCGCCCGGCCGCCGCGGCCAGGGCCAGGCACACCAGCAGGCCCGACGCGACCGCCGACGCCCCGACCAGGTCCAGCCTGTCTCGCACCCCGCTCAGGAACGACATCTCGGGGAAGTCGAACGCGATGAAGTGGTACCGGGTCAGCCGGTCACCCGCGTACCAGGCGGCGATCCCACCGGCCGCCCCGGCCAGGCCGGCGGCCGCCATCACGTATCCCGGCACCCGGGCGAGGCCGCGTACGCCTGCCTTTGCCAGGGCCACGACGCCGAGCAGCAGCCAGGCCACCGCCACGCAGGCCAGGTATCGCCCGTAGACGTAGTTGCCGACGCGGTGCTCGTCCGGCAGCGCGGCCGACGAGGCGTACGCGATGCCCAGGGTGACCAGCCACAGCGCCGCCACCAGCACCCGCGCGGGGAACGGCCCGCGCCGCCGGGCCAGCGCCCACGCCCCGGCCGCCAGCCCCACCCCGGCC
>NZ_JABCPZ010000219.1 GCF_013283785.1 Nonomuraea antri
CCGTCGCGCTCAGCCCGCCCTGCCCCGGGCCGCACCCGCACCGGGCGGACAACCGGGAGGCTCGCCGGGCGGGCTGAGCGCGACGGCGGCGCGGGTGCTCCCGAGCGTGGTGTCCGTGGACGTCGGCCGGGGGACCGGGTCGGGGTTCGTGGTGGACGGCCGCGGCCACGTCGTCACGAACGCGCACGTCGTCAGCGGCGCCGCCGAGGTGACCGTGGTGCTGCACGACGGCCGCCGGCTGCCGGCCCGCGTCCTGGGCGCCGACGACGCCGAGGACCTGGCCGTGCTCGTCGTGGACGCCGCCGCGAGCCCGCCGGCGGCGACGCTGGGCAGGTCGGCGGACCTGTCGGTGGGCGACCAGGTGCTCGCGATCGGCTCGCCGCTCGGCCTGTCGGGCACGGTCACCGCGGGCATCGTCAGCGCCCTGGACCGGGAGGTGCGCCTGGGCGGCGGCGCGCGGCGCACGGCGGCGGTGCAGACCGACGCCTCGATCAACCCGGGCAACTCCGGCGGCCCGCTGGTCAACGCGCGCGGCGAGGTGGTGGGCGTGAACACGGCGATCGCGTCGAGCCGGGGCGGCGGCAACATCGGCATCGGTTTCGCCATCCCCATCGACCGGGCCGCGCCCATCGCAGAACGAATCATCCGAAACTAGGGTCCGAAGCATGCGATTGCTGGTCGTCGAGGACGAGGAAGACCTGGTCGACGCCTTACGCGTCGGCCTGGCCAGGGCAGGCTACGCGGTGGACGTCGCCTACGACGCCCCGGCCGCGCAGGAGAAACTCCAGGTCAACACCTACGACCTGGTCCTGCTCGACCTGAACCTGCCGGGCGGCGACGGCTTCCAGCTCTGCCGTGCCGTCCGGGCGGCGGGCAACGGCGTGCGGATCATCATGGTGACCGCCCGCGACCGCCTGGACGACCGGGTCCGCGGGCTCGACGAGGGCGCCGACGACTACCTGGTCAAGCCGTTCGCCTTCCCCGAACTGCTGGCCAGGGTGCGCGCCCTGCTGCGCAGGGACACCGGCGGCACCTCCGTACTCGAGGTGGGAGAGCTGCGGATCGACACCGCGAGGATGGAGGTGTCGCTGGGCGGGCGCGCGCTGGCGCTCACCCCGAAGGAGTACGGGGTCCTGCACTACCTGATGACCAGGCCGGGCCACGTCGTCTCCAGCGAGGAACTGCTCGAACACGTCTGGGACGAGCACACCGACCCGTTCACCAGCACCGTGCGCGTCACGGTCGGCAACCTGCGCCGGAAGCTGCAGGAGGACGGGCTGATCGAGACCGTGATCAGCCGCGGCTACCGGCTCAGGGAGCCCGCATGATCCACACCATCAGGTTCCGGCTCACCGTGTTGTACTCGGGGCTGCTGTTCGTGCTGGCCGCGCTGGTGCTCGGGGGCATCTACCTGGCCGTCTCCAAGACCACCGACCAGCGTCCCTACTCCACCGAGTACGCCAAGGCGTACCGGGGGAACGTGTATCTGGGCAGGCACGAGGTCGTGTTCGTCGAGGAGGTCGAGAACGCGATCAACGTCAGGACGCTGGCCACGCTGCGCGACTACTCGCTCATCACGCTGGCCGCGCTCTACCTGGCCAGCCTGGGCATCGGCTGGGTGCTGGCCGGCCGGGTGCTGCGGCCGATCAGGTCGATCACCCGTTCCACGAACGACATCCAGGCCACCGACCTGTCGCGGCGCATCAGGCTGGTCGGCCCGCGCGACGAGCTGCGCGACCTGGCCGACACCATCGACACCATGCTCGACCGGCTGGAGGCGGCGTTCAGGTCGCAGCGCCAGCTCATCGACGACGCCTCGCACGAGCTGCGCAGCCCGTTGACGATCATCCGCGCGAACGTGGACGCGGTGCTCGCCGCGCCCGACGCCAGCGAGGCGGAACGGGCCAGGGCGGTGGCCATCGTGGACCGCGCCACCACCCGGATGACCAGGCTCGTCGAGGACCTGCTGGCCAGCGCCAGACGCCAGGGCACCGCGTTCGCCGACGCCGACCTGGAACTGTCCAGAGTGGTGGGCGAGGCGTGCGAGGAGTACGCCTCGCTGGCCGCCGGCCGGGCGCTGACGATCGTCCGTGACCTCGGCCACGGGCTGGAGACGACCGGCGACCAGGACGCGCTGCGGCGCGCGGTGGCCAACCTGCTGTCGAACGCGGTCCGGCTGTCGCCACCGGGCGGCGTGGTGCGGGTGTCGGCGGGACGGTCGGCGTCCGGGTGGCTGTGGGTGGCCGTGCGCGACGAAGGTCCCGGGCTGGCGGCCGAGGATCAGACACGGGTGTTCGACAGGTTCTGGCGCGGCGAGTCCAGCCGCAGGGACCGGCACACCGGGCTCGGGCTGGCCATCGTCCGGCAGATCGTGGAGTCGCACGGCGGCAAGGTGGCGGTCTTCTCGCAGGTGGGGCGGGGGGCGACGTTCGTGTTGTGGCTGCCGCCGCGCGATGGGGAGCCCGGCCCCACGCCCGAGGAGAACCCGCTGCCCGTCTGACCCGCCGCCGGCGTCACTCCAGCACGCGGCCGACCATCGGGTTCTCGCCGCGCGGGACGGCCAGGCAGTAGGCGGTGCGCTTGCGCGGCCACTCGTTCTCCAGCGGCGGCAGCACCCCGGTCATCACCAGGTCGCGTTTGCCTGGTTTGATGCGCATGCGCGGGGTGCACCAGTGTCTGGCCATCCGCACCGCCTCGTCCTTGCCCGGCCACTCGCCCTCGCGGACCACGTACATCTCGGAGAACTCGGCGGCGTGTGGGTAGTCGCACGACACGACGACCGCCGTCAGGTCGTCGGGAATGCGCCACAGGCAGTGCCCGGGACGCAGCTCGGACGCGTGGTACACCTCGACCGCGGTGTCACCGGGGAACTCCGGCTCCGGATCGGAGCCCGAGACCGCGGAACAGGCGGTCGCCGCCAGCATCGCGCACAGCGCGATGGCGGCCAGGCGATGTCGTGACGAGAGCGGCACGCCACCTGAGGCTCCCAGGTTCCGATCACCGTGCGATCGCGAAACGGCGTGCATGTCGAAACACCGTTCCGACATGCGGTTTTACGTCCTTGACCGGCGGCGGCAAACAGCCAGCGCGACGGCGTACGCCAGCGGCGGCAACACGAACACCGCCACCCGCAGCACCGTGATGATCAACACGTAGCCGTCGTGCGGCACGGTCAGCAGCGCCGGCGGGACGGGCGGCGGCTGCCCGGGGAACGCGGGCGCGCTGCGCATCACCGGCGGGAGCTCCGAGACCCACATGGGCGCCCACAACACCAGGAAGAACGTGATCACCGCGAAGCCCAGCGCGGTGCGCACCGGGGCCTGGGACGGACGGTCCAGCAGGTGGTGGTAGCGCGTGTCGCCGGTGAAACGCCGCTCCAGGAACGGGTAGCAGAACAACACGGTGAAGAAGCCGCCCAGGATCAGCATCGGGATCCACAGCCCGACCATCAGCGGATACCCGCCGATCTCGATCTCCCACCCGGGCACCAGCCGCAGCGCGCCGTCGAGCACGCCGGAGTACCAGAACGGCTGCGCGGACGGGGGAGTGCTGCTCAGCGCGCCGGGCTCCTGCCGCCAGAACGGGTTGACCATGACGAACGTGGCCAGCAGCGAGATCACCGCGATCGTGAACAGCGCGGTGGCGCCGTTCTTGACCGCGAAGTACGGGAAGAACGGCCCGCCGGTGACCCTGCGCTCGTCGCCGGTGGCCCGGCGCTCGGTGTGCTTCTGCCGCCAGGTGAGTATCAGCGCGTGCAGCGGCACCACGGCCAGCAGGATGCCCGGCACCAGCAGCACGTGCGTGACGAACAGGCGCGGGATGACGTTGCCGGGGAACGCGCCGTCGAAGACGAACGCCGACAGGTACGTGCCCACCAGCGGCACCGACAGCAGCAGCCCCTGCGCCTGGCGCAGCCCGGCGTAGGCCAGCGGGTCGGCCTGCAGCGACACCCCCAGGAACGACTCGAACAGGGCCAGGCCGAACAGCAGCACCCCCAGCATCCAGGTCAGCTCGCGGGGCTTCCTGAACGCGCCGGTGAAGTAGACGCGGCACAGGTGCGCCACGATCGACAACACGAACACGGTCGCCGACCAGTGGTGCAGCTGCCGCATCAGCAGGCCGCCGCGGATCTCCCTGCTGATCTCCCACACCGAGGCGAAGGCCACGTCCGGGTTGGGCTTGTAGAACAGCGTCAGGAACGTGCCGGTCAGCACCAGCATCACGAAGGAGTACAGGGCCAGCTCGCCCAGCAGGAACGACCAGTGGCTGGGGAAGAGCTTGCGCAGGTTCGGGCGCAGCCAGCGGCCCAGGCCGAGGCGGTCGTCCAGGTAGCCCGCGGTGTCGGCGCCGGCCTTGGCGGATCCGGCGACGAAGCGGGCCCGGCGGCCGGGCCGGGAGGGACGGCCGGGCTTGGTAGGAGTGGCCATGGGCGCCTCCTGTTGGGGGTGTGATCCGATTCTGCACCTCTCGCCCGACTTTCTCAAGAATTGGTATAAACCAATTGGTATAAACCAATTCTCCGCCACCCGAATATTGATTGGATTAGACCTCTGTTAGCCTGTTATCCAGGTAAAACGATGACTTATCGGATGGGTGCAGTTTCATCATCTTTGTCGCCGGTAGAGTCCGGGACAGAGGCGTTGATTGGAGCTGTGGTGGCCAAGTACGTTTACGATTTCACCGAGGGCAACAGGAATCTCAAGGATCTTCTCGGCGGCAAGGGCGCGAACCTGGCCGAGATGACCAACCTCGGGCTGCCGGTTCCCCCCGGGTTCACCATCACCACCGAGGCGTGCCGCCACTACCTGGCGGAAGGTGCCGTACCCGATGGTCTGGAGCGGGAGGTCGCCGAGCACCTGAGCGCGCTCGAGGCGCAGATGGGCAGGACGCTCGGCCAGGCCGACGACCCGCTGCTGGTCAGCGTGCGCTCGGGCGCGAAGTTCTCCATGCCGGGCATGATGGAGACGGTGCTCAACATCGGGCTCAACGACGAGTCGGTGCACGGGCTGGCCAAGCAGGCCGGCGGCAACGACCGATTCGCCTGGGACTCCTACCGCAGGCTGATCCAGATGTTCGGCAAGACCGTCCTCGGCATCGACGGCGACCTGTTCGAGCACGCGCTCGAGGAGCTCAAGGGCCGGCGGCAGGACACCGACCTGAGCGCCGAGGAGCTGCAGGGGCTCGTCGAGACGTTCAAGGGCATCGTGCGCGAGCAGACCGGCAAGGGCTTCCCCGCCGACCCGCGCGAGCAGATGCGGCTGGCCGTGATGGCCGTCTTCGACTCGTGGAACGCCCCCCGCGCGGTCCTCTACCGCCGCCAGGAGCGCATCCCCGCCGACCTGGGCACCGCCGTCAACATCGTGGCCATGGTCTTCGGCAACTGCGGCAACGACTCCGGCACCGGCGTCGCCTTCACCCGCGACCCCGGCTCCGGGCAGCAGGGCATCTACGGCGACTACCTGCAGAACGCCCAGGGCGAGGACGTGGTCGCCGGCATCCGCAACACCGTCCCGCTGCAGGAACTGGAACGCCTCGACAAGCGCTCGTACGACGAGCTCCTGCGCATCATGGAGACCCTGGAGAACCACTACCGGGACCTGTGCGACATCGAGTTCACCATCGAGCGCGGCAAGCTCTGGATGCTGCAGACCCGCGTGGGCAAGCGCACCGCGGCCGCCGCGTTCTGCATCGCCACCCAGCTCGTCGACCAGGGCCTGATCGGCATGGACGAGGCCGTCACCCGGGTCACCGGCGACCAGCTCGCCCAGCTCATGTTCCCCCGCTTCGACACCGGCGCGGAGAAGAAGAAGATCGCCAAGGGCATGAACGCCTCGCCCGGCGCGGCGGTCGGCAAGGCCGTCTTCTCCTCCGAGCGGGCCGTGGAACTGGCCGCGGCCGGTGAGGACGTCATCCTCGTCCGCCGCGAGACCAACCCGGACGACCTGGCCGGCATGATCGCCGCCAGGGGCATCCTGACCAGCAGGGGCGGCAAGACCTCGCACGCCGCCGTGGTCGCCCGCGGCATGGGCAAGACGTGCGTGTGCGGCGCGGAGGAGCTGGAGGTCTCGCTCGCCGAGCGCACGTTCACCGCGCCGGGCGGCGTGGTCGTCGGCGAGGGCGAGGTGATCTCCATCGACGGCACCACCGGCGAGGTGTTCCTCGGCGAGGTCCCGGTCGTGGACTCGGCCGTGGTCGAGTACTTCGAAGGCGCCGAACCGGACGACGACCTGGTCAAGGCCGTGGACCGCATCATGCGCCACGCCGACGACACCCGGCGGCTGGGCGTGCGGGCCAACGCCGACACCCCCGAGGACGCCGAGCGGGCCCGCAGGTTCGGCGCGCAGGGGATCGGGCTGTGCCGGACCGAGCACATGTTCCTCGGCGACCGGCGGCAGCTCGTGGAGGACCTGGTGCTCGCGTCGTCGGACGAGGAGCGGCAGGCGGCGTTGGATGCGCTGGAGCCGCTACAAAAAGCCGACTTCATCGGGATTTTTCGGGCTATGGGGTCGAATCCCGTGACAATTCGGCTTATCGACCCGCCGTTGCACGAGTTCCTGCCCGACATCGTGGACCTGTCCGTCAAGGTCGCCACCGCCACCGACGTCACGGACAAGGACCGCAAGCTCCTGGCCGCCGTCAAGAAGCTGCACGAGCAGAACCCCATGCTGGGGCTGCGCGGCGTACGCCTCGGGCTGGTCATCCCCGGCCTGTTCGCCATGCAGGTACGCGCCATCGCCCAGGCCGCCGCCGAGGTGCCCGGCGCCCGTCCGGAGATCATGATCCCGCTCGTCGCGGCCGTGCAGGAGCTGGAGTCCGTACGGGAGGAAGCCGCCAAGATCCTCGCGGAGACCGGCGTGGACGCCCTGATCGGCACCATGATCGAAGTCCCGCGAGCCGCGCTCACCGCGGGCCAGATCGCCGAAGCGGCCCAGTTCTTCTCCTTCGGCACCAACGACCTGACCCAGATGACCTGGGGCTTCTCCCGCGACGACGTGGAAGCCGCCTTCTTCTCCCGGTACCTGGACCTGGGCATCTTCGGCGCGTCCCCGTTCGAGACCCTGGACGCCGACGGCGTCGGCCGCCTGGTCCGCATCGCCGCAGAAGAGGGCCGCAAGGCCCGCCCGGACCTCAAGCTGGGCATCTGCGGCGAGCACGGCGGAGACCCGGACTCGGTGCACTTCTGCCACGAGGTGGGGCTGGACTACGTGTCCTGCTCGCCGTTCCGAATCCCAGTCGCCAGACTGGAGGCCGCCCGCGCCGCCCTCACCCAGTCGGACTCCGACACCCGCTGACCCGCTGGCTCGCTAAGGCACGCTCCTCCGCGCGAAGGCGCGCTTCGCGCGGAGGGACGCTGCGGGCAGCGTCCCCCAGGGGGCTCCGCCCCTTCGACCCCCGAAGGGCATGGTCCTCGCTTCGCTCGGACTGCATCCTTCGGGGCTTCGCCGCGCACCCCATCGAGGGGCTCCGCCCCTCGAACTCCCCACCCTCGTAAAGCGGACACCGCAGGGTTTGACGCATGTGTGTATGACGCGCCCAAGCACCCCATTATGGAGCCGCCGCGAGGGTTTACCTCGCATACCCGATCATGCCCAGCGCCGGATGTGGCAGGAGGTACAACCGACTCGTGTTCCGGGGCCGTATTGCCCCCGCAACCGCCTCACGAGGGTGTCGCCGTATGCCTCATCGATCCGAAGGCTGCCAGGGCCGGGAGAACAGTCACCGTGATCGTCCTCATTCGCAGTACCTGATGATCGCGCGGCCGATCGGATGGCTGCTGAAAATGCGTGCGATCAGGCGTCCGTCAGCCGCCGCCGTTCGCCATGCCGTAGTTGTGCGCCAAGTGCCCTCAGCCTGTTCAGCTTGTGCTCTGCCGGATCGCCTGCGACCACCTCGAGGAGGTAAGACTTGAACAGCGCTTCCGCGTCGCGCGTCATCCGAAGCCGATCGATCATTTCCCGGAAGGGAAGTGCCGCCGAACGTGTACCGACGTCGTCCGCGGAAGCGGCCGTTTCTTTCTCCGTCTCGTTCAGCAGCTTTCCGACCGCCTGATGTGACATGCCCAGCAGGTAACCGATGTCGCGGTGAACATAGCCTCGCCGCGCCAGGTCGGCCGCCGTTGCTTGCGTCGCTTCAGCAGCCTTCTGCCGGACGAGAGTGGCCGCGAGGCGGGTCACCAGCGTGGCTTCCAGTTCCGTGGCCACATCATCGTCGGCCACGGTCAGGTCGAAGTCGGCGTCGATCTCGAGGGCATCCACATCCAGCATGGTGGCCACCAGGTCACGGGCCATCTCCACCGCTTGCTCCAGGCGCTTCACCTGAGTGTGGTAGCTGCGATTGAGTCCGGGTCCGGAGACGGTCAAAGCCCACCAGTCATCGCTTCTACTCGCGGTGATGGTGTAGGTGTCGCGCCTGCTCACTGCTCCTCCTGCCGTACTGCTTGGCGAGTTCGCGCATCCGTCGCTCAAGATCCCGCTTCCTCATCAGGCTACCTAGGTTGCAGAAATAAAGGCAACCTAGGTTGCATGGCCTGCCCCTTTCGTCCGGAATGTCATTGCCTGCCAGGTGGGGGCTACAGCTCGGCCGCCGCTCCCGCCGTTGGACCCATCGACTGGCCCGCCTGCCGCAGCGCCGATCGGTCCAGGGCGCGGGACTCGGGGTTAGGATCCGGCGATGGTTCGCAAGCACGACTCGGTTCGGCGTCTCGTCGTGGGAGACGAGGTCTTCTTCTGGTCGGTCAGGCATCACCACTACGTCGACCAGGGTCCGTTCCGCAACTGCCGGGAAGTTCTCTCCGTTCGCCGCGGCGGATCGCGTGGCCGGCTTCAGATCGGCTTCATGGGCGGCGAAGGGCGGTTGGTGCCCGACGGTCTCCTGCACTCCGGGGGCGTCGGCACCGGGGGCCGCTGGCTGAACCTGCACGAGCCGGGCACCGTGCGGGCCCTGCTCGACGAGGCGTTGAGCGGTGGTGGGTGGCGGGTGGACGATCCGTCGACCGTGCGGCTGGACGGCTGGGACCTCTTCGACGCGGTGGCCGACCGGCGGGAGAGCCCGTCGTCCGGCTGAAATTCGGTTGTCCGGCGGCGGGCGGGTCGCCCATGATGGCGGCCATGGCCTCTACGCGACGCGCAGACATGTTCACCGCCGACGGCAAGCCGTCCGACGACGACCCGCGCGAGCACGGGCCCACGCTCGGCGACGAGCGCACCACGCTGGCCGAGACCCTGCGCTGCGCGCGGCTCACGCTGGAGATGAAGTGCGAGGGGCTCGACGCGGAGGCCATGGCGCGGCGGTCCGTCGAGCCGTCTACGATGTCGCTGCTCGGGCTGGTGCGGCACCTGGCCGAGGTGGAACGCGCGACGTTCCGGGTGCTGATGGCCGGTCAGGACGTGCCCAGGCTGTTCACCTCCGAGACCGACCGCGACGGTGACTTCGACGGCGCCGTCCCCGACCCTCGGGTTGTCGCGGAGGCGTGGGACGCGTGGCGGGCCGAGGTGAGCTTCGCCGAGCGGTTCGTGGCCGAGGCGCCCAGCCTCGACATCACCGGCGACGACCACCTGAACAAGCACGGCAGCGGCGGCGGGCAGATGTCGCTGCGCGAGGTGCTGGTCGGCATGGTCTGGGAGTACGGCCGTCACATGGGCCACGTCGACCTGCTGCGCGAGCGCATCGACGGCCGTATCGGCCAGTAAGGACCACCATACGCTGAGCCCCGCCCGGTCCGACGAATCCGTCCGACGAGTTCGGCGGGGCGTGGCGCGCGTGTCACTCCGCGGTTCGGGCCGACCCGGCGCGCAGCAGCAGGTCGCGTAGCGTTTCCTGTTCCTCGGGCGACAGGCCGGCCAGTGGCGACTGCGTGGTCAGCAGTTCGAGCAGGCGCGCCCGCAGCGCCTGGCCCTCGGCGGTGAGCACGAGTTGCTTGGCCCGCCGGTCCCGCGGGTGCGCGTGGCGTTCGACCAGGCCGCGTTTCTCCAGCTTGTCGATGATGAAGGTGGCGTTGGACGGCTCGCAGCTCATCCGCTCGGCCAGGTCCCGCATGGTCATCTGACCGGTCAGCTCGCGCAGGGCGGTGGCCTGGGGGCCGGTGAGGTCGAGCTCGGTGGCCCGGGTGCGGACCTGTTCGTCGATCTGCCTGGCAAGGCCGCTCACCAGCCCGCACAGGTTGCGTTCCGCCACCGCGCGCCGCTCGGCCTCACTGAGCTCGCTCATGCCGCCCACTCTACCCCGCCAATGCATCAAGCTTGCATACTTGCAACTTGAATGATTCTAGTTGTAAGTTTCCTCGCGTTGCCACGAACCGACGATGTGAGGGAGAGCTTCCATGACGATTGACGACCGGCTGACCAGGGCGGCCGGAATCCGGTCCATCGAGCTCGGCGAGCTCCGGGTGAGCTTCGTGCCTGACGGGGTCGTGCGACTGCCGGGACGGGCCTGGCTGCCCGCCACCACCGACGCTTTCTGGGCGGCCGAACCGGGCTACCTCGACGACGCGGGCAACCTGGTCGCGAGCCTGGGCGGGCTGCTGGTCGAGCACGGCGAGCGGGCACTGCTGATCGACGCGGGGTTCGGGCCGCAGGAGTTCCCCGCCCAGCCGGGCAACGCCCACGGCGCCATCCGCGGCGGCGCGCTGCTCGACAGCCTGGCCGCGCTCGGCCGCGCCCCCGGCGACGTCGAGGCGGTGGCGCTCACCCACCTGCACGTCGACCACGTGGGCTGGCTCTGGCAGCCCGTTCCCGGCGGGGGCGTGCTGCCGTTCGCGGGCGCCCAGGTCCTGGTCACCGAGCCGGAATGGGCCAGACCCGACCTCGCGGTCGCGCACGGCACCGGCCAGGAGATCCTGGACGTGCTCGCACCCCAGGTCAGGACGACCGGCGACGGCGAGGAGATCTTCCCAGGCGTCCGGGTGCGTCTGATGCCCGGGCACACCTCCGGCCACGCGGCGTACGTCATCGAGTCGGGCGGGCGACGGCTGATCGCGTTCGGCGACGCGCTGCACTCACCCGTGCAGGTCGGGCACCCCGAGCAGTGGGCGGCGCCCGACCATGACACCGAGCAGTCCACCGCGTTCCGCCGCCGCCTCGTCGCCGAACTGGCCGAGCCCGACACGTTCGGGTTCGGCATCCACTTCGCCGACGTGCAGTTCGGCCGGGTCGCCGACGGCGCCTGGCATCCGGTCTGAGCCTCGCCCACCCTCCAATGGCGCCCCGAGGACGCGTGTCAGCGCCGCACGGCGCGCTCCCAGCGGATCTCGCCGTCGTGCCAGTGCTCGGTGGGTGTCAGGCCGGCCGCCCTGGCGACCGCGGCCGAGGCCGCGTGGTCCGGGTGGATGTGCGCCGTGACGGTCTTGACGCCCTGCCCGCCGAGCCAGTCCACCAGCGCCTTGGCGGACGTGCTCGCCAGGCCCCGCCCCTGCCACGGGGTGCCGACCACCCAGGCGATCTCGGCGCTCCCGTCCTCGATGGTGGCCTGGACGTATCCGGCCAGGCGGTCTTCGTCCCGTACCAGGATCACCCAGTTGCGCCAGCCGGGCGGGCCGGCGACCAGGCGCTCGTAGCGGGCGCGCAAAGCGGCGGCGGACAGCGGCTCGCCGCCGATGAACGCGCGCAGCGCGGGGTCGGAGAGCACGTCCGCCATCTCGCCGGCGTGGTCCACTCGCAGGGGGAGCAGGACGAGCGTGGGCGTCTCGATGACGTCCGCGGCGTTGGGCTGCGGTTCTGCGGCGTTGTCCACGGGTCGCCACGATAGACCGGCGATCACCGGCGATCACCGGCGATCACCGGCGATCACCCGATTTCCCGCGCCGTCGGCAGATGCCGGGGACCCGGTCTTGTGGGCACCCTAAGCTCTATGTAGCGTAGTACTACCACTCGTAGAGTCGAATGGAGATCGCCGGTGCGCGTGCTCGTGGCAGGGGCGGGGATCAGCGGGCTCGCGGCCGCGCGCGGCCTGGCCGCCGCCGGGCACGAGGTGACGGTGCTGGAACAGGCCGAGGGGCCGCGTCTCGGGGGCGGGGCCATCACGTTATGGCCCAACGGCACGGCCGTACTCGCCGACCTCGGCGTCGACCTGGAGGACATGGGTCAGCGTCTGGCCACCATGCGGCTGCGGACCGCGGGCGACCGCCGGGTGGTCGAATGCGACCTGGACGTCCTGGCCAGGCGGTTCGGCGCGGCGGCGCGGGTGGTGCCGCGCGGGTCGCTGATCACCCGCCTGCTCGGCGGCCTGCCCGAGGGGAGCGTGCGCTTCGGCGTCAGGATCGAGGGCCTGCGCGCCGACGGCGACGGCGTCCTGGCCGTCACGGGGGACGGCCGGGAGTTCCACGGCGACTTCCTGGTCGGGGCCGACGGCGTGCACTCCCGGGTACGCGCGCTCGTCCTCGAAGAGCGGCCGGCGGCGCTGACCGGGGCGGCGATCTGGCAGGGGCTCACGCCGGCCCCGTTCGAGCTCGGCCAGGTCACCACGCTGATGATCGGCCGTCAGGGCGACGCCGGTTACATGGGCGCGGGCGACGGGCTCATGCAGTGGTTCTTCGAGTTCCGCTGGTCACCGGCCGACCCGCCCCCACGGCGGCCGGTGGAGATGCTGCGCCGGCGGTTCGCGGGCTGGGCCGAGCCGGTGCCGCGCATCCTGGCGTCCCTGAGCGACGGCGACGCCCAGTTCTTCCGCCACACCAGGCACAGGGTGCCGCGCCGCTGGGGCGACGGGCGGTGCGTCCTGCTCGGCGACGCCGCGCACGGGATGCCGCCCGTCGGCGCGCAGGGCACCAACCAGGGCCTGGAGGACGTGGCCGCGCTCCTGGACTGCCTGGCCACCACCCCGCCCGGCACGGTCGTGACCGCCTACTCCGCCAGGCGCAGGCGGCAGGCCGAGCGGGCCTCGGCGTTCGCCGCCAACGCGCTGCGGGTGTCAGGGCCGCTGACGCTGATGCAGAGCGAAGGCCCCATGCGCCTGATGAGCGTCGTGCCGCCGCGCCTGGCCACCCAGGGGTTCGGCGGCCTGCTGCGCACACTCAGCGGCCGCATCTGAAGGCGGCCGCATCTGAAGGCGGCCGCGGAAGGCCGCATCCGAAAGGGTCAGGCGGGATCCTCGCCCGGGATGTAGTCGTGGCGCATGCCCAGCTCGCCCAGCCACTCACGCAGCCCGCCCACCGCCCCTGGCTCGGCCGCCACCTTGGCCGCGTACTCGGCCAGCGCCACCTCTTCCCCGTCGTCGAACAGCAGCCGCGCCGGCCCCGACCACGACAGCTGCCAGGTGGCCTGGCCGAGCCGGATCAGCATCGCCTCCAGCGCCTGGCCGAGCACCCCCGCCAGCAGCGTCTCCGACGGGTTCCAGCCCTGTTCGAGCAGCCTGGCCTCCAGCTCGGCCTGCCGGCCGCGGGCGATGGCCTCGAAGGCGGCGTCCAGGTACGGGCGGTTCGCCCCCATCACCCGCTGACCGGCCACCGCCAGGTCGCGCAGGGCCTCGGCGTTGCGCGCGGCGTACATGCCCTCGGCGACCATCTCCTCCCACGACACCGCGCGCAGGCCGTTCAGCGCCTCGGGCGTCCACATGGACTGCTCCACCGCCTGGACGGCCAGGTTCGCGTCCTGCAGCAGGGTGAGCGCCGAGGCGGGGTCGGGGACGAACTGCGGCTCGGGCAGCCGCTCGATCGCGGCCAGGCGATCGCGCAGGCTCGGATGGGAGTCGTACGGCGAGACCTCCTCGGGCTCCTCGCCCAGCTTGGCCAGCTGCGCCTGCCTGCCGGGGTCGCTCATCAGCGCGTGGAACCCGGAGAACACCGCCGCTGGACGCCGGCCGCCCGCGCCCGTGAGCGACAGGTAGTCGGCGAGGTAGAGGTCCCAGGCGTTGGCGGTGTCGTGGATCTTGCGTAACGCGCCGGACATGGCCTGGCGGCCGCCGATGGCCACGGCGAACTCGTCGGCCTCCAGCTCCTGCTTGCGCGAGACGGCCTGGGAGACGCGCAGGAAGAGCTTGGCGTACCAGGCGAACAGCCGCTGGACGAACGGGTGGTTGCCGAGCCCCTGCACGGCGGCGATCACCGAGACCCGGCCGCGGTAGACCGGGGCGCCGAGCCGGGTGTGCGCGCCGCTGTAGTGGCCGAGCTCGTGCCCGAGCACCGCGCGCATCTCGTCCACGGTGAGGGTCTGCAGCAGGGGCAGGCCGATGTACATGCGCCGCTTGACCGCGCGCAGCCCGAGCAGCCGCGTCTCTTCGGAGACGGCCGCGTTGACCTCGGCGACCAGGCGGATCTCGTCGGGCGGCGCGGTGCGCACGCGCTGGGCCAGCTCCTCGACGGTCCGCCACAGGACCGGCTCGTGCTCGCGGCCGACGGGGACGCCGGGCTGCTCGCCGCCGCCGCTGCGGCTGACCACGACCAGCGCGCGCAGCAGCGCGCCGGCGGCCAGCGTGAGCGGGATGGCCACCTGCAGCAGGCCGGCCCGGAACTCGAAGACCAGCAGCACGTCGAGTGCGACGGCCGCGGCGACCACGAGGGCGACCAGGACGTAGAAGCCGGCGAGCAGCGCGAAGGCCAGCACCGCTCGGAACGCTGTCGTCATGGGGGAGGGCTCCCGGAGAAGGGGGTTCTCGCGAGGCTTGACACTAGCGGAGACGGGAATCTGGATAAAATCACTGCACTTATGCAGCGCTACAACGAGCATGACCAGGCCCGTTGGGTGCCGGAACCGCCCGGCAACCCCGAACGCAGCCCGTTCGAGCGCGATCGCGCCCGGGTGCTGCACAGTGCCGCCCTGCGCAGGCTGGCGGCGAAAACCCAGGTCGTGGGGCCGGGCGAGACTCTCGGCGGCGGCCAGCACATCCCGCGCACCAGGCTCACCCACTCGCTGGAGTGCGCCCAGGTGGGCCGGGAGATGGGCGCCACGCTGGGCGTCGATCCCGACCTGGTGGAGACCGCCTGCCTGGCGCACGACCTGGGGCACCCGCCGTTCGGGCACAACGGCGAGCTCGCGCTCAACGCGCTGGCCTCCTCGTGCGGCGGGTTCGAGGGCAACGCGCAGAGCCTGCGGCTGCTCACCAGGCTGGAGGCCAAGGTCCTGGCCGAAGACGGCACCAGCGCCGGGCTCAACCTCACCCGCGCCGCGCTCGACGCCTCCATCAAGTACCCCTGGACCTGCGAGAAGTCGGCGAAGTTCGGCGTCTACGACGACGACCTGCCGGTCTTCGCGTGGATCAGGGACGGCGCGCCGGAAGGCCGGGTGAGCTTCGAGGCGCAGATCATGGACTGGGCCGACGACGTGGCCTACTCCGTCCACGACCTGGAGGACGCGCTGCACTCCGGCCACGTCACGCCCGAGGCGCTGCAGTCGCCGGTGGAGCGGCGCGCGGTCTGCGCGATCGCCCGCACCTGGTACGCGCCCGACGCCGACCTGGCCGAGCTGGAGGAGGTGTTCGCCGAGCTGATCGCCGACCCGCTCTGGCCGCGCCGCTTCGCGGCCACGCTGGCCGACCTGGCCGGGCTCAAGGCGCTCACCAGCGGCCTCATCGGGCGGTTCTGCCGCGCCGCCCAGACCGCCACCATCGAGGCGTACGGCGTCCGCCACCGTACCGACCTGATCGTGCCCCGGGCCACGCTGCTGGAGTGCGCGCTGCTGAAGGGCGTCACCGCCCACTACGTGATGACCACCGAAGACCACCACGCCAACCAGGCCAGGCAGCGCGAGCTGATCGCTGAACTGGCCTCGCTGATCACCCTTGGCGCGCCGGGCACGCTGGAGCCCGCCTTCCGCCCGGCCTACCTCGGCGCGCGGGACGACGCGGCCCGCGTCCGGGTGGTGATCGACCAGATCGCCTCGCTCACCGACACGTCGGCGGTGGCTTGGCACAAGCGGCTTTCCCGATGACCTCAGCGGGCGGATACTGCGCCCATGGCCACATATGTGATCGTCGGCGCCGGCCTGGCGGGGGCCAAGGCGGCGCAGACGTTGCGGGAAGAGGGCTTCGACGACGAGATCGTGCTCATCGGCGCCGAACCCGAACGCCCCTACGAAAGACCGCCCCTGTCCAAGGACCATCTCCAGGGCAGGAGCGAACGCGACTCGATCTACGTCCACTCTGCCGAGTGGTATCGCGACAACCGTGTCGATCTGCGGACCGGGCTCCGGGCCACCCGCGTCGAGCTGGACAAACACGCGGTCAGGCTGGCCGACGGATCCAGGCAGCCGTATCACAAGCTGCTGATCGCGACCGGGGCCACGCCCAGGCGCCTGCCGGGGCCCGCCTACTACCTGCGGACCGTCGAGGACTGCCAGGCGCTCAAGGAGCGGCTGGCGGCCGGCGGGAGCGTGATCGTGGTGGGCGCGTCCTGGATCGGGCTGGAGACGGCGGCGGCGGCGCGCGCGGCGGGCTGCGAGGTCACCGTCGTGGAGCCGGGCCCGACGGCGCTGCACCTGTCGCTCGGCCCCGAGCTGGGCGAGGTCTTCGCCAGGCTGCACCGCAAGCACGGCGTCGACCTGCGCTTCGGCACGACCGCCGCGGAGATCACCGAGACCGGGGTGCGGCTCAGCACCGGTGAACGGCTCACCGCCGACCTGGTGGTCGTCGGGATCGGCGCGGCCCCCGAGGTGGGCCTGGCCAGGGACGCCGGGCTCGACGTCGGCCAGGGCATCCTGACCGACGCGGCGCTGCGCACCTCGCACCCGGACGTGTTCGCCGCCGGCGACGTGGCCGAGTGGTTCCACCCGCGCTACGGCCGCCGCATGCGGGTCGAGCACTGGGCGAACGCGCTGCACAGCGGCCCGGCCGCGGCCAGGTCGATGCTGGGCGGCCAGGTCGTCTACGACCCGGTGCCGTACTTCTACACCGACCAGTACGAGCTGGGCATGGAGTTCTCCGGCGACGTCGGCGACTACGACGAGGTCGTCTACCGGGGCTCGGTGGCCGACCTGGAGTTCATCGCCTACTGGCTGAAGGACGGCCGGGTGGTCGCCGGGATGAACGTCAACACCTGGGACGTCGTGGACGAGATCCAGGAGCTCATCAAGTCGGGCGCGGTCATTGACCGAAAGGAACTGTCGTCGGGTCCGATATGACCGGTCCCTGGTCGTCCGGCTCCAGCTGGGGCGGCCTGGTCGGCTTGGACGTCTGCTTCTTGCTCGTGCACTGCACCGAGCACTGCGGCGTCTCGCCGAGCTTGCCGCGCAGCTCCAGGGTCTCCTCCCGGGGCGAGTACGTGCGGTTGCCGGACTGCCAGGCGGCCAGGTAGTCCCAAGAATCGACCATCCCCCGGCGTACCCACCAGTACGCCGGGCCGGTCTTCCACGAGATCGCGAAGTACAGGTTCGGCCCAGTGTCGCGGGCGTTGCCCGAGGTGCCCACCCGGCCGAGCAGCTGGCCCTTCTTGACGCGCAGGCCCGGCTTGACGCCCTCGGCCACGCTGTCGAGGTGCCCGCCGAGGTAGTGGACGCCGTCGTCGCCGATGATCGTGACGAACCTGCCCTCGCGGTCGGCGCCCTTGTCGGTGGACGGACGCCATCTGTTCTTGATGTTCACCTCGTCCACGACGCCGCCGATGGGGGCCACGAACGCGCAGCCGGTGGCGGCCCAGATCGTCGTCTTGGGCAGCATGATCAGCCGCCGCTGGTAGGTGGTCTTGCAGCCTTTGACGGGGAAGGCGTAGGTGTACTTGGACAGCTTGGGCGGCGGCACCTGAACCGGCGCGTCGCCCTCGGGAGCCTGCAGCGCCGCGGCGGGCGAGCGGCTGGGGTCGGGGATGGTGGCGGTCACCTGCGGCGTGCCCGTCGGCGACACCGGGGCCGTGACGGGGGACTGCGCGCTGACCCCGGCCAGGCCGGGGGTCTGGGCACACGCGCCGCTCAGCAGCAGCGCGCCGGCGACGGCCGCCCATCGTCCGATATGCCCCGATCGCATGATCTCCACCTGTGTCACCGTTTCCACCGACAACCTTTACCTTTGTAGCCGACCGCGGGGCCGCGCATAACCCGTTTCTCCCTTTAGCCGCCCAACAGGTGACCCCCGCCTTCCCTGCAC
>NZ_JABCPZ010000021.1 GCF_013283785.1 Nonomuraea antri
GGACAACGCCCCGCCCGGACAACGCCCCGCCCGGACGACTCCCCTGGCCGGACGACCCTTGCCATCGGTCGGCGGCGCCATCCGGAGTCAGGTGAGTGGCACCGTCCGAGTCGGGCCGGTGGCGCCGTAGTGGTCAGGTCTGTGGCGCCGTCCAGGCCAGGCGCCACGTCACCGGGCCCACGATCCCGTCGTCGTCGACGCCCTGCTGCCGCTGGAAGCGCCGGCACACGTCCTTGGAGTCGCTGCCGTAGGCGCCGTCCACGTCGATCTCCCAGCCGCGTTTGCTCATCTGGCGCTGCCACGTCCGCACGTCCTCGCCGCGCATCACCGGCGGGTACTTCAGCAGCCTGCCGGGGAACGGCGGCACCGTCGGCTGGCCGTCACCGCCGCCGGGCCGCGGCGCGCCCCGCTTGACCCACGCGTACAGCGGCTCGCCAGGGCAGTCGGTGCT
The DNA here is from genome assembly GCF_013283785.1 of Nonomuraea antri. Classification (GTDB taxonomy): domain Bacteria; phylum Actinomycetota; class Actinomycetes; order Streptosporangiales; family Streptosporangiaceae; genus Nonomuraea; species Nonomuraea antri. The sequence goes on from NZ_JABCPZ010000021.1 coordinate 452, forward strand.
GTAGCCGTCGCGGTGCCCCTTGATCTCCTTGCCCGCGCGCCCGCGCTCGCGCAGGTGCGCGACGGCGTCCAGGATGCCGTGCAGCAGCCCGTCGGGCGGCTGCACCAGCCCGGCGTTGCCCACCAGCCCGAGCACCGCGTAGTGCCCGGCGTTCAGCCCAGGCCCGTTGGCGGCCGGCAGATGATGCAACCCGCGCCCCTCGAACACCTTCCGATGCGGACAGGCGATGTAGGTGTTGCCGGTGAAGTACACGGTGCCGTCACGGCGGGCCAGCCAGCTCTGGTTCTCGGTCCTGGGGCACCAGATCTCGCCGTGATACGTCTCTCGGCGGATCTCGAAGCCCGCTTTCCGCTGCGCGGCTTCCCGGGGTCCCACGTATTGTTGCCGCCGGATGTTCACCAGCCACATCTCGCTCTTGCAGGTGTTCGTCGGCGGCTTCCGGCGCAGGGACGCCGATCCGCCCGTCAGCAGCACGGCGAACATGAACGCCTCGGCAGCCGCGCGATCCTTCTGGGCCAGCTTGTCCTTGCCCGCGTTGTCGGCCGCCAGAGACGTCTCGATGAACAGCGAGAGCTGCGCTCGCGTCAGCGACAGCAAGAACTCGTGGCTGGGCACCCGCGCCGGCGCCACCTCGAGGAGCCGCCGGCCGGCGTCCGCCGACAGGTGGAACTCGATGAGATGCCTGTTCGTGGTCTCCCTCCATCGAGGGATGCCGTCCGTCGCCCTGCCCAGTCGCGGAAACCCGGCCACGGGAGGCCCGAAGACCGACATCAAGGCCGCGCGGATCCGGGCCGCGTACATGTGATTCTTCATGGATTGATACAGGGCGACATTGGTCGTACGGTCCCCGTTCCGCAGCGACATGACGTGGCCCTCCGTCCAGAACCAGGCCACGAGTTCGACGAAGGCGTCGGACCACTTGGCCTCGGTCGGCAGGTCCAAGCGGGGAGCCGCGATGGGGATGCGGTCCCAGTACCCCAGCGTCTCCGTGGTCGCCCACAGACGCTCGAACTCGGTGACGGAACGCGGAGACCTGCCCGTGGGCAGCCAGTGCCCCTTGGGACCCTTCTGCCGCGTGGTTCCCGTTCTGCGGCGTCGGCGCTCGACCGGCCATCGATGCTGCGGGGTGGTGAGCGACGAGTGAGAGGTGCCCTCCATCCGCACCATTTCCCTGGGCATCGCAGGGAAGACGCAGACCTCGAGCACGGGCTGCCACTCCGACATGCCCAGGTCGTGGTTGAGGGTGAGGGCCATGTCTCCTTCGCGCAGGTCGCGATACGACTTCCAGCCCTGCTGCGTGAGGATCTCGGTTTCCTCGTCCACGCAATAGCCGATGTCCATCCAGCCGTTGCCGTCCATGTGGTGGCGTTGGATGGACTGGACCAGCGCGACGCAGCCGGCGTGGTCGGTGACGATGCCCGGGTCGACTCTGCCGCCCGTGTAGTGGACCTTCACTCCCTTCGTGGAGTCGAGCTGCGTGTAGTCGCCGCGGGGCGCTCGGGCCCGCCAGTCGCGACGTAACACCAGGTCAATGGCCACGGTGTGCTCCGGAGGTCGATGAGGGGTCGGACACGACGACCGAGCGTAACGCGGGATGTGCGGACAGGTCCTGGAGATGCGATTTTTCGGGTCAGGGCCTGATCACCCGCTGGTCCGTCACGATCGCGGTGATCAGATCGTGCGGTGTCACGTCGAACGCCGGGTTCAACGCCCGAGTTCCCTCCGGGGCGAGGCGTACACCTCTGACGGTGACGATCTCGTCGGCGCCCCGGTCCTCGATCTCGATGTGCTCCCCTGACGGGGTCGCCGGGTCGATGGTGGTCTCGGGGGCGACGACGATGAACGGGACCCCGGCGCGGGCGGCGCCGAGTGCGAGGGCGTACGAGCCGATCTTGTTGGCGGTGTCGCCGTTGGCGGCGATGCGGTCGGCGCCGATGAGTACGGCGTCCGCCGCGCCCCTGGCCAGCAGGTACGGCCCGGCGGAGTCGGTGACGAGGCGGTGCGGCGCGCCCATCCTGGCCAGTTCCCAGGTGGTGAGCCTGGCGCCCTGCAGCAGCGGGCGGGTCTCGAGTGCGAGCACCTCGGCCAGGCGGCCGCGTTCGTGCAGGGTCTGGACGACGCCGAGCGCGGTGCCGCGTTCGACGGCGGCCAGGCCGCCGGTGTTGCAGACGGTCATGACGCGCAACCCGCCGGCCCGGCCGCCGACCCCCTCGCGGCTTCCGGCGCCCTCGCGACTTGTGAGTCCTTCGCGGCTTCCGGCATCTTCGCGGCTTGCGAGGCCTCCGGGGCTGCCGAGGGTTTCGAGGAGGTCGGCGCCGCGTTCGCCCATGGCCAGGCAGGCGGCGATGTCGTCGTCGCGCACCCGCAGGGCCGCCGCCAGCACGGCGTCCGGCCCTTCCGGCAGGTGGGCGGCGGCCCGGTCGACGCCCCAGGCCAGGTTGACCGCGGTGGGACGGGCGGCGCGCAGCCGGGCGACGGCGTCGCGGTCGCCGTGGGCCAGGACGACGCCGAGCGCGCCCGCGACCCCGAGCGCCGGCGCGCCGCGTACGGCCAGCCGCCCGATGGCCTCGATCAGCTCGTCGACGGTGGTCAGCCGGAGCATGACGCACTCGTCGGGCAGCCGGGTCTGGTCCACGAGCTCGACGGCGCCGTCGACCCAGTCAATCGTCCGCATGTGTCCCATTGTTCCGGGTCAGGGTCAGCGCTCGGCCAGGACGATCACCGAGTCGGTCTGGCCCAGCGTGACCGTCCCCGACTTGGACGGGTTCAGCACGATCCCGTAGTGCGGCGGCACGTTCCTGGCCGACGCGTCGCGGTAGCCGATGGCCGTCTCGCCGCGCCTGCGGGCCGCCTCGATGATGGTGGAGAACGTGACAGGCGTGCCCGTCCTGACGTAGTTGGCGGCCGGCCGCGGGTAGATCTCCGAGCCGTGCGAGTCGAACAGGTAGCCGAAGACGTCCGCCAGGTGGCGGTTCTCGGCGAGCTGGGCCAGCAGCAGGCCGATGACGGTGTCGCTGATGACGATGTCGTCGGCCTCGGTCACCTCGGCCAGCGCGCGGTTGTTCTCGTCGTGCATCTCGCTGACGATCGAGTACTGCTCGCCGAGCACGCTCTGCATGTCGCGCAGCTGCAGCAGCGTCATGAGCGTCCTGGTGTCGGCGTGGTGCACGTTGAACCGGTCGTCGGACAGGACGATCACGTGCTGGAACAGCCCGACGCCCAGCGACTCCAGCGCGAACCTGTCGGTGGTGTCGCACTCCTTGACGTTCACCGTGAGGTTCCGCAGCCCGGTCAGGTTCGTGCCGGCCTTGGGGTGGTCGGCGGCGACCTCCAGCACCGAGCCGGGCGCGACGTAGCCGTCGAGGTAGCGGATGATCTGCTCGGCCCGGCCGTTCCAGTTGAGCAGCAGGGTGCGCTCGGGCTGGAGCTTGGCGCGGGCCGCGGCGACGACGGCGGACTCGTCCACGGCGGGCTTGCCGCCGGCCAGGCGGATGTGGGAGTCGTCGTGCGCGATGACGATGACCTGGTCGTCGGCGCCGACGACGGTGTCCATGGCCGGGTTGAGCACGATGCCGGCCGGCCGGCGCAGGCCGATGACGGCGGCGGTCTGGTAGGCGTGCAGCACCTCGCCGTACGTGCGGCCGGTCAGCGCGGCGTCGGAACGCAGGTAGATCTCGCCGTCGTCGAAGTTGAGCAGGTCCATGCAGACCACGGACATGCCTGACTGGCGCGAGGACTGCACGATCAGCCGGGAGGCGGTGTCGTCGGAGTCCACCAGGTGCACGTCGGGCCCGCCGGCCAGGCGCGCGGCGGCGATGTTCCTGCTGGAGGCGAGCGCGGCCACGACCGGCGGGTGCGCGCCCTCGCGCTTGGCGAGCGCCAGCAGGATCTTGATGACGTGCGCGTCGGGGTCCTCGCCCTCCGGCGAGAGGACCACGATGGACCTGGCCGTCTCCAGGTTGAGCAGCGCCAGGTCGTGCGGCTCGGTGGGCCGCCCGGTGCGGCAGACCAGGCGGGTCTTGCCGAGGTCGCCCACGTGCTCGCGGATCTCCTCCTCCATGGCCAGCTTGTCACGTTCCGCCATGACGGCGATGACCGACCTGGGACGGCTGGCCTGCGCCTTGACCAGTTCGGCGACGATCGTGAACACCTGGTCCGACCAGCCGAGCACCACCGTGTGACCGGACTCGACAATCCTGGACCGGCCCCGGCGCAGCAGGTCGACCTGCTGCTTCAGCCCGTTGGAGATCAGTCCGACGAGCATGCTGACGATGAAGAGCCCGCCGAGCGACCCGGCGAACATCACGATCATGTAGCCCAGCGATCCCTTGTCGCTGGCGAGCTTGCTCGGGGTGAGCGCGTGCATGAGTGAGATCCACAGCACCTCGCCCGGCGCCGAGGCGCCTTCCGGCTCATTGGGCGCGAACAGCAGCGTCATCGCGGCGATCACCACGATGAGCGCCACCGACACTACGGCCAGCCAGCCGATCAGCGACGCCGTCCCTTTCGACATGGTGTTGTCGAACCAATAACGAGCACGCTCCCGCAACGTGACTCTCGACACCCCGATACCTCCGCGTAAGGAGTGATTTAACCAACAGCACAAGGTACAGGTGGATCATCCGAAATGCAGGAAGACCGGTAACGTATCGGCCATGGTGACCCCCCTGACACCGGACGACCCGGTCGCGCTGGGCGGCTACCGCCTGGCCGGCCGTCTGGGCGAGGGCGGTCAGGGCGTGGTCTACCTGGCGCATGCCGAGTCCGGCGAGCCGGTGGCGGTCAAGCTGCTGAGCACCGGCGACAAGGAGACCAGGGCGCGGCTGGCCCGCGAGCTGGAGGCGCTGGAGGGCATCGCCTCGTTCTGCACCGCCCGGGTGCTCGACGTGGCCACCGGCGGGCCGCGGCCGTACGTGGTGAGCGAGTTCGTCGACGGCCCCTCGCTGGCCGACCGGGTGGGCGAGCGCGGCCCGCTGCGGGGCGGCGACCTGGAGCGGCTGGCGGTCGGCACGGCCACCGCGCTGGCGGCCATCCACGCCGCCGGGATCGTGCACCGCGACTTCAAGCCGGCCAACGTGCTGCTCGGACCGGACGGCCCGCGCGTGGTCGACTTCGGCATCGCGCGGGCCGAGGGCGCGGCCACGCTGACGTCTGGCCTGATCGGCACGCCCGCCTATCTGGCGCCCGAGCAGATCAACGGCTCGCCCGCGACCGCCGCGTCCGACGTGTTCGCGTGGGCCGCCACCATCCTGTACGCGGCCACGGGGACGAGCCCGTTCGGCGCCGACACCGTGCCTGCCGTGCTGCAGCGGGTGCTGTACGCCGAGCCGGACCTGGGGGTGCTGCCCGGGCGGCTGCGGGGGCTGATCGGGGCGGCGCTGTCGAAGGACCCGGCGCGGCGGCCCGCGGCACGCGACCTCATGGTCGCCCTGGTCAACCCGAACCACCCGGTCCCACCGCCGCCGCCACCGCCTCCCGCCCGGGGACCGATGCCGGGACCAGGGCAGCCACACGTTCCGTCCGGGCCGCGGTACGGGCCGGGTTCCCAGCGCGTCCCGGCCGACGGCGGCCCGCCCACCGGGCCCGGCGGCGTCGCGCGGACCGCCGAGGGCGGGCGGCGCGGCTCGCGTGCCCTGCTGGCCGGGGTCGTGGCGGCGGCGCTGGCGATCGGCGTGGCGGGCGGCACGGTGTTGTGGCTGAACTCCAGGACCCCGCCGCCGAAGACCGGCGACACGGCCTCCACCGCGACCACCGGCGAACCGTCAGACCAGACCTCCGGCCAGCCGTCCGATCCGGCTTCCCAGGCGCCCCACTCCGATCCCCTGGCCGACCTGCTCGGCGCGCTCTCCACCGACTCCCTGTCCACGGCGACGATCTCCGCCGATCCGTCGCTCAAGATCCCGGCCGCCTTCGCGGGCACCTGGTCGGGCACCGCGGACGGCGTCGTCATGCGCAAGCAGTTCAAGGATGACAAGGTCACGATCGTGCTCAAGGCCGGCCAGAACACGGGCACCTGGGAGTCGCCGGGCGAAGACCCGGGCTGCGCCAAGGGCGTCCTGAGGCTGACCGCGGTCACCGGCGAGCGGCTCACGTTCTCCCTGGGCGGCCTGAGCGGGCGGTGCGCCGCGATCGACATGGTGGGCGGCGTCCCTGTCACGCTGGACAGGAAGCCGGGCGACAAGCTCGCCTACGAGCTGACCCTGCTGGGCTCGTCCAAGGGCGAGCTGAGCAGGACCGGCTAGTTTCAGCCGTGCGCGATTTCGCCGGGAAATCCTTCGACATCCGCACCCCGGAAGTGGATCATTGACGGTATGTCTGTGATCAGGGAGGTGCCGTTCCCGGGGCCGGACGAGTCCGAGCTGCCGATGAACATCTGGGTCGACGACACCGACTCCGCCATCGACGTCATCGACGCGCTGGCGCTGTCGCCGTTCGCGACCGGTGTGCAGCCCTGGTCCCGGCTGGCGAACCTGGAACGGGTGCGGCCCGAGGCGACGCTGAGCCCGGCAGGCGCCCGCGTGGTGCGCACCGCGCAGGTCGAGGACGGTTCGGAGTCGCGGCTCATCTGCGGCGACGGCTGGACCCTGCGCGTCGTACGCCATCGCAACCGCTCCGCCACGGTCAGCGTCACGGCCGTGAGCGAGGAGCTGGCCCGCAGCGTGCTCAAGGAGAGCATCGACGGGGCCGAGGAGCCCGCACCCGACACCGACCACGTGGAGATGGGCTTCTGGTGGCGCGGCACGCACGGCGGCGTCCGCTCGGAGAAGCCGATCACGGCCCAGCCGTGGGAGGAGATCAGCAAGAACTACTCGGCGAAGGTCCGGCCCGCGCTCGACCGGCTCATGGCGGTCGACCCGGCCGAGGTGAACGGCCGGCTGATCCTGCTGCACGGGCAGCCGGGCACCGGCAAGACCACGCTGCTGCGGTCGCTGGCCAGGCAGTGGCGCGAGTGGTGCCAGGTCGACTGCGTGCTCGACCCCGAGCGGCTGTTCAACGAGCCCGGCTACCTGATGGAGGTGGCGGTCGGCTACGACAGCGACGAAGACCAGCAGCGCTGGCGGCTGCTGGTGCTCGAGGACTGCGACGAGCTGATCAGCGCGGGCGCCAAGGCGATGGCCGGGCAGGGCCTGTCGCGGCTGCTGAACCTCACCGACGGCCTGCTCGGCCAGGGCCGCGACGTGCTGGTGGCGATCACCACGAACGAGGACCTGACCAGGCTCCACCCGGCGGTGATCCGTCCGGGGCGGTGCCTGGCGCAGGTGGAGGTCGGACCGCTGAGCAGGGACGAGGCGGCGCGCTGGCTGGGCAGCCCCGACGGGGTGGGCCCGGCGGGCGCGACGCTGGCCGAGCTGTACGCGCTGCGCGCCGGCCGCGACCTGCCCCAGGCCCCCGGCGACGACTCCACCGGCCTGTATCTCTGACCGGTCTTCGCCCGGCGGCCCGGAACCCAGGGGTGCGGAACCCGGCGACGCGGGACCCGCGGGCGCGGGTCCCGCGGGCGCGGGTCCCGGGGCCTCACATCAGGCTGGTGTGCAGCCGGCGGGCCGCCCGCACGAAGTTGCTCGACGCCTTGCGCCCGGCGATCTCCGCCACGCACGGCACCGGCCGCGCGGCCCCGGCCCAGCGGGCGGCGCGCAGCGCGAAGTCCAGCGCCCGGGTGTGCCCGGGGATCGGCCGCTCCCCCGGCCCGGGCAGGTACGCCGCCAGCAGCCCGCACATGATCCGCCAGACCTCCAGGTGCGCCCCGTGCTCGGCCGCGCTCTCCAGGGACTCCAGCACCGGCCCGAGCTTGAACCAGGTCCTGCGCAGCAGCAGCGCCAGGTTGCGTCCCACCTCCTCGGCGGGCAGCTCGCCCCTGGCGGCCAGGTCGAGCAGCAGCCGCACCGCCTCGCCCGGCGGCTGCTCCCACGAGCGCCGCGTGGCCAGGAAGTAGGCCAGCATGAGCGCGTACGCCTCGCCCGTGGGACCGTCGGCCGGCGCCAGCGCCGCACCGTACGACGGGTGGATGCCGGCGTGGTCCCACTGGTGGAGCAGGTACGGCAGGTAGTGCTGGGCGACGACCTCCCGGTCTGATGGCAGCACGGCGTGCCACCAGCCCATCGGCCCGTGCTCGTCATGCCGGTGGGCGGGCGCGCCGGACAGCAGGGCGTCGATCAGCTCCAGCCCGGTCGGCTCGACGCTGACGTGCGGCGTCAGCCGCGGGCTCTCGGCCACGCCCGGCTCCTGGTCGTGGACGTAGACGTGCGATTCGTCCGACCACTCGACCCGGGTGACCGGTTCCGGGCGGCCGCCGTTCAGCCAGGACGCCAGCGCGCGTCCGGCGGCGGAGGTCAGCGTGCCCGCGCGGGCGGCGGCCTCGGGCGGGATCGTGCGCGGCAGCCGGAGCAGGGCCTGCTGCAGGTCGGCGGGCATGGCCTCGACACCGGCCCGCTCGTAGCCCGCCAGCCTGGCGACCAGCTCGCCCGGGTCCACGTGCCCGGTGCCGCTGGTGGGCTCGGCCAGCAGGTACGGCGGCAGCGTGCCCGCCTTCAGCCCGGCGTAGACCTCCTGCCAGCGGCGCAGCAGGAACAGGTGCGGCGGCGCGGCCGACCGCCGCCTGGGCAGCCGGTCGGCCGGGGGTCGTTCCGGCTCGGGCGCCGGGTAGGGGACGAAGGTCAGGGTGTGGTCGGCGTGGTGCTCGGCCGGGTTGACGTCCGTCAGGCCCTTCCGCAGCGTGCGGAGCCGGACCGGCCGGCTCACGCGCACCCCTGCCTCGGCGGGCGAGGCGGCCGGGATCTCAGCGCTCTCCCCCGGCGCCGCCCCCGTCGTCTCGTCCGGCGCGCGGGTGCCCGCGGCGGTCGCGGGCTCGGGTTCGCCGCCCGGCTGGACGATCTCCCGCCTGATCGCCTCCGCCCAGTGGCGCGGGTCGGTCCACGTGTCGAGCAGGTAGAGCCGTTCGGCGGTCGCGGCCTGGTACCTGTTCAGCGGAACGATCTCCGCCATCCTGGCCCTGAGCCCGTCGCGGTCGCCGGCGCAGGCCCGGACGACCGCCGCCAGCCAGCGTTCCGCCACGTCCCAGCCGCCGTCGTCAGGGAGGCGGCCGACCAGGCGCGGCACCGGCGCCATCGGCTCCGCGCGGCGCGGCGCGGGCAGCGGCACGGGCGTGAAGTCGTCGGGCGCGGGACGTTCCTCCCGCGCCGCCTCCCCGCCGAACACCGCCGCCAGCGCGGCGCCCAGGTCGGGCGGCAGCAGGCCGATGGCCTCGCGTACGGCCTGCGCGCCCACCGGCGTGAACCGCCTGGCGTGCTTGATGGCCAGCCGCACGGCCCGGCCCTGCACGTCGGGGGACTCGCCGGCGAAGGCGAAGCCGAGTGCCGGGGCCAGCTCGTCGAGGTCGTCGCCGGCCGCGCCGGCCGCCTGGTCGAGCCAGGACAGGCCGGCGCTGACCAGTTTGCGCTCCGGCCGGTACAGCAGTGCCTGGACGGCCTCCACCACCTCGGCGGGTTCCAGGCCGCCGTGCGCGCGCAGGTGTCTCAGCGCCAGGTCGGCGACCGGGCCTGGCGCGGCGGGCAGCAGCCGCAGGTAGTCGCGCTGGCGTGCGGCCACCTCGTCGGCGGTGGGTTCGAGCAGGTCGTGCAGGCGGGCGAAGAAGCGCAGCGTGGTGGCGGTGCCGCCGCGCAGGAACCGGCGGACGCAGCCGTCGAGCAGCAGGTCGCGGGCGATCCTGCCGTCGCGTTCCAGGGTGCGCAGCGCGGCCAGCCAGGGGCCGGACGCGGGCGAGCCCGCCTGTTCCGCGCGCAGCTCGTGGCCGACGCCCTCGGCCTCGAACAGGCGGGTCAGCAGGTGGTCGAGCAGCGGGTCGGCGCGTAACGAGGCGGCGGTCGGCGGCCGGCGGACCCAGGCCACCGTGAGCGGGTCGTGCCCGGGCGGGGTGGCGCCGCTGCGGCGCAGCATGGCCAGGGCGAGCGTGGGCAGCGGGTCGGGCCGCGCGGCCCGCTGCACGCGCAGCCGCAGTGCGGCCCTGACGGCGAAGTCGGCCTGCCACTCCGGCGACCGGCCGGCCAGGACGCGTTCCAGCACGTCGCCGTCGTCGACCGGCGGCCACCACGACCGCACCAGGTCGCGGCGGGTGAGCCAGGCGAGGACGGCCGCGGCCCCGCCGATGGTGGCGGCTCCGGCGACCCGCATCGGGGTGACCCAGTCGTCGGGGCCCGGCACCTTCCAGCCGGGATCCCACTTCACCGACCACAGCCACTTGTCGTCGGCGAACAGGTGCCGGTCTCTGGCCCAGGCCGCCTCGCGTTCCCGGTCGAGCCTGAGCTCGGCCAGCCTGGCCTGTTCGGACGCCCACGCCCTGACCTCGGGGATCCGGGTGGGCAGGTCCCTGGCCACCGCGCGCCTGGCCGCGGGATCGAGCGCGGCCACCCGATCGGCCACGGCCGTCGCGTCACCCGCGCGCACGGCCTCCCGCACGAACTCCCACGCGTCCACCTCCCGCAGGGCCGCGCGGCCGCGTCCAGCCCCCGACGCGCCGTCGCCGTCACGCTCCGGCCCGTCCGCGCCGTCGGGCGCGGGCTCCTCCGGGTTCACGTGGTCACCTCGACCGCCACGCGGGCGGTGATCCTGGCGGCCAGGACGTGCTTGCACGGCCCGCGCGAGCCCCGGTGGTCGAACCACCACGGGCAGGTGCACTCGCCCGACTCGACGCGCACCCGGCGCACCCCGCCGGAGGTGGTGACCTCGGCCGTGTCGCCGTGCAGCCGGACCGCGCCGGCGGCCGCCAGCGCCCTGGCCGCCGTGAGCCGCGGGTTGAGCTCGGCCACCTGTTCCCTGTCGTAGGGCAGCTCGCGGTGGAAGTGCCCGGCCTGGTGCAGGTCGTAGCCGACCCTGCCGGAGGTGCCGAGCTGGGTGAGCGCGGCGCGGACGCGGTCGATGGGCAGGCCGGCGCGGTCGGCGAGGAGGCCGAGTTCCACGGTGGGCTCGAAGTTGAGCAGCATGCCGACCACGTCGGCGTCGCCGGCGGCCTCGTCGGTGGCCAGGTCTTCGAGCACCTGGCCCTCGCCGGAGAAGCCGCGCCACGGCTGGGGTGAGACGGCCAGGGTGTAGCGCATGCCGGGCAGCTCCAGCTCCCAGGCGCTGGCCGCGAACTGGTCGCCGTCGGCGGGGCCGTACAGGCGCAGGGCCTTGGCGAACCTGAGCAGCGGCAGCAGCGTGGCGACGCGCCCGGCGCCCGCCAGGCAGACCGCGCCGCGCGTGTGGGTGGCGGACACGCGCAGGTCGCGGCCGGTGGGCACGGCCCAGACGTTCGCGGCGGCCCGGCGCGGCAGCGAGCGCAGGAAGCGCACCGCCTGCGGCCCCTTGAGCTCGGCGCGCAGGTCGAAGCCGGAGGCGATGACCTGGACCTCGGCGAAGCCGCGCAGCCAGCGGGTGGGCAGCGGCACCTTCTTCTCCACGACCGCGCCGTCGAGGGTGGTGACGGTCAGCTCGTCGGGGCCGACGCCCAGGTGGAGCGGGTCGCGGCCGCCGACCCTGGCCAGCGACTCGCGCAGCGGGCCGTTGACGTCGACGTTCGTGGTGCCCCGGTCGAGCACCTCGCCGTCGATCGCGTCGACGTCGAGGCGGGCGTAGACGCCGCCGCAGGCGGAGAACGACTCGAACCTGAGCCGGTCGCCGTCGCACGTCACGACCGGGTCGCGGGTCCAGCCCGGCCTGGGCTGGTGGTAGCGGGTGAGCGCCACGTCGGCCACGGCCAGCAGCCCGGCCGCGGCCGGGGCGGCCTGGGTGAGCAGCCCGCTGAAGAACCTGGGGTGCGCCTGGGGGCCGGACAGCGCCCGGCCGCCGGAGGTGGACAGGCCGAGGCGCCCGTCGGAGAGCGTGGAGAGCCCGGCGTAGGAGTACGCCTGAACCGCTTGAGTCATGCCCGGAACGATAGAGATGATCACTGACACAATCGGGCCGGTACGTAAACCGTCCGATGCGCGACACCGGGCACGAAACCACAATGTGGCTGGTGCTCAACGCCGATCCGGCCGGCTTCGCCGTGCCGTGACGCACGCGCACCCGCCGGGCGAGGGGGAGGTTCGCCGTGGCCGTTCGGGGGCAGCGTCCGACGACGCGCGGCTCGGCGGCTCCGGGAACGGCGGCGGCGTCGCGCGCGTCCCCGATCCGCCCGGCCGCTCCCCGCCCCGATTCTCCGTTTCTCCCTATGGCAACTGGTGACTGTATGAGCATTCGACCGATCGATGTGGCGCGTACCGATGGCGGCCCGCAGTGGGTGGAGGCCGTGGAGACGCCGTCCGGCGTCGAGGTCTGGTGGGACGAGCCGCGCCCGCACGAGGGCGGCCGGCGCTGCGTGGTGCGCCGGCTGCCGGACGGCTCGCGCACCGACGCGCTGCCCGCGGGATGGAACGCTCGAAACCGGGTGATCGAGTACGGCGGGCGCTCGTGGCGTCCGCTGCCGGGCGGCGGCCTGGTGTTCACGAACTGGGCCGATCAGCGCCTGTACGTGACCGCCGGCGACGCCGAGCCGGTGGCGATCACGCCCGCGGGCCCGGCCAGGTACGCCGACCTCTATCTGCCCCCGGGCCGCGGCGAGGTGTGGGCGGTCCGTGAGGTCGACGACGTGCGCGACCTGGTCGCGGTGCCGCTGGACGGCGGCCCGGTCAAGGTCATCGCCCGGGCCCAACATTTTCTGATGAACCCGAGAATTTCTCCCAACGGACGATACGTCGCGTGGATCGGGTGGAATCACCCGAACATGCCTTGGGACGGCACCGAGTTGTGCGTGGCCCCGCTGGCCGCCGACGGCACGGCGGGTCCGCACCGCGTGGTGGCGGGCGGGCCGGAGGAGTCCGTCACGCAGGCCGAGTGGCGCGACGACGACGCGCTCTACGCGGTCACCGACCCGACGGGCTGGTGGAACCTGCACCTGGTCCACCTGGACGGCTCCCCCGCGGTGAACCTCACCCCGATGGAGCTGGAGTTCGGCGCGGCGGCGTGGAAGCCGGGCATGGCCTGCTTCGCGGTCGGCGAGGATCGCCTGGCCGTGGTGTACGGCACCGCGGACCGCCGCCGGCTGGGCGTGCTCGACCCGGCGACCGGCGAGCTGACGGAGATCGGCGGCGAGTCGGCGACGTACTGGAGCTCGACGGTCTCGACGGCCGGCGGCCGGGTGGCGGCGGTCGGCGCGACGCCGTACACGCCGCTGGAGGTGACGCTGGTCGGCCTGGACGGCGGCGGCCGCGAGGTGGTGTCGGCGCCCAAGCCGCTGCCGGCGCGCGAGCTGCTGCCCACGCCGGAGCCGGTCACGATCGAGGACGTGCACGCCCACCTGTACGCCCCGGCCGGCGCCCAGGGCGCGCCCGCCCCCTACGTGATCTTCGTGCACGGCGGGCCGACCGGCAGCTACCCGGTCATGCTCGACCTGGAGATCGCCTACTTCACCAGCAGGGGCATCGGCGTGGCCGTGGTCAACTACGGCGGCTCGACCGGCTACGGCCGGGCCTACCGCGAGCGGCTGCGGCACCAGTGGGGCGTGGTGGACGTCCAGGACTGCGCCAAGGTGGCGCGCGGCCTGGTCACGCTGGGCCGGGCCGACGCGGCGCGCATCGCGGTGCGCGGCGGCAGCGCGGGCGGCTGGACGACGGTCGCCGCGCTGGTGCACAGCGACGTGTTCGCGGGCGGCGTGGCGCACTACGCGATCACCGACCCGGCGAGCTGGGCCGCCGAGACGCACGACTTCGAGTCGCGCTACCTGGACGGCCTGGTGGGCCCGCTGCCCGAGACCCGGCAGAGGTACACCGAGCGTTCACCGCTCCTCCACGCCGCCCGGGCGTCGGGCCCATGCCTCATGCTGCACGGCCTGGAGGACGCGATCGTGGACGTCGGCCAGGCCGAGCGATTCGTCGCCGAACTGGACAAGCACGGCAAACAGTGGGCCATGCTGACCTTTCCCGGCGAGCAGCACGGCTGGCGCCGGGAGGAGACCATCGTCGCGGTACTGGAGGCCGAGCTGGCCTTCTACGGGCTGATCTTCGACCTGGAGACGCCCGAGGTGCCGCCACTGACCCTGAAGGGGAGAGCGTGAAGAGCGTCGCCGAGATCTGCTCGGATCTGATCAGGTTCGACACCACCAACCCGGGCGCGGGTGAGCGCCCGGCCGCGGAGTACGTGGCCACGCTGCTGGCCGACGCCGGGATCGAGCCGGTGGTGTTCGAGTCCGCGCCGAAGCGGACCACCGTCGTGGCCAGGATCGACGGCGACTCGCCCGACGCGCTGCTCATCCACGGCCACCTGGACGTGGTCCCGGCCGACCCGGCCGAGTGGGAGCTGCACCCGTTCTCCGGCGAGATCGTGGACGACTGCGTCTACGGCAGGGGCGCGGTGGACATGAAGGGCTCGTGCGCGATGACGCTGGCCACCGTGCTCGGCATGGCGGCGGCCGGCGTGCGGCCCAGGCGGGACCTGGTGCTGGCGTTCCTGGCCGACGAGGAGGCGACGGGCGACTACGGCTCGCGGCACGCGGTGACCGAGCACCGCCACCTGTTCGACGGGGTGACGCAGGCGATCAGCGAGTCCGGCGGGTTCAGCGTGACCTCGGGCGGCACCCGCGTGTACCCGATCGCGGTGGGCGAGCGCGGCACCTCCTGGATGAAGCTCACCGCGCACGGCGTGGCCGGGCACGGCTCGCGCCCTGCGGTGGACAACCCGGTGGCCACGCTGGTGCACGCGCTGTCGCGGGTGGCCTCCTACCAGTGGCCGGTGCGGCTGACGCCGTCGGTCGCGGCGCTCATCGAGAGCCTGTCGCAGATCACCGGGCAGCGCATCGACCTGGACCGGCTCGACGCGGAGGCGGCCCGGCTGGGCCCGCTGGGCAGTCTGTTCAAGGGGCAGATCCGCAACTCGGCCAACCCGACCATGCTGGACGCCGGCTACAAGGTGAACGTGGTGCCGTCCACGGCCGAGGCGCACGTGGACGGGCGGTACCTGCCCGGGCTGCAGGAGGAGTTCCTGGCCACGATCGACGAGCTGCTCGGGCCGAAGATCACCCGGGAGTTCGTCAACCTGGAGGACGCGCCGGCGGCGCCTTACCCGTCGCCGTTCTTCGACCTGCTGGCGGGCTCGATCACGGCCGAGGACCCGGCGGCGCGGCCGGTGCCGTACGTGATGAGCGGCGGCACGGACGCCAAGTCGTTCGCCAGGATCGGCATCGAGGGCTACGGTTTCGCGCCGCTGATGCTCCGGCCCGACCTCGACTACTTCGGCATGTTCCACGGCAAGGACGAGCGGGTGCCGGTGGAGGGGCTGGAGTTCGGCACGCGGGTGCTCACCAGGTTGCTCACCTCATAGTGGAACAAATCATTCCGTTCTGGTAGAGTGGAGCCATCGCGACAGGGTCTTCGAAAGGACGCCACGATGAGCTCCACCACCGGTTTCCCCGTGCTCGACTTCTCGCTCCGGGCGCTGCGCGACGTCGTGGGCCGGGTGCCCGCCACCGGCTGGGACCTGCCCACGCCGTGCGCCGACTGGACCGTCACCCAGGTGCTCCAGCACGCCGCGGGCGACCAGCTCGGCTTCGCCGCCTTCCTGACCGGGGAGCCCGGCCCCGAGGAGAACCCGTTCGCGCCGTCCGGCGTGCGTCCCGCCGACCCGGTGGCCTACCTGGAGTCGGCGCTGGCGCGCTCGGCCGCCGCGTGGGCGGGTGTCAGTCCGGACGCCGGCGAGGTCGCCGTGCCGGTCCCGCCGAACAAGCTGCCCGCGCGGGTCGGCGCGGGCGCCTGCGCGCTGGACGCGGCCGTGCACGCCTGGGACATCGCCCTGGCCACCGGGCAGCCCTCGCCGCTCACCCCGCAGATCGCGGCGGAGCTGCTCGCGGTGGCCAGGGAGATCGTGGAACCGCTGCGCGCGTACGGCGCCTACGCGCCGGCACTGGCCGGTCAGGACGGCGACGACGCGGCCGCGGCGCTCCTGCGCCACCTCGGCCGCGACCCGCGCTGGACCCCGGCCACCTGACCCCCCGCGCCCATCCCATGGCCGCCCCGGTCTCCCGGCTCGCCCCTTTGGAGCCGGGTACACCGGCGGCGCGCGTCGAGCGGCGTGGTCAGCTGAACGGGGTCTTCGGCCGCTCCTGCAGCTCGCCGTCCACGTAGATGTCGAGCTTCTCGTTGTAGAACGCGATCAGCCCGGCGACCTTCTGGCTCTCCGGCAGCGGCGTGCGGTACGACCAGGCCAGGTCGGGCCGCCCGTTGACCGACCAGTACTCCGCCGTGCCCTTGTACGGGCAGTGCGTGGCGGTGTCGGTGGGTTCGAGCAGGTCGAGCCGGACGTCCGGCTTGGGCAGGTAGTACCGGGCGGGCAGGCCGGTCTCGAACAGCACCCGGGCGTTGCGCGAGTCGGCCACCGTCACGCCGTCGACCTCCACCCGCACGTGACGGGAACTGGCCAGGATGTCGATCCTGGTGTAGGGGTCGCGGGCGTGGAAGAACACCTCCTCGTCCTCCTCGAACCAGGCGTCCATGGCGTCCCACTCGAAGCGGACGTGGTCGCGCAGCTCGTCGATCGGCGAGTCGCGGTACACCAGGGCCGCGTCGACGGCTTCCGCGCCGCCGTGGGTCACCGTGTGCACCACGCCGTCGCCCCGGCTGGGCGAGTGCTTGGCGGTGCCGGTGGGCTTCAGCGCCGACTCGTCGACGTCCGCCAGGGGGAAGTAGTAGGTGGGATAGTAGGGGGACTCCCAGACCAGGAGCGCGCGGGTGGTGTCGGCCACCGCCCGGCCGCCGAGGTAGGTCCGCACCCGCTTGCCGGAGCGTTCGACGCGCACCCGGCCGCGTTTCGTGGCATCCATGAACGCGGCAACCGCCGCACGCCCGCCGCTATTCCGCCCCGTGCCGCGCCACCCCGGGACCCGCTCCGGGCCGCGCACTACTCCAGGCCGAAGGCGGCCAGGGTCCCCCACGTCACCGCCGCGCCGACCACCGCGCCCGCCGCCACCTGCGGCCAGGTGTGGTGGGTGAGGCGTACGCGGGCCCAGCACACCAGCGCCACCACGCCCGTGCCGGCCACCGCGACGGGCAGCGCGGGCAGGACGTGCGCCAGCACCACCACCGTGCCCGCGCAGACGGCCGCGTGAAAGGAGATCTTCCACCGGGTCGTGATCGGGACGGTCACCCCCAGCGCGATCAGCATCGCCGTCACCGTGGCCACCAGCAGCCGCGGCGCCCCGGTCAGCACGAGCAGCACCAGCGCCGCGATCACCGCCGCCACGGCGGCCAGCAGCGGCCCGGTGCGGCGGGCCCGGTCGACGATGTGGTGCGAGTCGAGCCGTCCGGAACGCACGCCCATCGCGATCACGGCGGCGGGCACGCCGCCGCACAGCGCCGAGGCCAGCAGGCCCCACGCGGCGCCGCCCCACCCCTGGGCGACCAGCCCGACGAACGGCGGCATGGCGATCACGAGCACCTGCGGTGCCAGCAGGTTCGTGACCCGTTCCGCCAACAGGTCAGCCGTCATGCGACCAAGACTACGAGATCATGCGCATCTGATCGTTTTCAGGGTGCGGTTTCCCCTACCTGCGCTTTTCCCGTGATACGGGGCAGCGGTCAGCTCTTGCCGGCCGCGTTCACGATGCGCGTGGTGGACCGGTCGGGGATCGCCTCCAGCTCCCAGCAGTGCGCGCCGAGCAGCGCCGCCGCCGCGCACCTGGCCCCCGCGTGCGGATCGCCGGCCGTGTGCGCGAGCGCGCCGGGACGCATCGGCGCGAGCAGGTCGATGTAATCTTCGGGACCGTGCGCCTCCGGCGGCCCGGTCACGATGAACACGCCCGCCACGAAGCGCAGCGCGGCCAGCACCTCGGCGCGTTCCGCCGCCGGGTTGAACGGCCGGGTCGGCCCCTTCCACGCGCGTACCCGCGGATCGTCCTCCACGCCGACGACCAGCGGCAGCCCGCGTGCCGCCACCGCGCCGAGATAGCGCACGTGGCCGACGTGCAGGATGTCGAAGACGCCGGTGACCACCGCGGCCCCCTGCTGGTCGTACGGCTGCACCCAGACGGCCTCCAGGCTGCTCACGCGACCTCCTCGGCCGCCCGGGCAGGCACGCCGCGACGCACGCTGCTCTCCCCCACGGGCAGGCACCCCTCGTAAGACGACTCGTCGATCGCAGCGTACTCGGTCGGCCCCGGCGACCGCGCAGGCGACCATGGGAAAGGACATTCCTACCTTTTCGCGATAATCTATGGGATCGCCGGGAGCGTCTTCTCTCCGTCACCGGAATCGGGGAGGTAACCGTGGCGCCGCCGGACTTTCACCTCGACGGGGACGGCCCGGCCGATCCCCACGATCTCATGGTCCGGTTTCCCGGAGTGCCCTCACAGGTCTCCAGGGCCAGGGGACTCGTCACGGCCGCGCTCGGCCGCGACCACCCGCTCTACGACGACTGCGTCCTGCTGACCAGCGAACTGGCCACCAACGCCATCCTGCACAGCCGCTCGGGGTCCGGCGGCTCGTTCACGGTGGCCGTACGCAGCTCCGACACCCTGGTCAGGGTGGCGGTGGTGGACGGCGGCTCGGACGGCCCGCCCTGCGTCTGCCGGACGGGCTCCGACGCCGGCCAGGCCACCAGCGGCCGGGGGCTGCCGCTGATCGAGGCGCTCAGCCACCGCTGGGGTTTCACCAGGGAGAACGGCTCGACGGCGGTCTGGTTCGAGCTGGTGCAGGTGCGGGTCCCCTCGGAGTGGACGGCCGCGGAAGCCGTCTGACCACGACCACTCCACCCGGGAATCGGGCTCAGGCCGCCGGGTTGATCAGGGCGTGCAGGTGCACGTCGTGCCAGCCGTCGGTGTGCTGGTGGGCGCTGCGCTTGGTGCCTTCGAGCTCGAACCCGGTCTTCGCGGCGACCCGGCACGACGCCGGGTTCGCCGTAGAGTGCTCCAGGAACAGCCGGTGCATCCCGGCGCCGAACGCCCAGGCGCTGATCGCGCGGACGCCGGCCGGGGCCGCGCCCCTGCCCCGCGCCGCGGCCCGCATCCAGTAGGCCACCTCGGCCTCGCCCTGCCACAGGTCGAGGTGCCGCAGCGCGACCCGGCCGAGCACGTCGTCCGCCGGCGTGACGAGCGCCCAGCTCGCGCTGCGCTCGGTACGCCAGCCCTCGGTGTAGCCGTCGATGAGCGCCGCGGCCTCGGCGAGGGTGTCGACGGCGCGCACGTGCCAGTGCCGGGTGGCCGGGTCGCGGAAGGCGTCGACGACGGCCGGGGCGTCGGCGGGCGTCCACGGGCGCAGGCGCAGGCCGTCCGCCGCCGTGAGCACGGGCTGCGGGCCCGCGTTCAGCGTGCCTGGCGCGATGACCGGGGGGATGGTCAGCGGCATGTCAGAACTCGTCGTATCCGGAGACCTGGCGGATCGGGAACACGTGCCTGCTGCCCGCGCAGACGGTCTCCAGCACGTGGACGGGCGTGTCGTCGGCCGAGTAGCCGGCCCTGAGCACCCGCACCACCCACTCGCCGGGGTCGAGCTCCAGCGTCTCCCGCTCGAAGCCGGTGGGCGGCCGGGCGACCAGGTTCTCCTCGGCGTGGCCGAACACGTACCCCAGGGCGATCAGCGCCGACTGCAGCGACGGCCGCACGAACCCCGGCTCGGCCAGCCGGGTGCCGCCGAACAGGTCGGCGCGGAAGTAGCTGGTGGCGATGCGGACCGGCACGCCGTCGGCGGTCATCATCTTGCGTCTGGCCACGACGTCGGTGCCGGGCGCGACGCGCAGGCACGACGCCACCTCCTCACCGGCCGGTTCGAGCCCGACGTAGAGCATGCGGCGGTCGGCCTCGACCCCCTGGCGCCCCGCCTCGGCGAGGAACAGCGACGCCGAGCCGCGCACGGCGGGCTCGGTGGGCAGCGCCCGGCTCACCAGCACCCGGGGCCTGGCCGTGCTGGGCGTCTTGTCGTCCATTCCGGACCTGGTCTCCTTCCGCGGCGGACGTCCGCAACATTCTACGGCCGGGGCCGATCGCGGCCCCTGGGCGGCCCCGGGTTCAGAGCTCCAGCCTGCACAGCCCTTCGGCCAGCGCCTTGGTGGTCAGCCTGGTCCTGCTGTCGCAGCCCAGCTTGGCGAAGATGTGCTCCAGGTGGGTGGTGACCGTGCGCACGCTGAGCACCAGCGCCGCGGCGATCTGCGGGTTCGAGTCGCCGGCCGCCACCCTGGTCAGGACGTCGACCTCGCGGCCGGTCAGCTCGTACGGCAGCGCGCACGACCGCTCGGCCACGATCGCGCCCTGCAGGCTGCCCTGGAAGCCGACCCCGGCGCGCAGCAGCCGCACCTCGTGCCAGCGCCCGTCGCGGTCGAGCCAGAGCCCGTGCCTGCTCAGCTCGCGCGAGTCGATGAACGCCCGGGCGAAGGCGGCCACCGCCGGGTCGTCGCGCAGCGCGGGCGAGGACTCGCGGCCGGGCATCTCGCGGCGGATGCCGATGCGGTCGAAGGCGATGGCGCGGAAGTCGGGCGGCAGGCCGACGGGGTCGATGACGCACCGGGTCAGGTCGGTGACGTGCGCGAGCATCGGGCTGACGGCGGCCAGCAGCGGGCCGGTCAGCTCGGGGAAGGCGCTCTTGGAGGCCAGGTGCAGCAGGCCGGTGTAGCGGCCGTCGGCCAGGAACAGCGGGGCGGTCAGCCCGGTGCGCCAGCCGTAGGGCGCCAGGTGGCGGCGGAAGTAGCGTTCGGTGCCCGGCTGCGGCATGCGCACCGGGGTTCTGGTGGCCCGGGCGTGGCGGTAGACCTCGAGCGTGGCGTATTCCTCCGCGGCGTCGCCGTCGATGCGCCGGTGGCCGTGGGAGAGCACGCTGCGGTGGCGGCCGGTGGCGGGGTCGTAGGCCACGAACTCGTAGGCGTCGAGCGCCACCACCCGCCGCAGCGCGCTCATCGCGCCGTGCGCGCCGCCGCCGCCCGCGACCTGGTAGCCGACATCCGCGAACGCCTGCAGCTGCCGGACGTCCAAGGTGATCTGGGCCACGGCTCCTTTATATCATTTGCCACTCCTTGACCGTCTGATGAAACTTTTCTTCATCGGGTCCCCTGGTGCTAGGGTCGCAGGCATGCAGCGCGCTTTCGTCACGACGACGCCGGACCTCGTCCCGGCGCGCTGAATCCTGCTCCCCGGGCGAACGCCCGGGGGATCGCGGTCGTTCGCCCTTTCACCCGAAAGGATGATCATGAACGACCACCGCAGGCTCGGCCGCGAGCTGGGCATCTTCGACACCGACCCGCTGATCGGCTCCGGCCTGCCCTACTGGCTGCCCGCGGGCGCCGCCGTGCGCAAGGCCATCGAGGACTACGTGTACGAGCTGGAGCGGCGCAACGGCTACCAGCACGTCAACTCCCCGATCCTGGGCAAGCGCGAGCTGTACGAGATATCCGGCCACTGGGCCCACTACAGCGACGACATGTTCCCGCCGATGAACGTCGGCGGCGAGGAGTTCGTGCTGCGGCCGAGCCTGTGCCCGCACCACGCGCTCATCTACCGCTCCCGGCAGCGCAGCCACCGCGAGCTGCCGCTGCGCGTGGCCGAGCTGGGCGGCATGTACCGCTCGGAACTGTCGGGCGTGCTGGGCGGGCTGAGCCGGGTGCGCGCGATCCAGCTCAACGACGGCCACGTGTTCTGCCCGCCCGAGCAGGCCGCCGCCGAGGTGTCGGCCGCGCTCGACCTGATCGAGGCCGCCCACGATCAACTCGGCATCAGCGCCGCGCGCTACCGGCTGTCGCTGCGCGGCGACGGCGCCAAGTTCGTCGACGACCCGGAGATGTGGGCGCGCTCCGAGTCGATCCTGCGTGACGTGCTCAAACAGCGCGGCCGCGGCTACGACGAGGAACGCGGCGAAGGCGCCTTCTACGGCCCGAAGATCGACATCCAGATCGCCGACCCGGCCGGCCGCGAGTCGACCCTGTCGACCGTGCAGGTGGACCTCTACCAGCCCGTGCGCTTCGACCTCGGCTACGTCGGCGGCGAGCGTCCGGTGATGGTGCACCGCAGCATCGTGGGCGGCGTCGAGCGGCTGGTCGCGCACCTGATCGAGGTGCACGGCGGCGCGTTCCCCGCGTGGCTCGCCCCGGTGCAGGCGGTGGTGCTGCCGCTGTCGGACGCCGAGCTGCCGGCCGCCGGCGAGCTGCTGCGCGAGTGCGTGGCGGCCGGGCTGCGGGCCGAGCTGGCCCCGGCCGACCGCGGCAGCCTCGGGGCCAGGATCAGGGCCCATCGGCTGGTCCCGTTCCAGCTCGTGGTGGGCCCGCGCGAGGTGGAGAGCGGACGGGCGGCGCTGCGGCTGCGCGACGGCACCCAGGCCGGCCCGGTGAGCGTCGCCGAGCTGGCCGCGCAGGCCGGACCGAGGTGGTGAAATCGATAAGGGAAATCAAATGGGTAACGGCCTCTTCCCTAACCGGTTAACGGACTCGTAAAGTCCGCTGCAACGCAGTGTCGGGGAGGACGACTTGACCGAGCTCAGCGACCGCACGTCCGAGTTGGTTTCGGCCCATGAACAGGAACGACCGGCCCGGCAACTCGGCGGCGGTCTGCGGCTCGGCGTATGGATCGTCGCCGGATTGCTTTCCGTCTATTCCATCGTCGTGGTGTTCCAGCCGGTCGAGGCGCTCGAACATCGGCTGACATTCCTGGCCGTGGCGCTGCCGATGGTGTTCCTGTGTTACCGGTCGGGAATCCGGTGGCCGTTCGGCCGCGTCCGGGAGGGCGCGGCCGCCGTCCCCGACGCGCCCGCGCAGGCCCAGGCCGGGCAGGCCCCCGAGCCCGGCGGGCGTCCCGAGGACGACCCGCTGGCCGGGGTGGCCAGGGCGGTCGTGCACCCGGACGGCACCAGGAAGTCGGAGAGCCCGACGTTCATGGACTGGGTGCTGGCCGCGGCGGCCCTGGCCGTGCTGGTCTACCCGCTGCTCGACATCGACGGCTTCCGCGACCGGGGCTCCGGCGTCGGGCTGACGCGACTCGACCTGATCGCCGGGATCGGTCTGACGGTGCTGCTGCTGGAGGCGGTACGCAGGACGGTCGGCTGGGCCCTGTCCCTCATCTGCATCGCTTTCCTGATATATGACTATTTCGGTGCCTATTTGCCGATCGATTGGACGATCGGGCATCGAGGTTTCGACCTCTCCCAAATCGTGTCGCAGCTTTACACCGGCACCGAAGGCTTCTTCGGCGTCCCCATGCAGGTGGCCGCCAGCTACATCATCCTTTTCACCATTTACGGCGCCGTCCTTGATTACTCGGGCGCGAGCAAGTTCTTCATCGACCTGAGCTTCGCCGCCTTCCGCAAGTCACGCGCCGCCCCCGGGCGCACCGTCACCACGGCCGGATTCCTGCTCGGCACGGTGTCGGGCTCGGGCGTGGCCACCACGGTCAGCCTGGGCAGCGTCGCCTGGCCGGTGCTCAAGCGGGCCGGCTACCCCAGGGAACCGGCCGGCGGCATCCTGGCCGCCAGCGGCATCGGCGCGATCCTGTCGCCGCCCACGCTGGGCGCGGCGGCGTTCATCATCGCCGAGTACCTGGGGGTCGGCTACCTGGAGGTGCTGCTCTACGCGACGATCCCGACGCTGCTGTACTACCTGGGCATCTTCCTGGCCATCGAGATCGACTCGCGCCGGTTCGGCACGCACGCCGTCCCGGTCGACGCGCCCAAGGTCGGCAGGCTGCTGCTGCGCTTCGGCTACCACTTCAGCTCGCTCATCATCATCGTGGTGCTGATGGCGATGGAACGCTCGGCGTTCCAGTCCGTGGTGATCGCCACCGCGATCGCGTTCCTGCTGTCGCTGCTCGACCCGGCGCACCGCATGACCCCCAGACGCACCGGGCAGGCGCTGGCCAAGGGCACGCTGGAGGTGCTGCCCGTCACCGCGGTCTGCGCGGCGGCCGGCATCATCGTGGGCGTCATCACCCAGACCGGGCTCGGGCTGAACCTGAGCGCGATCATCGTGGACATGGCCGCGGGCAACCTGGTCCTGACCACGGTCATGGCCGCGCTGGCGGTCATGCTGCTCGGCCTGGCCGTGCCGGTGACCGCGAGCTTCATCATCGCCGCGGTGATCATCGGGCCGGCGCTGGTCGCGCTCGGCGTGGCCAAGGCCGAGGCGTACATGTTCGTCTTCTACTACGCGGTGCTGTCGGAGGTGAGCCCGCCGACCGCGCTGTCGGCGGTGGCCGCGGCCGCGATCACGGGCGGCAACACGTACAAGACGATGATGATGACCTGGCGGTACACCCTGCCCGCCTTCCTGGTGCCGTTCGCGTTCGTGCTGACGCCCAACGGCCAGGCGCTGCTGTTCCAGGGACCGATCGGCACGGTGCTGCTGATGACCGCGGTCTCGGCGGTGGCCGTGGCGGCGCTGGCGCTGGCCACCGGCGGCCTGAGCGGGTGGCCGGAGCGGCTGCTCGCGGCGGTGGCCGCGGTGCTGCTGCTGTTCCTCGACTTCGTCCCCATCGTGGCGGGACTGGCCGTGCTGGCCGTGGCCGCCGCCGTGCACTTCGTCAGATCAAGGAGAAGGAGCCCAGCGTGAAGCGGATCATTACGGTGCTCGCCGCGGCCGTCCTCGCGGTCGCGGGTTGCGGCCAGGGCGGCGGTTCCGGCGGCGACGCCGGAGGCGGCGCCGCCAACCGGCTGTCGATCGCCACCGGCGGCACCACGGGCGTCTACTACGTCTACGGCGGCGGCCTGGCCAAGCAGCTGTCGGACAACATCGCCAACACCCGGGCCACGGCCTCGGTCACCTCGGCCTCGATCGAGAACATCAAGCTGCTCGCGGAAGGCAAGGCCGACATCGGCTTCTCCCAGGTCGACACCGCGGCCGACGCGGTGACGGGCAAGGGCTCGTTCACCGCCAAGCAGCCGGTCAAGGCCATCGCCCGCATCTACGACAACTACACCCACGTGGTGGTCGCCCCCGGCGTGCAGGCGGCCACGGTGGCCGAGCTGAAGGGCAAGCGGGTCTCGCTCGGCCCGGCCAACTCCGGCACCCAGGTCGTGGCCAGGCGCATGCTGGAGGCGGCCGGGATCAACCCCGACTCCGACATCAGCAAGGTGCAGCTGTCGATCAACGAGTCGGTGCAGGCCGTCAAGGACGGCACGGTCGACGCGTTCTTCTGGGTCGGCGGCCTGCCCACCGCCGGCATCACCGACCTGGCCACCAGCAAGCCGGACATGAAGCTGCTCGACACCGCCGACGTGCTGGCCAAGATGCAGGCCACGCACGGTCCCCAGTACGTCAGCCTGGACATCGACACGAGCGTCTACAAGCTGTCCGGCACGGTCAAGACGGTCGGCGTGGCCAACGTGCTGCTGGTCCCCGACAAGATGGGCGAGCAGCTCGCCTACGACGTCACCAGGGTGCTGTTCGAGAAGAAGCCCCAGCTCGAGGCCGTGCACCCGGAGGCCAAGAACCTCGACACGAAGCTGGCCCAGCAGGTGGCCCCGGTCGAGCTGCACCCGGGCGCCGCGCGCTACTACAAGGAGAAGGGCTGATCAGGTTCCTGCTCGCGCTCGTCGCGGTGACGGCGCTCGGCTCCGCCTCGGGAGCCGGGCGCCTCACCGTGAACGGGCTGCCGGTCCCGGCGTCGGGCGCGTTCGCGATCGGCTACGTGCATTCGATCTACCGGGCGCCGTCGGCCGAGCTGTTCACGGTGACCGGGCGCGGCTTCACCATGTGGGCGGTGGTGTCGCACAGCGAGAACGTGCTGGACTACTACGCGCTCGACGGCGCCCGCACCCGCACCCCGGAAGGTCACCGGCTGCTGCGCCTGGCCGCGCCGGCTCGTTACCGCGAGCTGTCGCTGCTGACCACCGCCATCGGCCGCAGGACGCTGCTGGCCGCCGGCCGCTGCCTGCCGCTCTACCCCGAGACGGGCGCGGCCGAGGTGCGGCTGTCGCTCCGGCTCACGCTCGACCCGCGCGGCGAGCCCTGCGGGCCGCCGTTCGACACGCTCACAGCCAGTCCCGCTTCTTGAACGCCGCGTACAGCGCGACCGAGACGACCGCCACCAGCACGCTGGACGTCCAGAAGCCCCACGTCTCACCCGAGCCCGGGTAGGGCACGTTCTGCCCGTAGAAGCCGGTGATCATGGTGGGGACGGCGATGACGGCCGCCCAGCTCGTCACCCGCTTCATGATCTCGTTCAGCCGGAAACCCTGCTGGGCCAGGCGGGTCTCGCGGACGTCGGCCAGCATCTCGCGGATGGACTCCTCGGCGAACAGCGACTCCTCCAGTTCCTCGGCCTGGCCGTCGAGCTGCTCGACCAGCTCGTACTGGCCGTCGACGACGTGGTCGAGCAGCCCGTGCAGCAGGAACACGTTGACCTCGACCGGGTCGAGCCTGCCCGCCTCGACGTGGGCGCCGTAGACGCTGATGAACAGGTGGTTGTCGTACATGTCGACCTTGGGCCGCTGGTGGTCGCTGAGCACGTCCTCGACGGCCGGCTCGTGCAGCCCCAGCTCGTCGCCGATCGCGCCCAGCTCCTCGGGGGTGGGCGAGCACAGGTCGAACCAGATCGTGTTGGCGGGGTCGGTGACGTGTTCGGAGACGTCCGCGATCGGGAAGCCTTCCCGCTCCAGCACGCCGTTCCGGTACAGACGGGTACGCACTAGCAGAGTGTGGCAAACCGGGCGGCGTTCCGCACGGCCGCGCCGCCGGGGTCGTTGTTGAAGTAGACGTAGGCGTCGCGCCAGCCGGCCTCGCGCACCCGGCCGGCCCAGGTGCGCAGCGAGGTGTCGCCGTACTCGGGCCAGGGGGTGGCCCGGCCCTCGTGCAGGCGCACGTACCCCCAGTCCGTGGTGCGCCAGAGCGGCGTGCGGGGGCGGCCGAGCCGGTCGGCCCAGCACAGCGCGGCGCCGCGGGCGCGCAGCACGTGGCACACGTCGGCGTTCCACCACGATTCGTGCCGGGGCTCGACCGCCACCCGGACGCCGGCCGGGAAGCAGGCCAGGCACCGGTCGAGCTTGTCCGGGTCGGCCTTGAGCGTGGGCGGGAGCTGCAGCAGGATCGGGCCCAGCCTGCCCGCCAGCGCGGCGGCCGCGCCCATCAGGCGGGCCACCGGCTCCTCCGGGTCGGACAGCCGCTTGACGTGGGTGAGGAACCTGCTGGCCTTGACCGCCATCACGAACCCGGCCGGGGTGCGCTCGCGCCAGTTCGCGAACGACTCGGGCGTCGGCAGCCGGTAGAAGGCGTTGTTGCTCTCGACCGTGGGGAACCTGGCGGCGTACGCCTCCAGCCAGCGCCGCTGCGGCAGCCCCTCCGGGTAGAGCACGCCGCGCCAGTCCCGGTACTGCCACCCCGGGGTCCCCACCAGCGTCGCCATACCGGTCACCTACCCGCGCGCGGGTGCAGTACTGTCACTGTTCGTCTAAGGAGGGCCGGCAACGCAGATGGGCACCGATCACGGGCACGGGCACGGACATCCGTCGGCGCCAGGCTCACGGCGGGCCGTGGTGGCGGCGCTGGCCGTGCTGGTGCCGCTGGCGATCGCCACGCTGGCCGGGCTGGTGTGGCTGTGGCCGGCCGGGCAGGAGAGCGCGGCCGAGCCGTCGCCGGTCGAGCGGTACCCGGGGACGATCTCCAGCGTGGTGCTCAAGCCCTGCCCCGACCCCTCACTCGACCCGGCCACCTGCGGGAACGCCACCGTACGCGTGGGCGAAGGCCCCGAGTCCGGCCGCGAGGTGACGCTGCGCCTGCCCAGCGGGCCCGGCGCGCAGCACTTCGCGTCCGGCGACGACGTGATCCTGCTGCGCGACGCCACGGCCAAGTACCAGATCTCCGACCACGACCGGGCGACCTCGCTGTGGCTGTTCTGCGCGGCGTTCGCGCTGGCCGTGATCGCCTTCGGGCGCTGGCGCGGGGTGACCGCGCTGGTCGGGCTGGCGATCACGTTCGTGCTGCTGCTGACGTTCGTGATCCCCGGCATCCTGCAGGGCGAGCCGCCCATGCTGGTGGCCATCGTCGGCGCGGCCGCGATCATGCTGACCGTGCTGTTCCTCACCCACGGGTTCACGCTGTCCACCACCGTGGCGGTGATCGGCACGCTGACCAGCCTGGCGCTGACGGGCCTGCTGTCGTACGCCACGCTGGGCCTGGCCGAGCTCAACGGCGTCACCGACGACAGCTCGTTCACGCTGGGCATGTCGCTCGACCTCGACACCCGGGGGCTGCTGCTGGCCAGCATCATCATCGGGGCGCTCGGCGTGCTCGACGACGTCACCGTCACCCAGGCCGTCACCGTCACCGAGCTGGCCGCGGCCAACCCGTCGTACGGCTTCGCCCGCCTGTACCGGGCGGGCGGCCGGGTCGGGCGGGCGCACATCGCCTCGGTCATCAACACGATCATCCTGGCGTACGCGGGGGCGTCGCTGCCGCTGCTGCTGCTGTTCAGCATCGGCGACCAGCCGCTGGGCGACGTGCTGACCACGCCGGTCATCGCCCAGGAGATCGTCAGGTCGGTGGTGGGCACGCTGGGTCTCATCGCCGCGGTGCCGATCACCACGGCCCTGGCCGCGCTGGTCGCCGCCCGCCACGACCCCGAGGGCCCGGGGGACGACGTGCCGGCCGCGCGGCACCGGCGGGCCGCCCAGAGCAATCCGGCTCAGAACACCTCGACGCTGCCGTCGACGCGGAGCTTGCGCCGGGCCCGCTCGTAGAACGTGGTGCCCAGGCGCACCACCTTGGCCGCGCCGGGCAGCGCGGTGATCGTGATCTGCTCGCCGGGGCTCAGGTGGCCGACCACCGTGCCGTCGACCTCGACCGCCAGGCGGCCGCTGGTGGGCAGCACCTCCAGCGTCACCTCCTCGTCGGCGGGCAGCACCAGCGCCCGGTTGAACGACGAGTGCGCCGCGGCGGGCACCACCAGGATCGCCTCGACCCGCGGCGAGACCACCGGCCCGCCGGCGGAGAAGCTGTAGGCGGTCGAGCCCGTGGTGGTGGCGACGATGACGGCGTCGGCCGCGTACGACACGAACGGGCTGCCCGACGGGGTCACGGTCACCGCGGCGAGCCCGTGTCCGGGCGTGCGGACCAGCGCGATGTCGTTGAACGCGCGCACCCGGGTCTCGCCCACCGTGCCGGAGACGGCCATGCGCGACTCGATCGTGTAGCGGTGGTTGTCGATGGCCGACAGCGCGCCGCCCAGCTCGGACACGTCGACCTCGGCCAGGAAGCCGAGCCGGCCCAGGTTGACGCCGAGCACCGGCGTGGGCCGGCCGGCGATGAGCCGCATGGTGCGCAGCATCGTGCCGTCGCCGCCCAGGCTGACCACCAGGTCGGCGCGTTCGACCAGGGCGTTGGCGTCGACGGCGACCGCGCTGCAGTCGATGCGGCCGACTTCCTCCGGCAGCCCGAGCACGGTCACGCCGCGGCCGGCCGCCCAGCTCAGGATGGTGTCCATCGCCTCCTTGGAGTCGCGCTGCGGATGCAGCACCAGCCCGACCGTCCCCACCATGCCCATGGGGCAACTGTACGGTGTCACCCGGCGCGGATCGCGTGCAGGAGCGCGTTGGCCACCTCCCTGCCCGTCACGTCGCTGTGCCCGGTGATGAAGGCGTCCGCCAGCAGGTTGTGCACCCGTCCAGGGGCGAAGGCGTAGCCGCCGCCGGCCGGGAGCAGGCGGCCGGGCGGCTGGGCGACCTGCGGGGTCCTGATCGCGCCGTTGCGCCCGATGCCGCCGTAGCGGTCGTCGGGGCCGCCGGGCAGGCCGGCCGCCTGCTGCCTGGCCAGCCTGGAGATGATCGCGTACGCGACGCCGACCGCGAGGTCGCGGCCGGTGTGCGTGACCACCACCGGCCCACGCACCCGGCCGGGATCGAGCACGGCGCGGAAGAAGCCGTTGCCGCCCTTGCTGTCGTAGTCGGTGGCGAACCCGTGATGGCTGAACGCCCCCTGCAGCAGGGTGATCGACTGGATCGGGGCGTGCCGCAGGGCCGCGGCGCTGACCAGCCGGGCGCCGAAGGAGTGCCCGGCCAGGTGCCTGCGCACGCCGGGCGCGGCGGCGGCGAGCGCGTCGAGCAGCTTGGCCACGCCGTTCATGCCGACGTCGCCCGACCTGGACTTCATCGTGAAGTAGGTGACGGTGTTGAGCAGCAGGCGGGCCGCGCCTAGCGGGTCGGGGAGGCCGAGCGCCTGCGCGCCACCGGGCGCCGGTACCGGCCCGGGGGCGGGTTCTGACAGGTGGGCCGCGCCGCCCGGCTGCTGTCCCTGGAGGAGGATCACCGGCTGGCCGAGCCGGCCGAACACCTCGGCGGGCTCGCCCGTCATGAGCGCGTCCGGTGGCCGTTCCTCGTCGTCCGAGCCCGGGACGAGGCCGCGCAGCAGGTTGAGGAAGTCCGCCCGGGCCGCCGCGGACGTCTCCAGCCCGCCGACCAGGTCCTCCAGCCGGGCGGCCAGGCCGGGATCGGCGATGCTGTCCCTGATCTCCACCCGCAGCAGCTCGCCCGGGTCGGCCAGGCCGGCGCCGCCGCCCGCGATCACGTCGGGGTCGGCCCACTTGATGGACGGCCAGAGCACGCCGACGACCGCGAGCCGCATGCCCGCGGCCGCGGGAACGGCGGGCCGGACGGCGTCCAGGCTGTCGGTGAGCCGGGTGTAGAGGTCCCTGGCCGCCGCCATGTCGTTGTTCCAGCCGTGCGAGACGACCAGGACGTCGGTGAAATCGCCGGTGCGGACCAAGTCGACGGCGCGGCGCTGCTCGCTCGGGTCGTGCACGGCCCCGCCGGACTCGAACTGGACTTCCGCGTAGGGGAATCGCATGATGTGCCTCCTCGGTCCCCGACTCGGTGGGAGCGCGCGTTCAGACGCGCTGGATGGCCCGCATGGCGTCGACCAGGCCGCTGCCCTGGAACGCCCGGTCGCGGCGCAGGTCGCTGGCCGACTCCATCAGGTGCCGCTTGACCTCCTCGGGGCGTCCGACGAACTCGCGGTGCACCGACAGGAACGCCGCGGCCACCCCCGACACGTGCGGCGCGGCCATGGAGGTGCCGGAGTCCTCGACGTAGGCGGCGTCGGGCACGGACCGCATCGCGCGTTTCAGCATCGCGCCCGCCCCGGCGCTGATGATGCGCTCCCCCGGCGCGACCAGGTCGGGTTTCTGCCGTCCGTCGCCGGTGGGGCCCTTGGAGGAGAAGTACGACACCCCGGTCACGTACGGGCGGCACGAGGTGGAGCCGACGGTGATGGCCAGGTCGGCGTTGCCCGGGTCGTTGATCGTCAGGTCCAGGCCCATGCCGACCGAGCGGCTCTCGGCGTCGACGGCGAAACCGTAGCCGGTGT
Organism: Nonomuraea antri; assembly: GCF_013283785.1. Lineage (GTDB taxonomy): Bacteria > Actinomycetota > Actinomycetes > Streptosporangiales > Streptosporangiaceae > Nonomuraea > Nonomuraea antri. The sequence continues at coordinate 31,709 of NZ_JABCPZ010000021.1, forward strand.
TGCCCGCCGACACCACGACCACGACGCCGCTGCGGACCAGCAGGTCCACCTCGCGGCAGACCGGGGTCAGCCCGGCGGCGAACCAGCGCGGGTCGAACGGGTAGCCGACCGACAGGTTCACCCCGTGCACCCGCAGGTCGCGGCCGTGGGAGTTGAGTTCCTGCAGGTAGCGCAGCGCGTCGAGGACGGCGGCCACGTCGCCGGTGCCGTCGTCGCGCAGCACCTTGCACGACAGCAGCCGGCAGCGCGGGGCCATGCCGCTGATGGCGTCCAGTTCCAGCCGCCGCACCTCCAGGCCGCCTTCCTGGTCGTCGTCCTGGTACCAGCCGGCGGCCACGATCGGCTGGGCGGCGCGCCGCCGGCCGGATCGCGGCGCGCCGTCGCCGCGCAGCCGCTCGCCGGCGATGATCGCGGCCACGTGCGTGCCGTGCCCGTAGGCGTCGCGCAGCGCGTCGGCATCATCGGCGCCCGGCACGAAGCTGCGGTGCGGCAGGTCGTCGGCGTCGCGCCGGAGGTTGTCGTGCCGGTCGAAGTGGGGGTGGTCGCGCTCGATGCCGGAGTCGAGCACGGCCCAGACGATGTCCTGGCCGTGCGCGCCGAACGCGCGGTGCGCGGCCGCGCACTTGGTGGTGACCACGCTGCGGTAGGTGTCGGCCCGCACCTCGAAGTTGGGCCAGATCCGGTGCACGGATGACCGCGGCGCGCCGGCGGCTCCGGTGTCCTGTTCCGCCTGCCTGGCGTCGAGCCGTGCCAGGTCGCGGATCTGCGGCGCGGTCAGCGCGGCGGCTACGTACGAGCCCACCCGCCGCACCCCGTCGCCGCCGACCTCCGCGATCAGCTCCTCGACCCGGGACGCCGCCGCCCCGGCGCCCCCGGGGAACGAGGTGCGCAGCTCGATCAGGACGCCGATGGGCCGGTCGCCGGCGTCGTCCATCAGCTCGCGCAGCGGGATCGCGATCACCGAGTCGGCCACCAGGCCGGGTGAGGGCGGCACGGCCCGCCGCCGCGCCGGGTGCTCGGGCGGGATGCCGGGGGGTGGCCCATCTGCGCCTGTCATCGCCGGCCTCCGCTCTCGCAGGGTGGACCCTTGACGGTAGAACGGCGGCGCCCCGGGGCGAATCCGGGAATTCGCTCGGGAAATCCCTAGGTGTGCGGCCACCTGGGCGAGGTGACGGGCCGTGGTGGACCGGGAACACGACGCAGGGCGGCGCCGAGCGGCCCGGCTCAGGCGTAGGCGCGTAACAGGTCGCCGACCTGGCCGGAGCCGGGCGCGGCGAAGACCGCGGCGACGTAGCGGTCCGGCTTGACCAGGACGAACCGGCCGCGGGCCGGGCCGAGCGCGGACTCCAACCGGCCGTCGGCGTCGGCGACGGCCCGGCGTTCGCCGCTCGGCCTGGGCAGCCGCTCGCCGAGCACGACGTCGACGCAGGTCACCGGCCAGCCGGCGGGCAGCGCGGCGCGGGCCGCGGCCCAGTCCGTCGCCTGGACGTCCACGCCGAGCAGCGCGAACCCCTCGCCCAGCACGTCGTCGAGCGGGGCGGGGCGCAGGCTGGGCGGCACGAGCACGCGCGGTTGCGGCAGCAGCGCGCCGGAGAGCCGGTCGGCGCCGGGACGGGCGGGCAGCACCAGGCCGCCGCGGTGCACGGCGCGCGGGCGGAAGCGCATCTGCTCCAGGTAGCGCCGCCCGCGCCCGGTCAGGCGCACGGCCCGGACGGCGGTGTCCCTGGCCAGCGCGCGCCACGGGCTGGTGGTCATGACGACCCGGCCGAGCCGTTCGGAGAACGCGACGACGGCGGTGGCGTGCGGGCGGCGCTCCGGCTCGTAGGTGTCGAGCAGCCGGGGGGAGCAGCGGCCGTGCCAGACCTCGGCCAGTTTCCAGGCCAGGTTGGCGGCGTCCCTGACGCCGGAGTTCAGCCCCTGGCCGGCGAACGGCGGCATCATGTGGGCCGCGTCGCCGAGCAGGAAGCAGCGGCCGTCGCGCCAGCGGTCGGCGACCACGGCGTTGAAGGTGTAGTTCACCGCCCGTTCCACCTGATCCGCCGATATTTCGCGGTACGGGGCGAGGAGTCGCCGGATGAGGTCGAACGGGGGCCGCTCCCCCGCCGCGCCCTCGCCGTCGCGCAGCCGGAACTCGTACCGGCAGCGGCCGTCGCGCCCGGGGACGATGACCGTGGGCCGCGACGGCAGCCCGAGATGCATGCCGTAACGCTCGTCGTGGGCGTCGCCGACGGTGTCGGCCACCAGCCAGACCTCGCGGTGGCTGGTGCCGGTCATGTCGATCTTCTTCAGCTCGCGCACGCCGCTGCGGCCGCCGTCGCAGCCGAGCACCCAGCTCACCTCCGCACGCGTGGCGTTCGCGCCGTCGCCGAGCAGCGCGGTGACCGTCTCGCCGTTCTCGCGCAGCCCGGTGAGCGCGGTGCCGAAGCGCACCTCGGCCTCGGGCCGCCGCTTGAGCGCGTGCAGCAGCGTGCGTTCCAGCTCCGGCTGGGCGAACTGGTTCTTGAACGGGAACCCGTGCAGGTACGGCTCGGGCCCGCGGGCGTGGAAGAGCACCCGGCCGGTACGGCCGAAGTAGCGGGTGCCGGTGCCCGGCACGACGATCTCCAGCACCGCCTCGGCCAGCCCGGCCATCTGCATGGTGCGCAGCGACTCGTCGTCCAGGCTGATCGCCTTGGCCTCGTCGCTGGTGCCGGCGTTGCGTTCGACCAGCAGCACCGGCACGTCGCGGGCGGCCAGCAGGTTGGCGGCGGTCAGGCCGACCGGGCCCGCCCCCACGACGAGCACGGGCGGACGGCTGCTCATGCCGGGAGGTGCTTGTCGAGGAAGTCCCAGGTCCGCTGCCAGGCCGTGGCGGCGGGATCGGGGCGGTACATGTGCGGGCGGGCGTCGCAGGCGAAGGCGTGCCCGGCGGCGACGTAGACGTGCTGCTCGAACTGGATGCCGGCGGCGGTGAGCGCGGCCTCGATGGCCTCGACCTGGTCGGCGGGGATGGTCGGGTCGTCCGCGCCGACGTGCAGCAGCATCGGGGCGGTGATCGAGCCGGCCCGGTCCAGCACGGCGTGCGGCCCGGCGGCAATGCCGGGGCCGTAGAAGACGACGGTGGCGCCCAGGCCGGGGACGGCGGTGGCGGCGGTGAAGGCGGCGCGCCCGCCGAAGCAGAAGCCGACGACGGCGACCCTGTCACGCGCGATCCCGTGCTCCGCCGACTCGTCCAGCGCCGCGCGCACGTCGGTGACGATCTGCTCCGGGCCGATGGCGCCGATCAGCGGCATGGCCTCGGCGTGCTGGTCGTAGGCCAGTTCGCGGACGCCGGTGCGATGGAACAGATCGGGCGCCAGGGCCAGGAATCCGCGTGCGGCGAAGCGCCGGGCGATGTCCTGGATGTGGTCGTTGACGCCGAACGCCTCCTGCAGCACGATGACCGCCCTGGTGGCGGGTTCCTGCGGCTCGGCGACGTAGATCCGCATACCGCCGGACGTTTCCCTCCACGTCATGAAATTTCAGCCTTTCTGAGCAAGTAGTGGTAGCCGGCCGCGAGCTGGCTCTCCGGCCAGCACTCCGCCTGCTTGGCCCGCGCCTCGTCGGCGTCGGAGAAGTCGTGGATCGTCCCGGCGGCCATGGCCGTGAGCTGGGCCCGGCAGGCCCGCTCCAGCAGGACGGCGTGCATCACGGCGGCGGCCGGGCCGCGGCCCGCGGCCACCAGCCCGTGCCTGGCCAGCAGCGCGGCCGGGGCCGCGCCGAGTGCCGTGGCCAGCGCGGCGCCGAGTTCCGGCGTCCTGATCAGGGCGCCGGTCGCGGTGAACCTGGGCACGTCCGCGCCGCCGAACAGGGCGCCGTCGTGCGAGATCGGCAGCAGCGGCGTGCCGAGCGCGGCGAAGGCGACGGCGGCCTGCGCGTGGGTGTGCGCCGAGCAGGTCAGCGCCGGGTCCGCGCGCAGGACCTCCAGGTGGATGTGCACCTCGACGTGCGGTTTCCCCTCTCCTGCCAGCACCTCGGCGTCCCAGGAGACGAGCTGGACGCGTTCCGCGGTGACCTCGTCGAGCCCCCAGCCCGGCGCCTTGATCCACACGCCCCGCCCGTCGGGGTCGCGCACGGCCACGTGCCCCCACACCAGGTCGCCGTGCCCGGCCTGGGCCAGCGCCCGGCTCGCCTCGACCACCTGGGTGATCACCGGGTGAACCCCTTGACCCCCTGCTTGGTGGCCTTGGCGAGCTGCGGGATCGCCCGCGCGGAGGCGAGCCTGAGGTATTCGTTGCGGGTGTCGTGGATGCTGGTGAACGCCACGCCGACCGGGATGCGCACGAAGTCGCCCGGCTCCAGCTCCAGCGTGCCGCGCTGGGTGACGAGCGTGCGGTGGCCGCTGATCTGGTAGTGGACCTCGTCGGCGTCACGGTTGCGGGTGTAGACGAGGCCGTCGGAGGAGTCGGCGACGACCTTGCCCAGCAGGATGTCCGCGGAGCGGTAGAGCCAGGCGGTCCGGTCGGCCCGCTGGACGCGGATCCTGTCGCTCTCGCGGTGCACCTGTTCCAGCAGGACCCTTTCGTCCGTGGGCGCCATGACGACGTGGTGCTCCGGGCCGCCCAGGCACTCGGTGGTCAGCTCGTTGGTGATCACCGGCTCCCAGCCGGGAAACGGCGGGAAGGCGGCCTGCGACTCGCGCACCGCCTCACCCAGCTCCGTCACCGGCGCGGGGACGTAGAAGAGCAGGTGGATGTCCTCGCGGCCGAAGTTGTCGTGGGCCACGCTGACCGGGATGCGGGAGAAGTCGCCCGGCCGGTGCTCGACGCTGCCCAGCTCGGTGATCAGCGTCCGCTCGCCGCAGACCTGGTAGGACATCTCGTCCACGTCGCAGTTGCGGTGGTAGAAGCCCTGCCGGTTGTTCATGGTCTGCCACTCGACGCGGATGAAGTCGCTCTCGTAGACGCCGCGCGGCGGGCCGAACGGCCCCGGCACGTACGACGGCTCGAAGTGCACGGCCTCGATCAGCGGGAAGTCGAAGGTGCGGCCGGGCCGGGGCAGCGGGTCGGCGAGCAGCAGTTCCTCCTGCCGGTGCAGCACCCGCGGCGGCCGGTCGAAGGGGAAGGCGTGGATGTGTTCCTCGATCACAGGTATCCCTTTTCCGCGTAGTAGGCCCGCGCGCCCGGGTGGAGGGGCAGCGGCGTGTCGCCGGGCAGGTCGATGGGTCCGGTCAGCGGCGGCAGCGGCTGCGGGAACCTCTCCCCGATGGCGTGCCTGCGCTGGTCGAGGGCCTGTACGGCAGCGTACGCGAGCTCGTCGGCCAGGCCGCGGGCGCAGTAGAGGTACCAGCCGGAGAAGTCGATCGTCGGCACGTCGCGCTCGACCCCGCGCAGCCGGCCGGCGCGCAGCACGCCGGGCGTCATGCCCAGGTCCGCGCACGCCTCGAGGACGCCGGGGTCGAGCGGCAGGAAGTCCAGGTCGTACTGCTCGGTCAGGTTCTTCCAGCGCATGGTCATCAGCGCCTCGTCGAAGACCGCGTCGAACGCCGGGTCGGCGGGCGGCAGGTCGGGCGCGTGCAGGGAGCGCGGCCGGTCGCGCAGGATCTCCAGGTCGCCGATCTCCACGCCGTACATGGGCAGGATCCTGGCCAGCGCCCAGTGGGCCGGGTGCCCGGAGTCCGGCCCGGGCATCGACACCTTCAGGCCCTTGACCTGGCTGAGGCTGGTGATCCCGAGTTCCCTGCGGACGGCCAGGGCGAGCTGGTCGTCGTGCGGGAAGGCGGCCAGGCAGGCCAGGGGCAGCTCGGGCGTCAGCGTGAGGTGCCAGCCCGGGGTGGTGATGGCCAGGTCGTAGTGGCCGGCGGCGACGAGGCGGGGGCCGTCCCAGGCGAGCGCGGCGGGGGCGCGGCCGGTGACGGTGGCGACGGTCGCGCCGGGCGGCAGCAGCTCGGCCACGCCCAGGGCGAGCTCGCCGGCCAGGGTCATCCAGTTGCCGCCGGGGCTGAGGATCTTCACGACGCCTCGCTCCGCACCGTGTTGCGCAGCACGCCCAGTCCCTCGATCTCGACCTCGACCACGTCGCCGTCGCTCAGGAACACCTGCGGGTCGCGGCGGTAGCCGACGCCGCCCGGGGTGCCGGTGAGGATGAGGTCGCCGCGCTCCACCCGGGTGAACTCCGAGGCCAGGCTGATCAGCGTGGGAATGTCGAAGATCAGCAGCGAGGTGTTCGACGCCTGCATGGTGGCGCCGTTGAGCCGCAGGGAGATGTCCAGCTTGTGCGGGTCGACCGCGTCGGCGGGGACGAGTTCGGGGCCGATCGGGGTGGAGCGGTCCCAGGCCTTGCCCTGAAGCCACTGGTGGGTCTTGTACTGGTAGTCGCGCATGGTCACATCGTTGGCCACGGTGTAGCCGAGCACGTGGTCGAGCGCGTCGGCGCGGGCGATGCGCCGCCCGGGCTCGCCGATGACCACGGCCAGCTCGGCCTCGTAGTCCACCTGCCGCGATTCCGGCGGCAGCAGGATGTCGTCCTCGTGGCCGATCAGCGCCGAGGGGAACTTGGTGAACCAGACGGGGTAGGCCGGCAGCTCGCGCCCGGTCTCGTCGACGTGCTCGCGGTAGTTGAGACCGACACAGAGGATCTTGCCCGCAGGTGGGAACATGGGTGCTCCTTCGTTGACGTGTATCAGAATACAGGAATATCATCCTGAAAAACAGAACACAGGAGGATGCAATGGCGATCACCGGGCTGGGTCACACCGGACTGTGGGTCTACGACCTGCCGAAGATGCGCGACTTCTACGAGCGCCTGCTCGGCTTGACCGTCACCGACTCCGACGACGAACTGGGCATCGTCTTCTTCAGTGCCCGTCCGGAGGAGGAGCACCACGAGTTCGTGTTGCAGACCGGCCGCACCGCGGCCATCGGAGACAAGCAGCAGCACCAGATCTCCTGGCGGGTGGCGGCGCTGGACGACCTCATCGCCTTCCACCACCGCTTCCGCGCCGAGGGCATCGAGGTGCAGCAGGAGGTGACGCACGGCAACGCCTTCGGCATCTACTTCTTCGACCCCGAGGGCAACCGCAACGAGGTCTACCTGCGCGTCGAGCGGGACGTGCGCCAGCCCTTCCGCAAGACGCTCAACCTCGACCAGGCCCCCGAGGCGATCTACGCCGAGGCCGAGCGGCTGCTGGCTGACGGCGGCGCGGCCTACCAGCCGGCCCAGTAGCCGGCCCGACAAAACGATCTCGGGGAGTGCGGCGAGCCCGCCGCACTCCCCGAGATCGGGCCGGTCAGGCGGGGTCGAGCACGGAGACCGCGTCGGCCGGCACCCGCAGCCAGACCTTGTCCCCGGCCGCGACCGGCGACTCGGGCGGCTGCCGGGTGATCCAGACGTCCTCGCCCACGCGTACGTGGCATTCCACGCACTCGCCGACGAACATGATCCGGTCGATCTCGCCGGCCACGACGTTCTCCGCGGCCGGCTCCTCCCGGTGCAGCGCCAGGGACTCCGGCCGGATCGCCACCAGCACCCGCGCGCCGGCCGGCGCCCGGCACGACGCGGCGGCCAGCTCGCCGGCCCCGGTCCTGACCCGTCCCTCACCGACCGCCGTGCCCGGCACCAGGTTGGTGGTGCCGACGAAGTCGGCCACGAACCTGGAGGCGGGCCGCTGGTAGATCTCGCGCGGGCTGCCCTCCTGCACGATCCGGCCGGCCGACATGACCGCGATCCTGCTCGACAGGCTCAGCGCCTCGGCCTGGTCGTGCGTCACGTACAGTGCGGTGATCCCGAGTTCCTTCTGCAGGGACGACAGCTCGGCCCGCATCGCCTGGCGGAGCTTGGCGTCCAGGTTGGACAGCGGCTCGTCGAGCAGCAGCAGCTTCGGCCGGCGCACCAGGGCGCGGGCCAGCGCCAGGCGCTGCTGCTGGCCGCCGGACAGCTGGGTGCCCATCCGGCTCTCGGTGCCGTCGAGGTGCACCGCGGCCAGCGCGCGTTCCACCCGTTCGGCGATCTCCCGCTTGGGCACCCGGGCCACCTGGAGGGGGAAGGCGGCGTTGGCGAAGACGGTCATGTGCGGCCAGATGCCGTAGCTCTGGAAGACCATCCCGATGTCGCGCCGGTGCGGCGGCGTGGCGGTGACGTCCACCCCGTCGATCGTGATCCGGCCGGCGTCGGGCTGTTCCAGCCCGGCCACCGCGCGCAGCGTGGTCGTCTTGCCGCAGCCGGACGGCCCGAGCAGGGTGTACAGCTCGCCCTCGCGGACCTCGAAGCCGACCTCGTCGACCGCCTGGAAGTCGCCGAAGGCCTTGCGCAGGCCCGCCACGGCCAGCGGTGTCATACCGTCACCTCTCGCTTGTTGAGTGCCAGGAAGAGCCCGACCAGCGGCGCCATGAAGACGATGGTCAGCAGGGTCAGCGCGGAGGAGGCGCCGACCTGGGCGGTGTTGTAGAGCGTCCATGAGGCGACCGAGAGCGTCACCGTGTCCTGGCCGCCGACCAGGCCGGGCACGGTCAGGTCGCGCAGGCTGAGCAGCGCCAGCCACAGCCAGGTGTAGGTGGCGACCGGCTTGAGCAGGGGCAGCGTCACGCGGCGGACGGCCTCCCAGGTGGCCGCGCCGGACATCGCGGCGGCCTCCTCCAGCTCGGTGTGGATCTGCAGCAGCCCGGCGTTGAACATGCGGGTGCCGAACGACACGTGCATCAGCGTCATCACCACGACGAGCAGCGCCAGCGTGCCGTACAGGCCCTGGGCCAGGTAGAGGGAGGCGACCACGGCGGCGAAGGCGAAGATCGTGTGCGGCACCGCCTGCGGGAGGAAGGCGACGAAGTCGTAGAGGTAGCGGCGGCGCAGCCGGGAGCGGACCACGACGAACGAGAAGGCCAGGCTGAGCAGCACGGCCAGCGTCGGCACCAGCACGACGAGCGCGAGCGAGGTACGCAGGCCGCGCAGCACCAGGTCCCAGTCGAGCCCGGTGTAGTTGGCCAGGGAGACCTCCTGGAGCGCCTGCATCGAGGGGACCCGCACGTACGGCAGCAGCGACACCCACAGCACCATGACCATGGGCAGCACGGTCGACCAGGCGAAGTAGCCGCCGACCAGCAGCCAGGCCGCCCACCGCCAGCGGCCGAGCGCGATGGTGACCGGCCGGTAGCCCTTGCCCGTGACCACCTGGTACTTGCGGCCGGCCTTGAGCGTGCGGGTGTACCAGGCGCTCAGGCCGACGGCCACCAGGATCATCACCACGCTGAAGGCCGCCGGGATGCCGTGCTCGACGACGTTGTCGGTGGGGTTGGCGGCCACGTACAGGTAGGAGCTGAAGACGTAGACGCGGCTGGACAGGCCCATGATGAGCGGGATGTCCAGGGCCGAGAGCGCGATCGTCGCGGTGAACAGGGCCGCGCCCATGAGGCCCGGCCTGATCAGCGGGAGCGTGACCAGGCGCAGGACGGTCCACGGGCCGGCGCCGTTGGCGCGGGCGGCCTCCTCCAGTGAGCCGTCGAGCGCGCGCAGGCTGCCGGAGACCATGATGAACACCAGCGCCGACAGCCCGAGCCCCTCCACCAGGCCCATGCCGGCCAGCGAGGTGATGTTGAGCGAGGTGCCGAGCAGCTGGTTGACCGCGCCGATCCTGGGATGGAACAGGAAGATCCACCCCATCGCGGTGAAGAAGCCGGGGATGAGGACGCGGATCATCATCGCGGTGTTGATCAGCCGGGAGTGGCCGAAGTCGGTCCGCTCGACCAGCACCGCCAGCGCCGTGCCCAGCACCAGCGCCACGACCAGCGTGACGGCCAGGTAGACCACGGTGCTGAGCACCACGTCCCAGACGGCCGGGTCGGCCAGCAGCGCGGCGTAGTTGGCGAGCGTGAACTCCTCGTACGGCGCGCCGTGCACCCGGAAGGACAGGAACACCACCAGGGCCAGCAGTCCGAGCACGGCCGCCGCGGGCACGGAGACGGCCGCGGCCAGCCTCCTCATCGGGCGGTCAGGAGCTTGACCAGCTCGTCCTTGAACGCGGCGTCGTACAGGCCGGGGTTCTGGCCGACGTAGTCGTAGGTTGCCCGGGTGAAGGTGATGCCCTTGGCCTCGTACTCGGCGATCTGCTCGGCGGTGCCGCTGCCGGGGAGCTGGATGTTGTCGGCCTTCTCGTGCTCGAACAGCAGCCGCTGCGCCTCGGGGGTGACCAGCCAGGTGATCCAGAGCTTGGCCGCGTTCGGGTGCGGGGCGCGGACGGGCAGGCCCATGTAGTAGAAGCTGGCCGAGGTGGGGTTGGACAGGACGGTGGTCTCCAGCGGCGCGCCGGTGGCCTTGAACACGTCGGCCAGGTGCTTGCCGCACGACATCCACAGCCCGGCGAACTCGCCGGAGGCCAGCCGGTTCAGCTCGGCGCAGCCGATGAGCCCGGCGGGCTTGAACCGGCTCATGTAGTCCTTGATGCCGGCCTGGTCCAGGCCGCCGAGCTGGGCGAAGCCGGACGCGAACGGGGTGCTGGCCACGGGCTTGCCGAGCGTGAGCACGTCTTGCGGGGTCTTGGGCAGTTCGGCGGCGGAGATCAGCTCGGTGTTGTAGGTGAACTCGCCGAACTGGGTGAGCAGCGCGACGGCCTTGCGGTCGGCGGTGACCGCGCCTTCGGCCCAGGGCGCGATCTCCGTCCAGTCGACGGCGGCCAGCGCCTCGCTGGTGGTGCCGGTGCGGTACATCACCTCGGAGGAGGCGAGCAGCGCGTCGGTGCTGCTCGGCGCGCCCGCCTTGGTCTCCTGCACCAGCTTGGCGGCGTTGGCGTTGAAGTTCTGGACCGGGGTGACGGTGATCTTCAGGTCGGTCAGCCCGTAGGCCTGTTTGAAGGCGTCGAAGAGGTAGTCGCTGTTGGGCCGGGCGTGCAGGCCCCAGTTCAGGTTGAGCGCGCCTTCCTTCCTGGCGCCTTCGACCAGGGCGCGCAGCGCGGGACTTGCGGAAAGGCGCTGCCCGGCCGCCGCGGCGGCGGCCGGATCCGCCGCTTGATCGGTGCCTGCGCAGCCGGTCAGCGCGAGGGTCACGGCCGCGGCCAGAACAATCTTCTTCATGTGAGCCTCCTGTTTGCCGGGACTGTAGTCCTGTGTTTCACGACAAGCAAGGGCTCATCGTGGTCAGGAGGCGAGCAAGGCGAGAGCGCCGCTGATGCGGCCGGCGGCCTCGCGTACCGCGGCGGCCACCTCGGGCACCCGGTCGTCGGGGACGCGATGCGACAGCGCCGCGACGCTCACCGCGGCCACCACCTCGCCGTGCTCGTCGCGGATCGGCGCGGCCACGCCGAGCACGTCCGGGTCCAGCTCGCCCCTGGTCACCGCCAGCTCTTCGGACCTGATGGCGGCCAGCCGGCGCTGCAGCGCGCCCGGCTCGGTGACGGTGGCGCCGGTGAAGCGCGGCAGCCCGCCCGCGGTCACCAGCTCGGCGACCTCCTCCTCCGGGACCCAGGCCAGCAGCACCAGCGCCGCCGCGCCCGCGTTGATGGGCAGCACGTGCCCGCGCTCGTACGACAGGCGCACCGGATGGTCGCTCTCCTCGCGTTCCAGGCAGATCACCGCACTGCCCGCCCGCCTGGTCAGCAGCACCGTCTCGCCGACGCGGGCCAGCAGCTCGCGCATCACCGGCCTGGCCACCTCCGACAGGCCCAGCCCCTTACGGGCAAGCCTGGCCAGCTCGAACACCCGCGGCCCGAGCCGGTAGCCGGCCGGCCTGGCCTCCTCCACGAACCCGGAGCCGGCCAGGCTCTGCAGGTAGCGGTAGGCGGTGGAGCGGGCCACGCCGAGCTGCTCGGCGACCTCCTGGCCGCCGAGCACCAGCCGGTCGTCGCCGAAGAGGGCGAGGATGTCCAGGGCACGGTCCGCGGTGGAGTTGCGCCCTCGATATTGTCCTGTCATGCGGAACATAGTATTGAAAAAACAGGACATCGTGTGATGTCCTTCCGCCATGACCCAGACGATGACGGCGGTCCGCATCCACGCGCACGGCGGCCCCGAGGTTTTGACGGTCGAGCAGGTCCCGATCCCCCGGCCCGGGCCGGGCGAGGTGCTGGTACGGGTCCGCGCGACCTCGGTGAGCTGGTTCGACGCCGGCTACCGCAAGGGCGTCATCAGGCCCAGGCCAGGACAGCGCGAGCTGGTCCTGCCGTTCCAGCTCGGCAGGGAGGCGGCCGGCGAGGTGGCCGCGCTCGGCGCCGGGGTCACCGGCTTCGCCGAGGGCGACCGGGTGGTGGTGATGACCTGCCCGGCCTGCGGCAGGTGCGCGGCCTGCCTGCGCGGCGAGGACAACCTGTGCCTGGACACCGAGCTGCCCGGGCACCAGCGCTTCGGCGGCTACGCCGAGTACGTGCTCGTGCCCCGGCACGGGCTGCTGCCCGCGCCGCCGGACCTCGGGTTCGAGACGCTGGCCTGCACGCTGTGGTCCTACGGCACGGTCCTGCACATGGTCAACGCCCGCGCCAAGGTACGCCCCGGCGAATCGGTGCTGGTCACCGGCGCCTCCGGCGGCATGGGCACGGCCGCACTGCAGCTCGCCAGGCTGGCCGGGGCCGGGCCGGTGATCGGCCTGACCGGCTCGAAGGAGAAGTACGACGCGGTGCTCGCGGCCGGCGCCGATCTCGCGCTCAACTATCGCGATCCCGACCTGGCCGAGCAGATCCGCGAGCACGTGCCCGGCGGCGTGGACGTCGTGCTCGACAACGTGGGCGGCCCGATGCTGCCGCTGGCGATCGAGGCGGCGCGGACGGGCGGGCGCATCGTGCTGGCCGCCGTGATGGGCGGCAGGACCGCCGAGGTGGAGATCGGCGACATCTTCCGTAAGCACCTCGACATCCTGGGCACCCGCGCGGCCACCCGGCAGGAGCAGGAGCTGTGCCTGCGCCTGGCCGCGGCCGGGCGGATCTCCCCGGTGATCGCCGCCCGCTACCCGCTGGCCGAGGCGGCCGAGGCGCACCGGGCGCTGGACGAGCGGCGGTTCACCGGCAAGATCGTCCTGCTGCCCTGACGGCGGCGGTTCATCGGCAAGGCCGCCCTGACGGTGACGGTCAGCGGGGCACGAGCTTGAGCGTGGTCTCCCGCGCGCCCGAGGCCACCATCGGGTCGACGTAGTCGCTGCTGAAGCGGCCGTACTTGGTGCGGTAGGCGTCGTCGATCGCCTCGTTGACGGCCGGGTCGCGTTCCTCGGCGAGCGTGACGTCCCTGTCGACGCCGCCGGCGCTGATGTGGCCCTCATGGCTGGCCTGGGCGGCGCGGAACCAGCCGCCGTCGCGCCCCTTGAAGGAGCGGACGAACAGGTCGTCGCCCCGCCGGACCACCCAGATCGTCACCGGCCTGCCCGGCGCGCCGCCGTCGGCCGGGGTGATCCGCAGTTCGTCGGCCGCCTCGATCCGGTTGAGCTCGTCACTCGTCCACGTGGCCATGTTCCGGTCTCCTTCATCGCATTCCCGCACGGAACGGTAGCCAGCGGGCCCGCGGCGGCGGCCGGTCCGCGCGCGCCGCCTGCCGAGTCCGCACGAAGTCAACGCCATGGCATTACCCTCGCTGATTACAATACAGTACAGAGTTGTATTGTAATGAGAGACGGGAGCGGCCATGAGCGCCTACGTGCTCGGGTTCCACCACATCGACAAGAGCCACCTCCCCCTGGTCGGCGGCAAGGGCGCCAACCTCGGCGAGCTGTCGGCCATCCCCGGCGTGCGCGTGCCGGCCGGGTTCTGCGTCACCACCGAGGCGTACGAGCAGGTCGTGGCCGGCGACCCGGCGATCGGCGAGCTGATCGACGGGCTGGCCGGGCTGCGCGCCGACGACCGGGCCGGCATCGCCGCCGCCTGCGGCCGGTTGCGTGCCGCCATCGAGGCGCTGGCCGTGCCCGCGGAGATCCGCGACGACGTCGTCCGGCTGCTGGCCGAGCCGGGCGGCCAGGACGCCGCCTGGGCGGTGCGCTCCAGCGCCACCGCCGAGGACCTGCCGTCCAGCTCCTTCGCCGGGCAGCAGGACACCTACCTGAACGTGCGCGGCGCCGAGGCGGTGATCGACGCCGTGCGCCGCTGCTGGGCGTCGCTGTTCACCGACCGGGCGACCGCCTACCGGGTGCGCAACGGCTTCGGCCACCGCGCGGTGCGGCTGTCGGTGGTGGTGCAGCGGATGGTCTTCCCCGACGCGGCGGGCATCATGTTCACCGCCGACCCGGTCTCGGGCAACCGCCGGGTGGTCTCCATCGACGCCGGGTTCGGTCTCGGCGAGGCGTTCGTCTCCGGGCTGGTCGACGCCGACAACTACCGCGTCAGGGCCGGGCGGATCATCGGCAGGCGCGTCGCCACGCAGACCGTCGAGCTGCGCGCCCTGCCCTCCGGCGGCACCCGCGAGCAGCCCGTCGAGCCGGCGCGGCAGCACGCGCAGACGCTCACCGACGAGCAGATCGTGCACCTGGAGAGCCTGGGACGGCAGATCGAGGCGCACTTCGGCCGCCCCCAGGACATCGAGTGGGCGCTGCACGAGGGCGTCTTCCACGTCCTGCAGAGCCGTCCCGTCACCACGCTCTACCCGGTGCCGCCCGCGCCCGACGACAAGAACCGCGTCTACGTCTCCTACGGGCACCGGCAGATGATGACCGACGCCTTCGCCCCGCTGGGCCTGTCGTTCTTCGCCCTGCTGCACGAGCGGCTCGGCCGCACCGCGGGCGTGGTGGCGGGCAACCGCTTCTACAAGGACGTCTCGGCCGAGCTGTCGTCCACCTGGGCCAGGCCGGCCACGCTCAAGAGCCTCGACCAGGTCGACGCCCTGATGGCGGCCGCGCTGCGCGCGGTGCTGAAGCGCAAGGACTTCACCGCCTCCCTGGCCCACGGCAGGACGTCGATGCTGGACTTCGGCGAGGGCGGACCGCTGCCGATCGCCCGCCAGTACCTCAAGCTGGCCCGCGAGGACGATCCCCGCGTCGTCCCCGAGCTCATCGCGCACACCGAGGCGACGGTCGAGCGGCTGCGCGCGGACATCGCCGGCGTCTCGGGCGACGAGTTGTTCGCCCTCATCCTCGACGACCACAAGGTGCTGGCCGAGCTCACCTTCGACCCGCGCAGCGTGGCCGCCGCCTTCCTCGGCATCCAGTCGGTGAACTGGGTCAACAAGCACCTGGCCACCTGGCTGGGGGTGCGGAACGCCGCCGACGCCGTCGCCCAGTCCGCCGACCACAACGTGGTGGCCGCCATGGGGCTCGACCTGCTGGACGTGGCCGATGTCGTACGCGAGCGCCCCGAGGTGGTGCGGTACCTGCGCACGGCCGCGCGCGACACCTTCTTCACCGGCCTGAGCGCGCTGCCCGGCGGCCCGGCCGCCGCCGACGCGATCCGCGGCTACCTGCGCACCTACGGCATGCACTGCGCCGGTGACATCGACATCACCAGGACCCGGTGGAGCGAGGACCCGACGCTGCTCGTCCCGCTGCTGCTGAGCAACGTCGACAACTTCCCGCCCGGCGAGCGCGGCCGCCGCGCCGAGCGGGGCCGCGCGGAGGCGGAACGCGCCATGGACGACCTGCTCGCCCGCCTGGCGGAACTGCCCGGCGGCGCGGCCAAGGCCAGGAAGGCGGCCAAGAAGATGAGCCTGATCAGGCACTTCATCGGCTACCGCGAATACTCCAAGCACGCGCTGCTGCTGCGCTACGAGATCTACAAGCGGGCGCTCATGGCCGAGGCCGCCCGGCTGGCCGAGCGCGGCGTGATCGAGACGCCCGAGGACGTGTACTACCTGTCCATCGAGGAGTTCAGGCAGGTGGTGCGCACCGGGAAGCTGGATGCCGGGCTCGTGGCCGCCCGCCGCGAGGAGCACGAGACGTACCAGAAGCTCACCCCGCCCCGGGTGATCACCTCGGAGGGCGAGGTGATCTCCGGCGAGTACGACGCGGGCCACCTGCCCGCGGGCGCGCTGGCCGGCATCGCCGTGTCGTCGGGCGTGGTGACGGGCCGGGCGCGGGTGGTGCGCGACATGTCCGAGGCCGACGTGCGTGAGGGTGACATCCTCGTCACGGTCTTCACCGACCCGAGCTGGTCGCCGCTGTTCGTGTCGGTCAAGGGCGTCGTCATGGAGGTCGGCGGGGTGATGACGCACGGCGCGGTGGTGGCCCGCGAGTACGGGCTGCCCGCGGTCGTCGGCGTGGAGGGCGCCACCCGGCGGATCGAGGACGGGCAGCTCATCCGGGTGAACGGCGCCGAGGGATACGTGGAGATCCTGAAGGACTCGTGACCCCCCGGCGCCGTCCCCGGTCAGCGGGCCCTGAGCCCGTCGCGGACGCCCCGGTGCGCCGGGGTCCAGCCCAGCTCGCGGGTGGCCTTGGCGTGGGAGATCCGCATCGTCGTGTCGATCATCAGGCAGCCCAGGTAGGGCACGGCGGCGCGGATCAGCCACCGGGGCATCGCGACGGGCCGCGGCGTGCCGTGCGCCCGCGCCACCTCGGTCATGAAGTCGCGCCAGCTCATCGGCTCGTCGTCGACGACGTTGTACGCCTGACCGGCCCGGCCGCGCTCCATCGCGGCCACGGCGGCCACGGCCGCGTCGTGCACGTGGACGAACGACGTGGTCCCCGTCGCGCCCCTGGGCAGGACCGGGATCCGCCTGCGCATCATGCCGGCGAACATGTCGCTGAAGGCGTTGCGGCCGTAGAACATGCCGTAACGCAGGGCGACGCCCTCGATCCCGGCCGCGGCGAACACCTGGCGCTCGGTCGCCACGCTGGAGTCGGTCACCAGGTCGGCCACGGTGCCGACGTGCACGCCGAAGTCGTCGTCCTCGGTCAGGATCCGCGTGCCGTGGTCGCGGTAGCCGTAGCCGGTGATGAGCGACTGGGTGACGAAACGGCGCGCGCCGACCTCACGGGCGGCGCGCAGGAGGTGCGCGGTGCCCCGGTCGCGCAGGGCGAGGGTCGGGTCGTCCGGGCCCAGCCTGCGCGGGGCGTCGCGCAGCGCCGTCGCCTGGTGCATGACCACGTCGGCGCTCTGTCCCTCGACCGCGCGGAGCAGGCCGTCGCCGTCCAGCACGTCGGCGACCAGCGCGTGCGCGCCGCGCTCGGTGACCAGCCGCTCCTTGGCCGGGTCGCGGACCAGGGCGATCACCTCGTGGCCCGCCGCGGCCAGCGCCGACAGCAGCGGGATCCCTATCGCGCCGGTCGCCCCGGCCAGCAGCACCCTCATCGCGCCCGCTCCGCATCCGTCATGATCTGACCCCCTTGTCGTCGGTTGAGCACGGCACTACGACGGGGCAGCCGGTCGCGGTGTGACAGTTCGCTCAGCGGAACGCCGGGACGGTGGGCGGACGGCCCATGAGCACCGCGCCGGCCGCGTCGTACATGGCCGGGCTCAGGAAGGCGTGTTCCTGCGGCACCAGCGCGTCGCCGAGCAGGTCGAGCAGCGGGTGACCGCGGTGGATCGCGGCCGAGCCGGACAGCGAGACGACCTTGCCGACCACCTCTGCCGCGGTCCTGGCCAGGTGGGCGGCCGACAGCCGCAGGTGTGCGTTCTGCTCGTCGCCGACCTGGCCGCCGGCCGCGACCGCCTGCCAGGCCTCGCCGACGGCCTCGTAGAAGTAGGCGCGGGCCGAGCGCAGCGCGGCCTCTGCCTCGGCGATGCCCGCCCGGTAGTAGGGCCGGTCGGCCAGTTGCGGCGCGCCGGTGATGCCGGCCTGGCCGGCGCCTGCCCGCTCGGCGAAGTCGAGGGCGGCGCGGGCGACGCCGGCCGAGACGACCGACAGCGCCTGGGCCGCGTACGTGATCGCCGGGTAGCGGTAGAGCGGCTCGTCGATCACCGGTGGCCCGCCGCGGATGAACGACCACTCCCTGCCGACCTCGACGTCCTTGGCCACCAGGTCGAACGAGCCGGTCGCGCGCATGCCGACCACGTCCCAGTCCGGCACGATCTCCAGCCGGTCGGGGCGGACCAGCACGCCGCGCGGCTTGCCGGAGGTGGAGTCGTCGCCGGGGATGCCGACGCAGACGATGTCGGCGGCCATGCAGCCGCTGGCGTACTTCCACCGGCCGTTGAGCAGGAAGCCGCGCTCGGTCGGCGTGGCTTGCTGGACCGGGAACAGCCCGCCGGCCAGCACCACGTCGGGGCCGCCCGCGTACAGCTCGGCCTGGGTCTCCAGCGGCAGCGGGCCCAGGTAGACGAGCTGGGCGCCGAAACTGGCGACCCAGCCGGTGGAGCCGTCGACGGCGGAGATCCGCTCGATCTTGGCGAGGAATTCCGCCGGTGGCATCGTCCGGCCGCCGAAGCGTTCCGGGGTGGCCGACCGGTACAGGCCGAGCTCCTTGAGCCTGGCGACGAAGTCCGCGGGGACGTAGCGCAGCTCGTGGAACTCCGCGCGGCGCCTGGCCAGTTCGGCGAGCAGGTCGCCGAACGCGTCCGATCCTTGCTGTGTCATCTCGACTCCCGGTGGGTTCGGTCGCTCTGCGGCTACCTTCCCCCTCCCGGCGCCGGTCAGCCCAGTTCGGCCAGCAGGGACTCGACGCCGGCCGCGTCGGGCACGCCCAGCTCGGTGTAGCGCTCCAGGGCGCGTTTGGCGTGGTCGCGGGCTTCGTCCACGGCGCCGCCGTCGCGGCAGGCGTGCGCCAGCCCCTCGTGGGCGCGGGCCTCTTCGAGCCTGTCGCCCAGTTCGCGGGCCAGCTCCAGCGCCTGCCGGTGCTGCTCGCCCGCCTGCTCGGGCCGGCCCTGCCGCCGGTAGACCTGGCCGATGAGGTCGAGCACGCGGGCCTCGCCGTTCCTGCTGCCCACCCGGCGGTGCAGCTCCAGCGCGCGGAGCTGGTGGTCGAGCGCTTCGTCGTGGCGGCCCTGCCGCTCGTGGCTGATGCCCAGGCTGCTCAGTGAGTGCGCCTCGCCGACCGGGTTGCCCAGCTCGCGGCTGAGTTCCAGCGCCCGCGTGAGGTGGTGGTCGGCCTGCTCGTAGTCGCGCTGCCGCAGGCACACGTTGCCGAGCGTGTTGTGCGCCCGCGACTGGCCGAGCCGGTCGCCGCTCTCCCGGCACAGCTCCAGGGCCGGCCGGCAGGTCTCGTACGCCTCCGCGAACCGGCCCTGCCGCCAGTGCACCCAGGCCAGGTCGAGCAGCGCCAGCGCCTCGGCGGCCCGGTCGCCGCCCCGGCGGGCGGCGGCCAGCGCCTTGCCGTGCAGGGTGATCGCGTCGGCGTGGTGCGCGTGGTCGTCGAAGTACGGGTGCAGCAGCGTGGCCAGGTGGGCGGCGTGCGCCGGCCAGTCGCCGTCGGCCGCGCACCCGCCCGCGGCCACCAGGTCGGCCCGCTCGGCGTCCAGCCAGGCGAGCGCGGCGGCCTGGTCGCGCAGGGGCACGGGCTCGGAGTCCGGCTCGGGCACGGCGGGCCTGCGGAGTTTCCCGAACGGGTAGAGCAGGCCGACCGCCGTGGCGGCGGTGTGCCGGTAGTGGTCGAGCAGCCGGGTGAGCGCGTCATGCCTGGCCGCGTCGTCCTCCTCGGCGGCGGCGGTGGCCCTGGCGTGCTCGCGCAGCAGGTCGTGGAAGGTGTAGCGGCCGGGCTCGTGCTGGGCCAGGACGTGCGCGTCGAGCAGGTCCTCCAGCAGCGTCTCCGCCTCGTCCACGGTGACGCCGGCCAGCGCGGCGGCGGCGTAGGCGTCGACGTCGCGGCCGGGGTGCACGCCGAGCAGCCGGAACATGCGCTGGTGCGGGGCGTCCAGGTGCACGTACGACAGCGCGAACGCGGCGGCCACGCCCCGGTCGGGCGTGGACAGCTCGGCCAGCCGCCTGCGCTCGTCGCGCAGCCGCCCGGCCAGGTACTCGACCGTCCAGCGGGGGCGGTGGCGGAGCCTGGCGGCGGCGATGCGCACGGCCAGCGGCAGGAACCCGCACAGTTGCAGCACGTCGAGCACCGCGCTCGGACCGGCCGTGGCCCGTTCGCCGACGATCGAGGTGAACAGGCCGACGCCGTCCTTGGCCGGCAGCACGTCCATGGACAGGGCGTGCGCGCCGTCGAGGTCGATCAGCCGGCGGCGGCTGGTGACCAGGACCAGGCTGCCCGCGGCCCCGGGCAGCAGGGGCAGCACGTGCGCGGTGTCGGCCACGTTGTCCAGCACGACGACGGCGCGGCGATCGGCCAGCTCGGCCCGCCACAGCGCGGCCCGCTCGGCGAGCGTGGCGGGGACGCGTTCGGCCGGCACCCCGAGCTGGCGCAGCAGGGTCTCCAGCGCGGCGGCCGGCTCGACCGGTTCGTGCCCGGCGGTGTGCGCCTGCAGGTCGACGAAGAGCTGCCCGTCGGGGTAGTGCTCGGCCAGGCGGTGCGCGGCGTGGATGACCAGGGTCGTCTTGCCGATTCCGGCCATGCCGTCGATGGCCAGGATGGGGACGTCCGGGCGGTGGGTGGCGATCCGCTCGATCTCGCCGGTCCGTCCGGCGAAGTCCGGGATGTCGTAGGGCAGGAAGTTGGCCCGCCGGCCGGGTTCGCGGGCCGGCTCGGCCTGTTCGCGCCGGTGCTGCAGCTCCGGGTCGTCGCGCAGGATGCCCTGCTCCAGCGCGGTGAACGCGCGGCCGGGGTCGAGCCCCTGCTGCTCGGCCAGCGATTCGCGCAGCGACCTGGCCACGGCCAGCGCGTCGGCCTGCCGTCCCGCGCGGTGCAGGGCGAGCATCAGGTGGCCGGCCAGCTTCTCGCGCAGCGGGTACGCGGCCACGTGCGCGGACAGCTCGTCGATCAGCTCCTCGTGCCGGCCCAGGGCGAGTTCGAGTTCGGCCAGACGCTCGATCGCCGACAGCCGCCGCTGGTCGAGCCGGGACCTGGCGCTCTCGACGTAGTCGGCGTGCACGTCGGCGAGCGGCTGGCCGCGCCACAGGGCCAGGGCCTCGCGCACGCGCGCCGCGGCGGCGGCCGGTTCGGCGTCCGCGGGCACGTCGGACACCTGGGCGGCGAACTCCTGGGCATCGAGCCAGGCCGGCTCGATCACGTAGCCGCCGGCCCTGGTGGCCAGCAGCGTGTCGGCCTCCGCCTCGCGCAGGACGCGGCGGATCGCCGTGATGGCGGCCTGGACCTGCGCGCGGGCGGTGTCGGGCGGCGTGAGCCCCCACACCGCGTCGATCAGCTGGTCGGGGCTGAGCACGGCGCCGGCGTGCAGCAGCAGGTACGCCAGCACCGCCCGATGCCGGGGCGCCAGGCCGGTCAGCTCCCGGCCACCGGCGGTGACCTGAACGGGCCCCAGGACGGCGAACCGTACCTCCAACCTCGCCTCCTCGGGACGTATGGGGACAGCCATAGCGAACGCATCGAGAATCTATCAACCCCGCCTTCCATCATGAATTCACCAGGTCAGCAACGGTGAAGGGAATCAGACCATGGAAGCTCGGATGAAGAACCCGGCGTTCGTCCTGCCCGGCACGACGAAGGGTATCCAGGCCATCTACCAGGCCATCTACCAGGGCGGCGTGCCGCAGGAGCTGCTGGAGATCGTCGCCCTGCGCACCAGCCAGATCAACGGGTGCAGCGCCTGCGTGTACTCGCACGTGGCGAACCTCAAGAAGTCCGGCGAGTCGGACGAGCGCGTGGGCAACGTGGCCGCCTGGCGGGAGGCGCCGTTCTACAGCGACGTCGAGCGCGCCGCGCTGGAGCTCACCGAGGCCGTGACCCGGGTGGCGGACCGGTCGGGCGACGCGGTGCCCGACCAGCTGTGGGACGAGGTCGCCGACCACTTCGACGAGAAGCAGCTCTCCGCGATCATCCTGACGATCTCGATCACGAACTTCTTCAACCGGATCAACGCCACCATCAAGGAGCCCGCCGGCGCGTCCTGGGGCTGATCGCGCGGCGGGCCCGGCATCACTTCCGCGGCTTGAAGTAGTGACGGATCATGTAGGCGGTGACCTGGGCGCCGATCTTGGCGCCCCGCACGTCGGCGGTGCGCGTGTGGATGCCGCCCCACACGCGGGCCTCGATCACCTCGGCCAGCGCGTGCGAGAAGCCGCGGAAGTGGCGCGTGGTGCCCGAGTCCGCGCTGTATCCGCTGAACGGGATGTCGTCCCTGCCGTAGAAGTGGGCCAGCGCCGACATGCTGGCCGCGGTGAAGCAGGTGTGCCCGGAGGTGTAGTCGGGGTGCGGCGGTGTGACGAGCAGCGGGGTCCAGTCCGGGTCGGCCTCGGTCTTCGGGTTGCCGTCGGTGTCGGCCAGCCTGATCGCGGTGATCGGACGCCAGAGGCTCCAGGCCGCCTTCTCGTTGTAGCAGGCGGTGGTGGCGTCGGCCTCGGCCAGGTCGACCATGGCGAACATGCGTGAGGTCTGCAGCGGGTTCAGCCGCCGGCTGGTGGCGAGCTGGCGCTTGATCTCCCATTCGGCCAGGTGCCTGTCGTGCCACCAGATCGCGGCCTGCGTCTGGTCGGCGGTCCTGATCGTGCTGTTCGCCGCGCCGATCGCCTTGACCTCGGCGAAGTCGCGGGCGTAGCGGGCGCTGGTGAGCGCGGGCGGGCCGGAGGTGCGGAACATGGACGCGCTGGGCAGCAGGAACGGCTTGAGCTTGCCGACCCAGGCCCCGTCGTTGGCGAACGCGGGCGGCGCCGGGCGCCACTGCCCCGGCCGGGTGCCGACCGGCCAGGCCGGGTCGCCGAACGCGCCGTCGTCCTTCCTGGCGGCGATCATGGCGGCGGCCGCCTGGGCGCCGACGGCGATGCCGCGCTGCTCGGGGCCGCCGTCGGGGACGGTGGCCAGGTAGGCGTCGTACTGCGTCCGCAGGCGCGCTTGCTGGGCGGGAACAGCTCGTCCAGGACGTGGTAGGCGGCGCTGGCCACGGCCGCGTCCGTGGATTCCGTGCCGTCGGCGGCCGGCGCGGTCAGGTAGGGCTGGTAGGGGGTGCCGGCGATCGCGTTGACCGCGTCGTAGACGGCGCCGTGCACCATGGCGAAGCTGCGGGCCTGGACCTGCGGCTGCTGGCGGGCGACGTCCCAGATGGCGGCCTCGGCGTTCCTGTCCCAGACGATGACGGCGTTGTCGGGCCGGTGCGTGTCCGACGCGTACGCGTGCGGGACGCCGAGGCCGGCCGTGGTGACGGCGGTGACGACGGCGGCCGCGACCGGCCACACGACTGTTCGACGTGGGCCTGTACCAGGTGTTTTGGGCATTGGAGCAAATTACTATGCGGCCCCGCGCGTATTACAGCGTGGTAAACGACGAAAAGTCGATATGGGCCGGGCCGAAAAAAGGCCACTATACGCCGAACCAAGCGCTTGCTACGCTCCGCCCATGACGTCCACGATCGTCTGGGGCACCGGCAACGTGGGCCGCGCGGCCATCCGCGCCGTCGAGGCCCACCCCGCACTCGAACTCACCGGCGTTCTCGTCCACGACCCGGCCAAGGCCGGCCGCGACGCGGGCGAGCTGGCCGGACTCGGCCACACTCTGGGAATCACCGCGACCGGCGACGTCGAGGCGGCGCTCGCCGCCGCGCCCCGCGCCGTGGTGTACGCCGCCTCCGGCGACCTGCGTCCCGACGAGGCGCTCGGCGACGTCGTCCGGGCGATCAGGGCCGGCGCGGTGGTCGTCACGCCGTCGCTGTATCCGCTCTACGACCCCCGCAACGCGCCGCCCGAGCTGCGCGAACCGGTGCTGGCCGCCATCGCGGCCGGCGGCGGCTCGCTGTTCGTCTCCGGCGTGGACCCCGGCTGGGGCAACGACGTGCTGCCGCTGCTGATCAGCGGGCTCGGCGGCGTCGTGGACGTGATCCGCTGCCAGGAGATCTTCGACTACTCCGCCTACGACCAGGAGGACTCGGTCCGCCACCTGGTCGGCATGGGGCACCCGATGGACTACCAGCCGCCGATGCTCGCGCCGTCCGTGCCGGCCATGGTGTGGGGCGGGCAGGTGCGCCTGATGGCCAGGGCGCTCGGCGTCGAGCTGGACGAGATCCGCGAGACCCTGGAGCGCCGGCCGCTCGGCACGACGGTACGCACCGCGTCGATGGGCGCGTTCGAGTCCGGCACGCAGGGCGCGGTGCGGTTCGAGGTGCAGGGCATCGTCGAGGGCGAACCGCGCATCGTGGTCGAGCACGTCACGCGCATCCACCCGTCCTGCGCGCCGGACTGGCCGGCGCCGCCCGGCGGGGGCGCGGGGGCGCACCGGGTGATCATCGAGGGCCGGCCGCGCATCGAGGTCACCGTCGAGGCCACCGACGAGGACGGCAACCGCGCCGCGGGCGGCAACGCCACCGCCGCCGGCCGGCTGGTGAACGCCATCGACTGGCTCGTCGAGGCCGAGCCGGGGCTCTACGACGCCCTCGACGTCCCGCTGCGCCCGGCGACCGGCAGACTCGGAAGGAAACGCCCATGATCATCGACGTGCCGGCGGGCAAGGACCCGATCGCCTACGTGTGGGGCGAGCTGGTGCCCGGCATCGGCCCGGCCGCCTCGGCGTTCTCGCTGGCCGTGTACGCGCACACCACGCTGGGGCTGCGCGAGTTCGAGGCCGCCCGGCTGCGGATCGCGCAGATCAACGGCTGCGTCTTCTGCCTCGACTGGCGTACCGAACGCGACGGTCGGAAGGTCGAGGACGGCTTCGCCGACGCGGTGACCGACTGGCGCACCACCGACGCCTTCGACGAGCGCACCCGGCTGGCCGCCGAGTACGCCGAGCGCTACGCCCTCGACCACCACGGGCTGGACGAGGAGTTCTGGACCAGGATGACCGCGCACTACAGCCGGCTCGAGATCGTGGAGCTGAGCATGAGCATCGGCTCCTGGCTGGCCTTCGGCCGGCTCAACCGCGTGCTGGGCCTCGACACCGCCTGCACGCTGCCCAGCGGCCATTCCCCGCGACCCTGACGGGAGCACTCATGGACGACACCGGCCCCGGACGACTCTCACGCCGCGGCTTCCTGGCCGGCACCGGCTCCCTGCTCGGCCTCGCCGCCCTCGCCGGACCGGCGCGCGCCGGGGCCGCCACTGGGATTCCCGACGGCGCGCGCGTCGAGGCCCTGGTGATCGGCACCGGGTACGGCGGCTCGGTGGCCGCGCTGCGCCTGGCCGAGGCGGGCGTCAGCGTGCACCTGGTCGAGATGGGCATGGCCTGGGACACGCCGGGCCCGGACGGCAAGATCTTCTGCAGCACGCTGGCCCCGGACCACCGCTCGTACTGGCTGCGTACCAGGACCAAGGCCCCGCTCAACTACTTCCTGGGCTTCCCGATCGACCGCGACATCCCCCGCCACACCGGCGTGCTGGACGCCGAGGAGTTCGGCGGCATCACCGTCTACCAGGGGCGCGGCGTCGGCGGCGGGTCGCTGGTCAACGGCGGCATGGCGGTCACGCCCAGGCGCGAGAACTTCGCCGCCGTGCTGCCTTCGGTGAACGCCGACGAGATGTACGCCGTCTACTACCCGCGGGCCAACGCCGGGCTGGGCGTCGGCACGGTCGACCCGGCCTGGTTCGACGCCACCCCCTGGTACCAGTACGCCCGGGTGGGCCGCAAGCACGCCCAGCGCGCCGGGTTCCCGTTCGTGTTCGTCCCCGACGTCTACGACTGGGACTACATGAAGCGGGAGGCCGCGGGCACCGTGCCGAAGTCGGCGCTGGCCGGCGAGATCCTCTACGGCAACAACCACGGCAAGAAGTCGCTGCAGCGGACTTACCTGGCCAGGGCCGCGGCCACCGGCCGGGTCTCGATCTCGGCGCTGCACCGGGTCACCTCGGTCACCCCGGCCGCCGCCGGCGGCTACGAGGTGTCCATCGACCGGCTCGACACCTCCGGCGCGGTCGTCGCCGTCAAGACCGTGGTCGCGCGGCGGGTGTTCTTCGCCGCCGGCAGCGTCGGCACCAGCAAGCTGCTGGTCAGGCTGAAGGCCACCGGCGCGCTGCGCGGGCTGTCCGACGAGGTGGGCCGGGGCTGGGGCGACAACGGCAACGTCATGTGCGGCCGGGCCAACCACCTGTGGGACCCGACCGGCAGGCAGCAGTCGACGATCCCGTGCGCGGGCATCGACAACTGGGCGTCCGGCGGCGCGTTCGCCGAGGTCGCGCCGCTGCCCACGGGCATCGAGACGTACGCCTCGTTCTACCTGTCGATCACCGCGAACCCGCACCGGGCCAGGTTCACCTGGAACGCGGCGGCCGGCCGGGTGGAGCTGGACTGGCAGACCGCGTGGAAGCAGCCGTCCATCGACATGGCGAAGACGATCTTCGACCGGATCAACTCCCGCGAGGGGACGATCTACCGCACCGACCTGTTCGGCGCCTACAAGATCTGGGGCGACCACCTCACCTACCACCCGCTGGGCGGCGTGGTGCTGAACCGGGCCACCGACAACCACGGCCGCCTGCCCGGCTACCCGGGCCTGTACGTCATCGACGGCTCGCTGATCCCCGGCAACGCCACGGTCAACCCGCTGGTCACGATCACCGCGCTGGCCGAGCGGAACATCGAGCGGATCATCGCGACGGACCTCTAGCCGGTCACCTGCCGTGCGGGTCGGCGGCGTTCAGCGTGGCGACGACCTGGTCGTAGTCGCCGCGTGCCTCGCCGTAACGCAGGAACTTCACCCGCTCGACCTGGATCTCCCCGGCGTCGGGCCGCGTCTCCAGCAGCTCGACGACCTCGGCGACGTACTCGTCGAGCGGCATCGCGAACGCGCTGCTCTCCTGACCGGGCAGCAGCGCGGTGCGCACGGCCGGCGGCACCAGCTCGACGATCTTCAGTCCGGTGCCCGCGTACTGCAGCCTGATCGACTCGCTGAGCAGGTGGATGGCCGCCTTCGACGCGTTGTAGCTGGGCGTGGCCCTGAGCGGCGCGAACGCCAGGCCCGAGGAGACGGTGACGATCGTGGCGTCCGGCCGGGCCAGCAGGTGCCGGACGAACGCGGCGATGAGACGGATCGGGCCGAGCACGTTGGTCGTGACGACCTCCTCGGCCGAGGCGAGGAACGACTCAGGCTCGCGCCAGTCCTCGACGCGCATGACGCCGGCCATCGTGATCAGCACGTTGAGCCCGGGGTAGCGGGCGATGACGTCCTGGGCGGCGGCTTCGACGCTGGCCGGGTCGGCGGTGTCGATCCACACGGTGCCGATGCCCGGATGCTCGGCGGCGATCTTCTCCAGCAGGTCGGCGCGGCGGCCGCCGACGATGACGGTGTTGCCCCGGCCGGCCAGCGCGACGGCGAGCGCCAGCCCGATGCCGCTGGTGGCGCCCGGGATGAAGACGGTGTTTCCGGAGATGTTCATGTACTCAGGTTGCCCCGCAGGTCACGGCGGGTGCAGAGAACGCCGATCGGGGGATCGGCGATCCCTGGCTGAGGTCGTCCGGCACGCGGGGCGTGCGCCGATACTGGACGGCATGGACCGCGTCGAACTCGCCGATTTCCTGCGCCGCCGCCGGGAGTCGCTGCGGCCGGGCGACGTAGGGCTGCCGCCGGGCGCCCGCCGCCGCGCCCCCGGGCTGCGGCGCGAGGAGGTCGCCGCGCTGGCCGCCATGTCGGCCGACTACTACACCCGGCTCGAACAGCGGCGCGGCCCGCAGCCCAGCGAGCAGATGCTCGCCTCGCTGGCCCGGGCGCTGCGGCTGAGCGGCGACGAGCGCGACTACCTGTTCCGGCTGGCCGGGCACCACGCCCCCGATCGGGTGACGGCCGCGACACACGTCGCGCCCGCGCTGCTGCGGGTGCTCGACCGCCTCGACGACACCCCGGCGCTCATCCTGTCGAACCTGGGCGAGACGCTGGTGCAGAACCGGCTGGCCGCCGCGCTGTTCGGCGACAAGTCCGGTTACACCGGGCTGGCGCGCAGCGACGTCTACCGGTGGTTCACCGATCCCGCCGAGCGGCTGCTCTACCCGGAGGACGACCGCGACAGGCAGAGCCGCGCCCTGGTGGCGAACCTGCGGGCGGCGTACGGGGCGATGGGCGCGCGCTCGCGGGCCGGGGAGCTGGTGCGGGCGCTGGAGAAGGCGAGCGGCGAGTTCGCCGGGCTGTGGGCGCGGCACGAGGTCGCCAGGCGGTTCGCCGACCACAAGACGCTGATCCATCCCGAGCTGGGGCCGATCGAGGTCGACTGCCAGGTGCTGTTCACCGAGGACCAGTCGCAGGCGCTGCTCGTGCTCACCCCTCCCCCGCGCAGCGCCGGCGAGGAGAAGCTGCGGCTGCTCGCGGTACTCGGCCACGAACGATTCCCGGCCGGCTGAGGCGCGGTCTCACACCCGCGTGGCGATCATCGACTGGCGCACCCGCCAGGTCCGGCCCCCGTCGGCGGACTCGGCGGCGCGCCAGCGGAAGGTGTCCCGCTCGACGTCGGAGAAGATCCACCGGGTGTGCACCTCGTCGAAGACGCCTTCGAGCACCATCTCCGCGCCTTGCTCGCGCGCCACGAACGGCATGACCCAGCCCCGGCCGGGGCCGATCCAGGTGGAGCGGATCCGGCGGCTCCGCTCGTCGTAGAAGCGCAGCGTGGCGCCCCATTCCCCGCTCCGGTCGCCGGTCCTGGCGCGTTCGGCCCGGGTGGGGGCCAGCCAGACGTCCTGGACGGCGCGGCCGTCCAGGACCCAGCCGAAGTGCCACTCCCCCGTCAGCTCCTCGTCGCCGTCCTCGTGATGGTTGGTCACCGCCACGTGCCACGAGCCGACCAGCCGGCCGAAGAACGCCAGTTCCCGCGCGGCCTCGGGCCTGGGGCCTTCGCTGAACAGCACCTCACTGAGACTCATGGCCCTCCATGCTGGCCGGACGGGCGGCGGGGGCCGAGCCGCATCACCGACGAAAACCGCTCGATTCCCGCCACCCGCCTTCGGGAAGGGTTACCCGTTCAGTCGCGCCATCGCGGCCACGATGTCCGGGTTGTCGGACTGGAGGCGGCCGGCCCAGCCGGCGTTCTCCAGCGGGTAGTGGTTCATCAGGATCAGCGTCTCGTCGGTGTTGGCCAGGCCGGCGTAGGCCTCGGCGATCGCGGCGTGGATCCGGTCGGACATCTTCCGCTTGGCGTCGAGGCTGGACAGCTCCGGCGCCTCCAGGAAACACAGCGGGCGGATCGGCTCGGCGTCGAGCCTGCCGTCCTGGGCGACCTGGCCGGGCCCGTACTCGCGCAGCCAGATCCGCACGTCGGGAATGCGGTAGGCGGCGTCGATGGCCTGGGTGATCTCCCGCATCATGGTCCGCTTGGCCTCGAGCGTGACCCCTTCAGGGGCCTCGATGAAGAACTGGGGCATGTGCTCCTCCTGTTCGTTGTCGGTAGGAGATTACGACTGTCTAGTCGGAAAAAACAACTACATAGATGGGCTTTCCAACTCGGCCTGGTAGAGTCGCCGGCATGGTGGGCAGGCGCAAGTACGACGACGGGTGCGCGGTGGCGCACGGCCTCGACCTGATCGGCGAACGCTGGGCGCTGCTCGTGGTGCGCGAGCTGCTGCTCGGCCCGAAACGCTTCACCGACCTGCGCGCCGGCATCCCCGGCGCCAGCGCCGACATGCTCACGCAGCGGCTGCGCGAGCTGACCGGGTCGGGGGTCGTCCGCCGCCGCAAGCTGGCGCCGCCCGCCGGCGCCTGGGTCTACGAGCTGACCGAGTGGGGCGCCGAGCTGGAGCCGATCGTCACCGCGCTCGGCCGGTGGAGCAGCCGGTCGCCGTCGCTGCCGCGCGAGGCCGAGATCGGCACGGACTCCCTGGTCCTGTCGCTGCGTGCGTTGTTCGACCCGCGGGCGGCCGCCGGTCTCACCGCCGACGTCGCGCTCCGGCTGGGCGACGACCACTTCCGCGTCCGCGTCGCGGGCGGCAGGCTCGACCTGGCGCGCGGCCCGGCCGACGGCGCCGACGTGCGCATCGCCGCCGACCCCGGCACGCTGGGCGCGCTGCTGTACGGCGACCTCGGCCTGGCCGCCGCCCGCGCGTCCGGCGCGGTGACCGTCGAGGGCCCGGCCGAGACGGCCGAGCGGTTCCTGAAGCTGTTCCCGCTCCCCACGCCCGCCGCCGGGCCGGTGTCCGGGTGAGCGGCGTGGGCAAGCACGTGGTGGCCGTCGCGGTGACCGACGCGGCGCCGGTGTTCGAGCTCGCCGTGCCCTGCGAGGTCTTCGGCGTGGATCGCAGCGACCTCGTCGACCCCTGGTACGAGCTGCGCCTGTGCGCCGCCGAGCCGGGGCCGCTGCGTACCGCGGCGGGCATGGGCCTCGCCACCCCGTACGGCCTGGACGACCTGGTCGAGGCCGACACCGTGGTGTTACCGGCGGCGGCCAGAGGGGTGCAGCTCAGCCCGCCCGCGCCGCTGGTCGCGGCGGTGCGCGCGGCCCACGACCGGGGCGCCAGGATCGTGTCCCTGTGCACCGGCGCCTACGTCCTGGCCGCCGCCGGCCTGCTCGACGGGCGGCCGGCCACCACGCACTGGATGAACGCCGGCGACTTCGCCCACCGCTTTCCCGCCGTCCGCTTCGACCCCGGCGTGCTCTACACCGACGACGGCGACGTGCTGACCTCGGCGGGCACGGCCGCCGCCATCGACCTGTGCCTCCACCTGCTGCGCCGCGACCACGGCGTGGCGGTGGCCAACGAGGTCGCCAGGCGGATGGTGGTGCCGCCGCACCGGGAGCCAGGCCAGGCGCAGCACGCGCGGCTGCTCGTCCAGACCGAGGACGGCGACGACCTGGCCCCGGCGCTGCGCTGGGCCCGCGACCACCTGGCCGAGCCGCTGACCGTCGCCAGGTTCGCCGCGCTGGCGCATCTCAGCGAGCGCACCTTCGCCCGCAGGTTCCGCGACAAGCTGGGCATCACCCCGCTGCAGTGGCTGCTGCAGCAGCGGGTACGGCTGGCCCAGGAGTTGCTGGAGACCTCCGACGAGCCGGTCGAGCGGATCGCGTGGCGCACCGGGTTCAGCACCGCCGCCCGGCTGCGGCATCACTTCGGGCGGGTGACCGGCATGTCGCCACGCACGTACCGGCACGTCTTCCGCACCCGCGCGCAACGCGTCCATCGGCCGGCGCCGGAGCTGAGCGCGTGACCGCGATCCCGGTGTAAGCGATACCCGTCAGCGCGAACGCCGTTGCGGCCGGGCCGCGTCCGGTCTGCCGTGCGCGCCGAGCGCGGCCATCAGGAACGGCAGGCTCAGCCGCAGCTCCCGGTCCCAGTACGGCCAGGAGTGGCCGCCCGGCCCGTACAGGCGCGTGATCGGGCGCACGCCGTGCGCGCGGGCGTGCGCGGCGAACCGGGCGTTCATCGGGCCGACCCACGACTCCATCCAGTCGGGCGGCGCCCCCGGCGGGTCGAACGGCCCCGGCCGGCCGTCGCCCGAGGCGAGCCAGACGGGGGTCGCGCGCAGCCGGTGGACCAGGTCGTAGGGGTTGTGCCGGTGCCAGACGGCCGCGTCGGCGACCGGGTCGCCCCACAGCGCGGCCGGGTCGCCGCCGAACGCCTCGACGGCCGCCATCACGTTCGCCGCCCCGGCCAGCGAGTCGGTCAGCCCGCTGTAGGAGGCGACGGCGGCGAACCTGCCCGGATGGCGGGCCGCGTACGAGAGCGCGCCGAACCCGCCCATCGAGAACCCGGCCACCGCCTGACGCGGGCCGCCACCCAGGCCGCGTTCGACCAGGCCGGACAGCTCGGTGAGGTGGAAGCGGGCCCAGGCGGGGCCGTCGAGCCAGTCGCTGTAGAAGCCGTACGCGCCGCCGTCGGGCATGACGACCAGGGCCGGGTAGCCGGCCGTGTCGCGGTCGACGGCGGTGCCGGTCAGCCAGTCGGGCTCGGCGAGGCCGTGCAGCAGGTACAGCACCGGCCGGCGGCGGGCGGGCGCGGCGGCGTAGCCGGGCGGGACCAGGACGCGGGCCCGCCCTTCGCCGCCCAGCGCGCGGGAGTCGACGGTCAGCTCGACCAGGCGACCGGCCGGCGAGTGCGCGTCCAGCACGCCCGGCTGCCCGCGCAACCGGGCGACGGCCGCCGCCGCGTCGGCCTCGATCTCCGCCGGGGCTCGCGAGGGTGTCATGCGCCGCAGAGGTTGACGGCGGTGCGGCCGCGTTCCCTGCTCTCCGCCAGGTCGAGCAGTGCCGCCGCGGAATCGGCCCTGGACATGGGACGCGGGCTGTCCAGCAGGTCGCCGCTGCAGGTGACGCGGCCGGTCGGGGGTTTGTCGGTCAGCCGGTTCAGCCTGGCGATCGTCCAGTCGAGGTCGGTGGCGCGTACCAGGGCCTCCATCGCGCGCACGTCCGCGTAGGAGGTGGCGAGCAGCCGGTTGAGCAGCCAGATCGCCAGTCTGGGCCGCTCGCCGACGATCGGGTAGGCGCTGGTGACGACCAGGCGGCGCACGCCTTCCGCCGCCATCGCGGCGGTGACCGTGCGCAGGACGTGCTCGGCCCGGTGCGGGTCGGCGCGGTCGCCGCCGTTGACGATGGCGATCACGGCGTCGGCCCCGGCGATCACCTCGGTGACGACGCGGGGGTCGCGGCCGTCGCCGGTGACCGTCCGCGCCGGCGTGTCCGCGGGCAGCGCGCCGGGACGGCGGGTGGCCGCCGCGACCTCGTGGCCGCGCCTGGCGGCCTCGGCGAGCAGGTGTAATCCGGTGCGGCTGGTGGCGCCGACCACCGCGATGCGCATCTTCTGCCGTGTCGGCTCTTCCGGTGTCATGGCGTCGCCTTCCCGTCGAGGTGGCGGAGCAGGGTGAGGAGATGGGCGTGCAGCTGACCGGCCTGATCGGCGTCGAGCGGGGACAGGTGTTCCCGCTCCAGGTCGAGCACGGCCCGGCGGCCGGCGGCGAGCGCTTCGGCGCCGCGGGGGGTGAGCGTGAGCTGCACGGCGCGGGTGTCGCCCGGGTGATTGGCGCGTTCGAGCAGCCCGGCCTGTTCGAGCGCGCGGACCACCTTGGAGACGTGCATGGGCTCCAGCCCGGCGAAGTCGGCGAGCTGCCGCTGGCTGGGCGGCCGGCCGCCCTGCGACAGGCCCTGGAGCGAGGCGAGAACGCCGTAGTGGGTGCTGGTCAGCCCGTGCGGCTCCAGCGCCCGGTCCAGTGAGGCGCGCATGCGCACCGCGACCTGCCAGACCAGCCATCCGGTCGAGGGAATGCGTTCCATGACCAGATAATAACCATGTTTACTATAAACGCGGCAACTATTTATGCGAGGGCGATCTCGGGAGTGCGCCGCGACCCTTTACGCGCCAGTGCGAACGAGTGCGCCGCGACCCTTCACGCGGTGGCGGGCTCACGCGTGCGGGCGAGCGCGCCGCGCAGCCGGGCGGCGGCGGAGACGGCCGGCCACAGGCGGGCGGCCACGTTCCTGGCCGCGATGCCGCGCCGCGTGGCGGGCACCAGCAGGCCCGCCGCCAGTCCCGCGTCACGCTGCCTGGCGTCCGCCAGGCGCCGGTGCGCCCCCTCATAGCGGCGGAAGGCCGCGCCCGGGTCGTCCGGGGACGCGGCCAGCTCGGCCGCCAGCGTGTACGCCCCCGCCATGGCCAGGCTCGAACCGTCGCCGAACAGCGACACGCTGCAGGCCGCGTCGCCGAGCAGCGCCACCCTGCCCTGCCACCAGCGCGGCAGGCGTACCCGGCTCACCGCGTCGAAGTACAGGTCGCCGCCGGCCTCGACCCGCTCCAGCAGCTCGGGAGCGCGCCAGGAGACCCCGGCGAACGCGCGGGCCAGCATTCGCCGGTGCTGCCCGGCGTCGCGGTGGTCGAACCCGGGCTCGGCCGGCGCGCGGTAGAGGAAGAAGGCCCCTTCGCCGCTCGGGGTCGGGCTGACGGCGACGGCCCTGCCCGGGGTGTTGTGCATGACGACGTCGCCGCCCGCCCTGGTCGCCGGCGGGTCGCCGAACGGCAGGGTGGCCACGTACAGGCCCAGGTGGTGGATGAAGCCGTGTTCCGCGCCGAAAGTCAGCCGCCGGGTCGCCGAGTGCAGGCCGTCGGCCCCGACCACCAGGTCGAAGCGGCGTGGCAGGCCGCGCTCGAACGTCACCTCGACACCCCGTTCGTCCTGGTGGAGCGCGGCGATGGAGTCGTCGAAGACGTATTCGGCGTGCTCGCGGCTCGACTCGAACAGGATGGCGGCGAGGTCGCCGCGCGGCAGCTCGATCTCGCCGGGCCGCTGGACGTCACGCAGGTCCAGCCGCCCGGTCCGCCGGCCGTGGGCGTCGACGAAGGTGAGCCCGGTGTTGCCGGTGGCCGCGTCGCGCAGGCGGGACACCAGGCCCATCCGCCTGGCGATGCCGAGCGCCGGGCCTCGGACGTCCACCGGGTTGCCGCTGGAGCGCAGGGCGCGGGCGCGTTCGACGACGGTGACCAGGAACCCGTTCCTGGCCAGCCAGTACGCCAGCGTCGGCCCGCCCACGCCGGCGCCGGAGATCAGCACGGTTCGCCTGCTCATGATCCATCCTCCGATCAACTGGAGGAAAATCCTCCGCTTCCATTTCGACGGTAACCTAAGCGGAGGAAATTCGTCCAGTCCGGCCGGAGAAGGTGAGTCAGAGGTGGCAGGCGAGACCCCGGGGCTGCGCGCGGACGCCCGGCGCAACAGGGACCTGATCGTCACGGCCGCCCGGCGGCTGTTCCTCGACCAGGGCGTCGACGTGCCGCTGGAGGAGGTGGCGCGGCGGGCCGGGGTCGGCATCGGCACGCTCTACCGGCGCTTCCCCGACCGCGACGCCCTGCTGCGCGCCGTCGGCGAGGACACGCTGCGCCGCCTGGCCGACCTCGTCGAGACCGCGCAGCGGGAGGAGCCCGACGCCTGGCACGCGCTCTGCCGCTTCCTGCGCTCGTCGGCCGAGCTGCGGCTCGGCGAGCTGTCGGCCAGGCTCGACCCCCATCTGCACCAGCGCATACGCGCCGGGCACGACCTGGCGGAGATCAGGCAGCGGGTGGTCACGGCGGTCCTGGAGCTGACCGCGCGCGCCCAGGCCGACGGCGCGCTGCGCCCGGACGCCGGCCCGCTGGACGTCGCGATGCTCATGACCCTGAGCGTCTACGCGCCGCCCGGCGTGCCCGGCGATCAGGCCGTGCGCCGGGTGATGGAGATCATGCTGGACGGCCTGCGCGCCGGCGGCGGGTCCGGCCTGCCCGGCGCCCCGCCCGCGGAGGACGACCTGCGCCGCTACACCGCCGTGGACCCGCCGCCCGCCGCCGACTGAAGGGCGTGGACGGCCGCGCGGACGGCGGGCACCCGCCCGGCCTCCCGGTGGTGCACCAGGTGCAGGGTGCGCGGGCCCAGGCCGAGCACGTCCCTGACCGCCACCCCGGGATCGCGGACGGCGTCGAGCGCGAGCTGCGGGAGCAGCCCCACGGCCAGCCCGGCGGCGATGAGCCGCTGGCTGATCACGTAGTCGTCGGTGCCGTGCCTGACGTCCGGCGTGAAACCGGCCTCGGCGCAGGCCCGGCGCAGGTTCTCCGCGCACCGGTCGCAGCCGGCGATCCACCGCTCGGCCGCCAGCAGCCGCAGGTCCACCGGGCCGGCCCCGGCGGCGTGCGGGTGTGCGCGTGGCAGGACCAGCCGCACCGGGTCGTCGCCCAGCGGCGCCCTGACCAGCCCGGGCTGCTCGTCCGGCAGCTGGCCGGCGTGCACGAAGGTCACGGCGACGTCCGCCTCGCCCGCGGCCACCAGGTCGAGCGCCTGCGGCGGCTCGGCCTCGCGCAGCCGCACGTCGAGACCGGGGTGCCGGCCCAGGAGCAGGCCCATCGCGGCGGGCAGGAGCGCCGCGCCGGCCGAGGGGAAGACGGCGATGCGCACCGCGCCCGCGCGCAGGCGGGCCAGCGCGTCCATCTCGTCGGCGGCCGCCCGCAGCCCGGCCGCGACGCCGTCGGCGTGCCTGAGCAGCGCCCGGCCCGCCTCGGTGAGCAGCACGCCGCGCGGGCGGCGCAGCACCAGCGCCAGCCCGGTCTGCCGCTCCAGCAGCCGCAGGTGCTGGCTGACCGCGGGCTGAGTCCAGCCGAGCTCGCGCGCGGCCCCGGCGATCAACCCGGTACGGGCGATCTGACGGAAGACCAGCAGCCGATGGGAATCCATGCCATAAGTATCGCTTGGGGTTCGGCCAAGAAGACCAGGACTACCTAGGGTCACCGGGCGGCGGGCATGATGCTCGGCATGAGAACCATCGGCCTGATCGGCGGCATGAGCTGGGAATCGTCCGCGGAGTACTACCGGCTGCTCAACCAGGAGGCCCGCGACCGGCTCGGCGGTCACCACTGCGCCCGCAGCGTGCTGGTGACGGTGGACTTCGCCGAGGTGGAGGCGTTGCAGCGGGCCGGCGACTGGACGGCAGCCGGACGGCTGCTCGCCGACGCGGCGGCCGGGCTGCAGCGGGCGGGCGCGGAGCTGATCCTGCTGTGCACCAACACCATGCACCGGGTCGCGCCGGCCGTCGAGGCGGCGATCGACGTGCCGTTCGTGCACCTGGTGGACGCGACGGCCGAGCGCGTCATCGCCGCCGGGCTCACCACCGTCGGGCTGCTCGGCACCAGGTACACGATGGAGATGGACTTCTACCGCGACCGCATGCGCGCGCACGGCGTCGAGGTGCTGGTGCCCGACGAGGCCGGCCGCGAGCTGGTGCACGACGTGATCTACCAGGAGCTCACCCTCGGCCGGATCGAGGACGGCTCACGCGCGGCCTACCGCCGCGTCATCGCCGAGCTGGCCGGGCGCGGCGCGCAGGGCGTGATACTCGGCTGCACCGAGATCACGCTGCTGGTGGGGCCGGCTGACAGCCCGGTGCCGGTGTTCGACTCCACCAGGATCCACGTCGAGCACGCGCTCACCCTGGCGCTCGCCTGATCGAGGTTCCGGCTCGTCCCCTCGGCGATCATGCTGGTAGCTTCTAGCCCTGTCCGTACGTTTGTTCTGGGGGGCCGGGTGAACCACCCGTTAGAGGAGGACGATCCGCGGCGGCTGGGTTCTTACGACCTCACCGCGCGGCTCGGGGAGGGCGGCCAGGGGGTCGTCTACCTGGGGCGGTCGGAGTCCGGCGAGCAGGTGGCCGTCAAGCTGCTGCACCAGGGCCTGCTGACCGACTCCGACGCGCGCACCCGGTTCCTGCGCGAGGTGGACATCGCCCGGCGGGTGGCCAGGTTCTCCACCGCGCCGGTGCTGCACGCCGACCTGGCGGGCCGGCGGCCGTACATCGTCAGCGAGTACGTGCCCGGGCCGTCGCTGCGCGACCTCGTCCTCGCCGAGGGGCCGCGGCGCGGGGCGGCGCTCGAACGGCTGGCGATCAGCACGGCGGCGGCGCTGGCCGCCATCCACCGGGCCGGGGTGCTGCACCGCGACTTCAAGCCGGCCAACATCCTCATGGGCCCCGAGGGTCCGGTGGTGATCGACTTCGGCATCGCCCGCGCACTCGACTCGCCGGGCGGCACCTCGACCGGGCAGCTCATGGGCACCCCGTCGTACCTGGCGCCGGAGCAGCTCGGCGGGGCGCAGGTGACGGCCGCGGCCGACGTCTTCGCCTGGGGCGTGACCATGGTGTTCGCCGCGTCGGGCCGGCCCGCGTTCGGCGTGGACTCGACCCCGGCGGTGATCAACCGCATTCTCAACGAGCAGCCGGAGGTCACCGGCCTGGACGGGACGCTGCTCGACCTCGTCACCGCCAGCCTGTCGAAGGATCCGGCCGGGCGGCCGAGCGCCGACGACCTGGTGGCCGAGCTGACGTCCCCAGGAGCCCGCCCGGCGACCTCAGGACCTTTCGCGACCTCGGGACCTTTGGCGAGCTCAGGACCTTTGGCGACCTCAGGACCCCCGACGAATCCGGCCTCGGCACGAATCCGGGTCACGTCACGGCTCCCGGCCGCGCGGTACCGTCCGGCGCTTCCGCGGCTCCCGGGCAAGCGGCACTGCCCGGTGATCCCACGGCTCCCGGTCAGCCGGCGCCGCCCGGTCGTCGCCGGCGGATGCCGCTGCTGCTGAGCGCCGCGGGCGCCGTGACGGCGGCGCTGCTCGTCACGGGCGGCGTGCTGATCGGCGCGGACGCCGATCCGGCGCGGCCGTCCGCCACCGGCGATCCGGCCGTCCCGCCGTCGACGCAGGCCGTCCCGGCGCCGGGCACGACGCCGCCGCAGGCCACGAGCTCGGCGCAGCGGACGTCGACGCCGCCGGCCTACCAGCCGACCGCGCAGCCCACGGCCACGCGCACGCCGAAGCGCGGCAAGACGTCCGCGCCGCAGCCCAAGCCGACCCGCACCGGGGGCCCGGTGAGCACGCCGATGGGCGACCGGCCGCCGGACCGTGAGCCGGAGCGTGATCCGGATCCCGAGCCGAGCCCGGAGAAGCCGCCGGCGCCGTCTCCCGAGCCGCCGCCGAAGACGACCGCCGCGCCCAACCCGTGGTGGACGCCGCCGTCGCCGTGGCAGCCGCCGTCGATACCGCCGAACCCGTACACCTGCGCCCCGCAGATGTGCTGAACAGCGGTCAGATCTGGCGGCACCAGTCGCCCACCAGGTCCCCGTGCCAGGAGAAGACGCTCATGCAGGAGTAGACGCCCTTGGCGTCACCGACCCTGATGAGGACCGTCACCTGGTAGTAGCCGGAGCCCGCGCACCCCCAGCCGGAGAGCTTGAGATGGTCGCCGTCGGGGGTGCGGGCGCCGGAGAAGCATTCGTGCGATCCGTCCGCGCGCGCCGGTGCCGCCAGTGTGGCGCAGGCCAGCACCGCCGCGCCGAGGACGGTGGCGAAGCGTTTGATGGTCATGCCTGGAACGTACGAGCGGCCGGGGGCCGGTCACAGGTGCCGCATGTCACCATCACGTGTGCGTTTCACACACGCACGCGCGCTGCCTACAGGCGGTCGAGTATCGCCCGCAGCTGGGCGACCTCGGCCCGCTGGGCCGTCTCGATGGTCTTTGCCAGCTCCTTGGCCTCCGGGTCGGCTCCCTGGGCCTGTTCGGTGCGGGCCATCTCGATCGCGCCCTCGTGGTGGGCGATCATCAGCTCGGCGAACCGCCGGTCGAACTCCTCGCCCTGGGCGGACTCCAGCTCGCGCAGGTCCGCCGCCGACATCATGCCGGGCATGTCGTGACCCATCCCGCCGGACGGCAGCGGCTTGCCCCAGGCGGTGAGCCAGCCGCGCATCGTCCGGATCTCCGGGTCCTGGGCGGCCTTGATCTTCGCCGCCAGGTCCTTGATCTCCTGGTCGGACGCGCGGCCTTCGGCCAGTTCCGCCATGTCGACCGCCTGCTCGTGGTGCGGGATCATCATCTGCGCGAACATCACGTCCGCGTCGTTGAAGCCCGCGCTGCTCGCACTGGTCGTGGCCGGTGTGCTGGTCGCCACCTGGGTGCTGCCGGTCATGTCGTGCCCGCCGGCCGCCCGGCCGTCGCCGGTGCCGTCGCCGGTGCCGCCGCACGCGGTGAGCAGCGCGAGCAGGGCGCCGGCGGCCGGGATCGTCTTGATGTTCTTGAGCATGGTCGTCGTCTCTCTGGTGGGTGACGTGCGGG
Organism: Nonomuraea antri; assembly: GCF_013283785.1. Taxonomy (GTDB): domain Bacteria; phylum Actinomycetota; class Actinomycetes; order Streptosporangiales; family Streptosporangiaceae; genus Nonomuraea; species Nonomuraea antri. The sequence continues at coordinate 70,993 of NZ_JABCPZ010000021.1, forward strand.
TACAGGCGCGTATCGCGGCGTGACCGGGTGGCCGCGCCGCCGATGGTTCGGCCTATACGCGCATCACCGAGAGCTGCCAGAGAGTGGGAGCCACACGGCGGGGCGGCGCTCTGGCGCTCCCGCTCCCCCGCGCCGTCCGGCCGACGCCGGAGGCGGGACGGCGGGCTGCGCGGGCGCCGGCCAGGGCGAGCAGCAGCAGCAGGAGCAGCGAGGTGAGCACGGCCAGGCACACCGAGCCCGGATCCGGGCTCGGCCGGGGGCCCGGCCCGGCGAACACCCCGCCAGGCACCGCCTCTGACGGGCTCGCGTGCGCGGCCGGACCGCCCGCCGTCTCATGAACGGCCGTCCCGGAACCGCCCGAATGCTCCAGGTGCCCGACGGTGTGCATCAGGCAGACACCGAACACCAGCACGACAGGCAGCAGCCAGCGCAACGCCGTCAAGCGTAGACGCGCACCTGCCCCGGCCATGCATCTCCTCGTTCGGTCGTCCGTCAGCACGATCCAGGATAGTAGATCGGGCGGCCCCGCGGAGATCCGCCGCGCGCGACCTCGCCGCTAAACGGCGGGCCACCTGCGTCTCACAACCGGCCGCCCCCTAAGGTGAGGAAGCCGATATCCGTGAGCGTTCTGGGAGTACGTGTTGCACGAGAAACTGTCGTCGATCTACGACAACGTCCTTCGCCGCAATCCGGGGGAGATCGAGTTCCACCAGGCGGTGCGCGAGGTTCTCGACAGCATCGGCCCGGCTCTCGGCAAGCACCCCGAATACGCCGAATCGAAGATCATCGAGCGGATCTGCGAGCCCGAGCGGCAGATCATCTTCCGCGTGCCGTGGCTGGACGACCAGGGCGAGGTGCAGATCAACCGCGGCTTCCGGGTGGAGTTCAACAGCGCGCTCGGCCCCTACAAGGGCGGCCTGCGCTTCCACCCGTCGGTCTACCTGGGCATCGTCAAGTTCCTCGGGTTCGAGCAGGTCTTCAAGAACGGCCTGACCGGCCTGCCGATCGGCGGCGGCAAGGGCGGCTCCGACTTCGACCCGAAGGGCCGCTCCGACCGCGAGATCATGAGCTTCTGCCAGAGCTTCATGACCGAGCTCTACCGGCACATCGGCGAGTACACCGACGTCCCCGCCGGTGACATCGGCGTCGGCGGACGGGAGATCGGCTACCTGTTCGGCCAGTACAAGCGCATCACCAACCGCTACGAGTCGGGCGTCATCACCGGCAAGGGCCTGGTCTACGGCGGCGCGCAGGTGCGTACCGAGGCCACCGGCTACGGGTGCACGTTCTTCGTCGAGGAGATGCTGAAGGCCCGCGGCACGTCGTTCGAGGGCAAGCGGGCCGTCGTGTCCGGCTCGGGCAACGTGGCGATCTACACGGTCGAGAAGATCCAGCAGCTCGGCGGCGTCGTCGTGGCCTGCTCCGACTCCTCCGGCTACGTCGTGGACGAGAAGGGCATCGACCTGGCCCTGCTCAAGCAGATCAAGCAGGTCGAGCGCGGCAGGCTCGACGCCTACGCCGCCCGCCGCGGCTCGCACGTGTCGTTCGTGCCCGGACGCGGCGTCTGGGAGGTGCCCTGCGAGGTGGCGATGCCGTCGGCCACGCAGAACGAGATCACCGGCCGCGACGCCGCCTTCCTGGTCGACAACGGCTGCATCGCGGTCGGTGAGGGCGCCAACATGCCGACCACGCCGGAAGGCGTCAAGGTGTTCCTGGAGGCGGGCGTCGCGTTCGGCCCGGGCAAGGCGGCCAACGCGGGCGGCGTGGCGACCAGCGCGCTGGAGATGCAGCAGAACGCCAGCCGCGACTCGTGGACGTTCGAGTTCTCCGAGCACCGGCTGCGCGAGATCATGCGCGACATCCACGCCCGCTGCCTGGGCACCGCCGACGAGTACGGCATGCCGGGCAACTACGTGGCCGGCGCCAACATCGACGGCTTCCGCCGGGTCGCCGACGCGATGCTGGCGCTCGGCCTGATCTGAGCCGGAGGTCCGGCCCCGCGGCGGGCTACAGCACCTGGAGCAGGGCCACGATCCAGGCGATCAGCGCGACCGGCCCCATCACCGCGGTCGACACCACGATCGGGCTGCCGCCGGGCAGGACCCGGGCCAGGACGTGCGCGGCGGCCCGGCGTACCGCCGCCGCGCCGGGCAGCACGAACAGCCCCAGCGTGAACGCGCCCGCGGCCAGCGACTCCGCCTGGTTGGTGTGCAGCCCGCCGGCCAGGCTCAGCACGCTCCCGGTGACGATGCCGAGCGCCAGGGCCAGCGCCAGGTTCCCGACGACCACGAGCGCGGTCGTGGACAGCGGCCGCCTCTCGCCGGGGAAGAGGAAGTGGTCGCCGGCCCGCAGCGCCAGCGAGAGCGCCGCCGCGCCCAGGCCGATCACGACCGGCATGACGACGGTCAGCGCGACCAGCGTCGCGAGCAGGAGCACGCCGACGAAGCCGCTGCCGCGCACGAACCGGCGCAGGTCGAAGGGCTCCGGCGGCGGCGCGGGCGCCGGGCGCGGCTCCTCGGGCGACTCGGCGCGCAGCGTCGGGGCCGGCGCGGGCACGTGCGACGGCGACGCGGGCACGTACGGCGGCACCGAGGCGGGCACGTAGGGCGGCGGCCGCTCCTCCTGCCGCTTCTGCGCGTACTCGACCGGCGGGAGCAGATCGGAGACATCCATGGTCAGCGTGCCCGACGCGAGCCGCTCGCCCCCGTCGGCACGGCCGGCGGTGCGGGTGTCGACGCGGCCGTCGACGCGGCTGTCGGGGTCGAGCTCGCCGACCATCCGCAGCAGCTCGCGGGCGCCGGGCCGGGACGCGGGATCGACCTGCAGCGCCCGGCTCAGCCAGCCGCGCAGCCAGACCGGCGCCCGGTCGAGCTGCGCCCGCCCTTCCATCGTGTTGAAGCAGACCGCCTCGAACGTGCCGGTGCCGAACGGCGGCAGCCCCGTGGCGGCGAAGAACACCGTCGAGGCCAGCGCGTGCACGTCGGCCGCCTGGGTGATCTGCGAGTTGCGGATGATCTCGGGCGCCAGGTAGCCGGGCGTGCCGACGAACATCCCGGTCTGGGTCAGCCGCACCGCGTTGACCAGGTGCGCGATGCCGAAGTCGATGACCAGCGGCTCACCGGCGACGATCATCACGTTGGCCGGCTTGAGATCGCGGTGGATCACGCCGGCCGCGTGGATGTCGACCAGTGCCTGGCACAACCCCCTGGCGAGCCTGATGACCTCGTGGGCCGCGAACGCGCCCTGGCTCAGCACGGTGTCTTCGAGCGTGCGGCCCGGCGCGAAGCGGGTGACGATGTACGGCCGGCCGCCCGTCAGCTCGGCGTCGAGCACCTCGGCGACGTGCCGGCTGCGCACCCGCCGCATGGTCTCCACCTCGCGGGACAGCCGGTCGCGCGCCTTCAGGTCAGCGGCCACGTGCGGGTGCAGCACCTTGATCGCGACCTCGCGGCCCGCCGTGTCGAGACCGAGGTGGGCGACCCCCATGCCGCCCTCGCCGATCTTCCTGATCACCCGGTACGGGCCGAGGTGCTCCACCGACTGCATGCTCATTCCCGACGTCATCCTCCGTGATCCCCCGGTGTTTCCGGCGCTTTCCCCGCGTGCCGGCCCGGACATTGTCCCGCAGTGTTCCCCCGAGATGCACAGTAAGCGAAGATCTGCCCGAGTGCGGCGGGGACGTCCGCGCCTGCCGCTCCAGGCGGCACGTCAGGCGGCGCGCTGGGCGGCCAGCCGGCGGCCGAGCCGCTGCATGGGCCGCTCGATGAAGCGGTGGCCGGCCCAGCTCGCCGCCAGCACCGCGACCAGCACCAGCGCCGCCACGCCGAGCTGCCGTAGCGGGGACGCCGCGCGCAGGTCGCCGGCCACCCGCATCACGGCCAGCAGGATCGGCAGGTGCAGCAGGTACAGGGAGTAGCTGACCGTGCCGAGCCAGGTCAGCGCGGCCGGGACGGACCGGCGGCGGCAGGCCCAGGCGGCGGCGAACGTCAGAGCGGCCAGGGCCACGGTGGCTCCCCACACCGGCGGCCTGACCCACCACCAGCCCGCGCTGATCGCCCAGATCGGGGTCAGCGCCACCGGCAGCGCGGTCAGCGCGACCGGCCAGAGCGGCCCGTTCCCCCGTTCCCACCGGTGCAGCGCGGTCCCGGTGAACATGATCGCCAGCATGGCCAGGCCGAACCACGGGACGCGGCTGCTCAGCAGCACCAGGGCCAGCGCCAGCACGCCGAGCGCGCAGGCCGCCGCGGTACGCAGGCGTCCGGAGATCACGCAGGCCAGCCCGACGGCGAACGCCCCGAACGACAGCCAGGCCAGCCAGCCGCCGGCCAGCGGCGCCCGGGAGATCGTGACGCCGGTGACGAGCGCCGCCGCGCCGAACGCGACCGCCGTCAACCCGCGCCGGTCGCGCACCCCGGCCACGAACAGCGCCGTGACCAGCAGGTAGAACACCATCTCGTACGACAGCGTCCACATGGTGTTCAGCACGCCCGCGGCGCCGACGACGTCCAGCAGCATGGTGGCGTGCGCGGCCACCGACGAGGCGTCCCTGGCCACCTCCCAGCGCACCGGCAGCCACCACGACAGGGCCAGGACCAGGGCGATGACGGCCAGGTAGAGCGGGTAGAGCCGGAAGAACCTGCCGATCCAGAACGCCCGCACGTCGCCGTGCCGCTCCAGCGAGACCGGGATGATGTACCCGCTGACCAGGAAGAACACCAGCACGCCGTAGACGCCCAGGTTGATCATGGTGGGCCGGAGCGCGGGCACGATCCCGGTCAGCAGGTGCTCGCCGACGACCGCGAGCGCGCCGATGCCGCGCAACGCGTCCAGCCAGGCGAGCCTGCCGGAGATCGGACGAGCCGCGTGGGAGGCGTCAAGGCGGGCGGTCGTCATAAAGGACAACGTATCGGCACGTGATCGGCCGGACAGCGACATATGCCACGAGATACCCAGGTAAACGACTCGCGCACCTGCCGGGCGCGGCGTTACCTTCTGCGGCATGCGGCTCAACCACCTCGCCCTGGCCGTGCGCGACATCGGCCGGTCACGGCGCTTCTACGAGAAATACTTCGGTTTCGACGCCGGTCCGGCCGGTGAGTACCCGGACGGCACGGTGATCATCAGGGACTCGGACCGCTTCGACCTCGCGCTCCACCCCGACCCCGACCCGCGCAGGCTGCCCGACTTCAGCCACTTCGGCTTCACCTGCCCGGACGGCCAGGAGGTCGCCCGGCGGCTGGACCTGCTGGCCGCCGACGGCGTGCCGATCGTCGAACGCCACGAAGAGCCGGGCTTCAGCAGCTTCAAGTGCCTCGACCCGGACGGCTACGTGATCGAGGTCTACTGGGAGCCCGCCTGAGACGGGGTCAGCGCTTGACGGCCACGGTCAGGTGGGTGGCGTGCGGTGAGGCCACCACGTCCGTGGTCTCGGCCTCGTAGCGCGGGGTCCCGCCGCCGAAGAGCGGCACCCCGCGGCCGAGGATGACCGGCACGACGTGCAGGTGGATGACGTCCACGAACCCGGCCGCCAGGCACTGGCGCACGAGGTCGGCGCCGCCGGGCACGACGACGTCCTTGTCGCCGGCGGCGGCCCTGGCCCGCCGCATCGCCTCGGCCGGCCCGTCCGTGACGAACGTGAACGTCGTCGGCCCCCTGACCAGCTCCGGCTCCGGACGGTTGGTGACGACGAAGCACGGCAGGCCGAACGCGCCGTCGTCGCCCCAGGTGCCGATGCCGACGTCGAACATCCGCCGGCCGAGCACGACCGCGCCGGCCCCGCCGAACGTCCGGGCGACGGCCTCGTCGTCCGCCGCCGCCGGGGTGGCGCCCTCGAACCCGAGCCAGCGATGCAGCCGCAGGCCGGCGTCGCCGAACGGCGACGCGACGCTCACCCCCTCGCCCGCGACGTATCCGTCGATCGACGGGCTCATGTCGACGATCACGCGTCCCATGGGAGTCCTCTCCGCGAAGTGACGGCCCGGCCGAATCCGGGCCCACCCGCTCAGACCGTCGCGGACGCCGGAATTCATCGCCGGCGGCTCAGTGAACGGGCGCGCCGGCGTCCGCCGGGGTGCGGCGGTTCCGGAGCGGGCGACCCCAGGTGGCGCGGCGCCAGACCCACTCCGCCGGGCCGTGCCTGAAGCGGGCCAGCCACCAGGCGCTGAACGCCGCCTGCGCGGCGATGATCACCGCGGCAGGCGCGAAGACCGAACCGAACGCGGCGGAGTCCGTCAGGCCCAGCGGGGTGGCGGCCAGCAGGACGAGCGGGGTGGCCAGCAGGTAGTTGGTCAGCGCCATGCGGCCCAGCGGCGCCAGGACCCGCGCGACCGCCGCGCCGGCCCTGGTGCCGAGCAGCAGCAGGAGCGCGCCGGTGTAGGCGGCGGCGGTGGCCAGGCCCGCGGCGGCGGCGATCGGCTCACCCGGGCCGAACGCCCGCTGCTGGACGGGCACGCTCAGGTACCAGAGCACCAGCGGCACGGCCGTGACCAGCCCCGCCGCGAGCAGCCAGACGGGCAGCCGCCCGCCCAGCGCGGGCCGCCCGCCGAGCACGTCTCCGCCGCCGAGCACGTGCCGGTAGTCGGCGGCGGCCTGGCCGAGCAGGAACAGCCCGGGGATCAGCAGCAGTCCGCCGCCCAGCGGCAGCGCCGCCGCCGTGGCCAGGACCCCGGCCACCGGCACCGCCGCCCGCGGCAGGTAGGAGGCGGGCAGCAGCACCAGCGCGCCGAATACCGCGTACGGCAGCAGCGCCTCCCCCGGCTGCGCGAGCTGGTGCGCGATCCCGAACGCCGCCAGGACGGCCAGCCTGCGCAGCAGCACCAGCCGGGGACGTCCGGCCCGCCGCCCGGCCGACTCCAGGAAGAGCGCGAACCCGGCGCCGAACAGCACGCAGAAGATCGGGAAGAAGCGCTGGCGGAAGCCCAGGTCGACGACGAGAGCGGCGGCGTCGGCGGGATGACCGGTCATGCGCGCGAGCTGGGTGATGTTCACCACGAGGATGCCGGCCAGCGCGAACCCGCGCAGGGCGTCCAGGGCCTGGATGCGCGGTGGCGAGT
>NZ_JABCPZ010000220.1 GCF_013283785.1 Nonomuraea antri
GGTCAGGCGGACCGGCCGGGAACGCCGGGTGTTGCCGCGCTGGTCGCTCGCCTCGGCGTAGTAGAGGCCGGGGGCGCAGGGGAGCGCGACGGTGATCCGCTGGCCGGGCGTGGCGCGGGTGCCGCTGCCGCTGCGCACGACCACCGGGTCGGGACCGCGCTGGGCGCGCTTGATCCGCACCTGCAGCGGCGTGCCGGCCTCGCATCCGCGCAGCCCGGCGGTGGCCTGGATCTTGTTGGCGGCGGTGACGTACGGCTTGCCCACGATCAGGCGGCACTGCGCCTGCTGCACCGTCGCCGCGTTGGCCGGCGTGAGCGGGGCGCCGAGCGCCGCCAGGCTCACGAGGCCCGCGAGCACCCCAAGGGGTCTGCGCATGAGGGGGGTTCCTCCGGTCGAGTCGACGTTGGATGGCTCCACAGTCTGTCGACCCGTTACCTCTTTGTCACCAAATTTGGGACATTTAAGTGAGATTTAAGTAAACCGGAGTGACTATTGAGGCGTCCGCCGCGCCGGGTTCATCGCGCGTGCAGCAGGTCCAGGGCGACATCGACGATCATGTCCTCCTGCCCGCCGACCAGGCCGCGCCGGACGACGGATCTCGGCGCGGGCCGGAAGTGGAATCGCGATGATCAGGACGGGTACGGCGAGCAACCCGGGCGAGGGACGGTCATGCCGCGCACCAGGGCGGATCACGGAGGGAGCCCGCCCAGCCTCAGACGCCCATCGTCACGAGGTGGCGGGAGGGACGATTGCGTCGCCACGCGACGGTCAGGAAGGCGACCAGTCCGAGGACCGGCAGGGTGCAAAGGGCCCAGCTCAGCGCCAGTGGCGGGCCGGGTTGATCGAGGACCGTGACGTTGCCGAGCGTGCCTGTTCCCCGTCCCCGGGGGCCGTCGACGACGAAGGTGAAGCTCCATTTCCCGGCCGTGGACAGCGACTGGATGTCCAGGCCCCAGACGTCCCGTTTGCGCGGATGGCGAGACAGCGGGGCCGCCCCGCCCCCCTCTCTGCCGGGGCCGGTCACGCTGAGCGTGCCGGATTTGCCGGTCAGTCCGCCGTCGGGGGCGAAGGTGAAGTCCAGCGACTGCATGGCGCGCAGCGGCCACGTGGAGAAGCCCACGGTCAGGTGGTACGGGCCGGCCTGCACCTGCTCGGTGTGCACCACCTCGACCGGCGCGTACGCCTGCTCGGGCGCCACCGGCACGTGAGCCCGGGCGGACGGGGCCGAGACCGGGATCACGGCCGCCACGACGCACAGGGCGAGGAGCAGGCGACGGGCGCGGCGCGTGGCACGGGCCGGTCGCGGCAGCGGATACGTTCGGACGTTCATCCGGTCATCGGCCTTCCTGGTCGGCGGCGGTCGGAGTGTTGAGACGCAGCAGGACGGCGAAGCGGGCGGCGAGGTAACCGGCCAGGGCGCCGACCGCCAGCCCGAGCACCACGTCGGCCAGCACCGTGGTCACCGAGGTGGGGGCCCGGCCCATCGGCCCTCGCCCCGCCCCCGCGCGCAGCATCGACGTCTGCACGAGCATGGACAGGCTCACCGTCACGCCGCCGGCGGCGCCGACGAGCTGCGGCAGCCGGCGGGCCGACCAGTTCCGCGCCCGCCCCAGCCGGAGCAGCCCCTCGATCACCAGGGCCGCGGCGAGCATGAACATCGGTATGCCGGCCGGAAGCTGAGGCGCCATGTCCGTGAGGTTGTCGCGCAGCGGCAGCCCGACGTGGGCGGCGTAGGTTCTCGCCGCCCACGGCGAGAACCACCAGAGGAACAGCTGCATGGCGCCGAGGACGACCGCGATGGACAGGGCCACGTGCCGGTGCCGCAGCGTGATCGCTCCCATGAGCACGAAACAGACGGCGAAGAAGACGGTGCCCGCGAGCTTCGGGTCGAGGGGGAGTGGCATTCCCCGGAAGGCGGAGGTGGTGATCGGGGTGAAGGTGATCAGCACGGGGATGCTGACGATGAGCCCGACCCGTCCCCAGCGATGCGCGCGGGCGGCGGCGAACACGATGACGCTGCCGACCATGGTCAGGCTGATCGAGATGAACAGGGCGACGTGCGGCGGGGAGTCCAGGACGGCGTCGAAGCCGTACAGGGAGTGCCACCACAGGTCGAGCAGGCCGTAGAGCAGGAACGACGCGCCGCCGGTCCCGGCGACGAGGTATCCCAGGGGCGCGGTGAACGTGCCGCCGAGAACCCGGACCGGACTGCCGCCTACGGCGGGGTCGGCGGGGTGCCCGGCCCGCTGGGCGAAGGTGGCGCGCAGCACCATCACCAGGCCGGCGATGCCGGCGATGGCGCTGCCGGAGTACAGGATCAGGTGGGGCAGGGTGAAGAAGGTGTCCGGGCCGACGTCGAGATGCCACTGCACATCCCAGCTGAGGCCCGCCGTGGACATCAGCGTCCCGGCCAGTACGGCGTACGCGCCGACCGGCGCGGACACGGGAACAGGATCCATCGGGCATGCCTTTCTCGGAGGGGACGGGTGCGTCTAAGAGGAGACCGTGAGCGGGAAGACGAGCCGGTCACGACGGCCGCCGCCGTCCACGGCGACGAGGAACTCCCACCGGCCGGGCATCATCAGCGCAAGGCCGGCCACGTGGTAGCCGTCGCCGGAGACGCGTGCGGCGGGCAGGTCGGGCACCGCGTGGCCCGCGGTGGGCAGCACGGCGGAGACCGTGACGACCGGTGCCGGCCGGACGACCGCGTCACGCGGCACGACCCGGACGTCGACTGCGGTGACTCCGGTGACGGGCGCGGCGACCGTCAGGGTCACCACGTGGCGGGCGGTGCCGCCGGTGAGGGTCACCGCGCCCGGCGGGGCGGAGCCGGCGGCTGGCCGCGTGTCGCTCGACCACGGCGCCCACAGGGCGCGCACCGACAGCGCGGTGAGCAGGACCGCCGCCCCGAGCACCGCGGCCACCAGGAACCGCTGACCGGACGGGCTCACGGGATCTTCTCCGCGCCGGTGACGTGGAGCAGGTAGGGGACGGTCAGGATCGTGCTGTCCCGCTGAGCCTGGAGCCACACCCGGTAATGACCGGCGGCCGGGAAGGTGTAGACGAAGGCGACGTCGGGGCCGAAGGCGGCGACGCTCTCATCGGCGATGCTCTCGCCGTTGCCGGAGGTCAGCCCGCCCATCGCAGCCGGCTTCGCGGAATTCGCGGAAGAGGAGGGGGCCGACGATGCCGGCGACGAGTGCGTCCCCCGGTGCGGCGTCTCCGGCGTGCCGCCCGCCCGGTGAGCGCCGTCCGGCATCGCGCCCATGGCGTGGGCATGGGCCCACAGCTGGGCCCGCTGCGTCTCCGCCCCCACCGCCGCCGTCGGCGAGAGCGGACCGACGACGATCAGGTGGCCGACCATGCCGAGCCAGGGCTGCAGGGTCGGCGTGTCGCCGACGCGGGCGGTCAAAACCGCGGCCCGGCCCGCCACCAGCGACGGGGCGGACAGCCGCACCTCGACCCCGGCCACGGTCCGTGAACCGGTCCCGGCCGGCGCCGGAGCGTCGTCACGGGCGGGCCGCGCGCCGGAGCCGGGCACCGCGTCGATGCCGGTGGCGGAGCGCAGCTGCTGGACGCCGCCGCCCCGGCGGGCGAACTCGGCGGAGACCGCGTAATGGCCCGCCTCGGGCAGGGGCAGGGAGACCTCGAACACGCCGGGCCCGGTCCGCACGGGATGCAGGTGCCACAACCGCCCGGACGGGCCGACGGCCAGCAGGTGCATCAGCGCGCCGTCGTGGACGATGACGTCGTCCAGGGGCAGGCCGGTGGCGGCGTCCGACGGTTTCAGCCGCAGCTCGGCGACCTCACCCGCCCGGTCCGTGGCGGACTCCAGCACCAAAGTGGCGGGCGGACGCGAGTAGTCGCCGGTCAGCGGCCCGGCGGCGGCGTAGGGATCGTTGACGCCGTCGATCGTGGCGTCCACCTGGCCGCCCTGCGACGGCGGCAGCGGCAGCCCGGACGACAGCAGCGCCCCGGTGACCGCCACGGTCAGGCAGGCCACGAGCGCACCGCCGGGCACCAGTGTCCACCAGCCGCGCCGCGCCCGGACGGCGACCAGGACGGTGGCGAGGATGAGCGCCCCGGCGCCGGAGAAACCCAGGTAGGCCGCGCTCTCCGCGGGCGAGGTGATCTGCTTCGGCACGATGAACGGAATCGTCGCGATCCGCTGCCCGTCGTCGAGCGACAACTCCCATGGGCCGGCCTGGGTGACGTCCAGCACCGCGGAGTAGGTTCCCGGACGGCTCCCCAGCGTGATCACGGCGGTGTCGACGACCGTGCCGGACGCCGCGGCCGCGGACGCGGAGGCGGAGACCCCGGTGGGCACCACCGCCAGGCCGAGCGCGCCCGCGGGTGTGCCGGCGTGGGTGAACACGTCCACGTGCAACGGCCCGGGCACCCCGGTGACGCGTCGCAGGACGACGGTCAGCTCCCGCTCGCCGAGCGTCTGGGCCACCTGCACGTCGCCGCCGCCGGTGGAGTCCGCCCCGGCCCGCGGGCTGGTGACGAGCATCAGGGCCACGAACGTCAACGCGAACGTCAGTACGGGCGTCAGCGCGGCGGTCAGCGCGGCGCCGAGGCGGCGCCGGAGCGACCGGCCGGGCCGGGCGGGCTTCCCTGGCCGGAGGCGGGGAGCCGGGCCGGCGAACCTGTCGTGCTCCCTGGTCGGAGCGGCGGAGTCGTTCATCGTGCGGGCAGCCTAGGAAGCCCGCCCGCCGCTGTCGTCACGGCGCCAGGGGACGCGGGTCCCCCGGTCGGGGGACTCGGTCACGCCGCCGACCGGGCATCATGGAGGTCGTCGACGAGGGGGTGCCGGTGCCCGACAGGGAAGGACGTGCCGGGCCCGGTGCCGGGTCCGTCCACATCCGTGACGTCAACAGGCCGCTGACCCGTCAGGCGATCCTGATCGCCGCGGTCACCGTGCTGGTGGACGCCTTCACCTTCACCCACTCCACCGGTTCCCCCGCGTTCCCGGCGGGATGGCGGTGGGCCATGCTGGCGGCCGTCATCGTGGTGGACGCCGGCCTGGCCGGCGCGCCCCGGCTGTCGGGCGTGGTGGCCGCCGCCCAGGCGGCGGTCCGGGTGGTGGGCACGTTGTCATGTCCCGAGGCCGTGCCGCCGCCCGCGCTGAACAGCGCGGGCATGCTCATCTCCGCCTACCGGGCGGGCGCCTGGCTGGACCGGTGGCCGGCCGTGGCGTCCCTGCTCTTCCTGGTCGCGGGGACCCTCGCGAGCCCGATACTCGGCCAGGCGAGATTCCCGTCGGGGCTCCTCCTGCTCGCACCCATGGCCGGTGCGCTCCTGCCCTGGCTCGTCGGCCGGTACACCACCGCCCGGCGCGCCTACATCGCCGAGCTGGAACAGCGCGCCGAGCGGGAACAGGAGCAGGCGCGGCAGTCCCTGGCCGCGGCCATCGCGCAGGAGCGCGCTGGCATCGCCCGCGACCTGCACGACGTGATCTCCCACCACGTCAGCGCCATCGGTGTGCACGCCGGGGTGGCCAGGTTGCGTGCCGCGGCGGCGCCGGGCGCCGGCGACCTGGCGGAGTCGCTGACCGCCGTGGAGACGTCCAGCCGGGCGGCGATGCTCGACCTGCGGCGGCTGCTGGACGTCCTGCACGGCGACCCGCCGGGGGAGGACAGCCAGCCCGGGCTGGACAACCTGCCCGAACTCCTCGACTCCCTGCGGGCCGTCGGCCTGCGGGCGCGGGTGACCGTCCACGGGGTCCCGGCACCGCTGCCGGGCTCGCTGGACATCGCGGTGTACCGGGTGGTGCAGGAGATGCTCACCAACGCCCTGCGGCACGGCGCCGGCGGTGTCGCGGAGGTCGAGCTGCGCCACGATCCCCGCAGTCTGACCGTGACGACGTCCAACCTGCTCGGCGGGCAGGCGCCCGCCTGGCCCGACTCGCCGCACCGGGGGCTGCAGGGGATCCGCCGCCGTGCCGCCGTGTTCTCCGGTTCCACCAGCTACGGACCCGCACCCGACGGCAGGACCTGGACCACCACCGCGACGTTCCCCGTGAGCCCGTCATGACCTTGCGCGTCCTGATCGCCGACGACCATGCCATGTTCCGCTCCGGGCTGCGTGCCGTCCTGGGCACCGAGCCCGACCTCGCCTGTGTGGGCGAGGCGTCGGACGGCCGGGCCGCGGTGAGCGAGGTGCTCCGGCTCCGTCCCGACGTCGCGATCATCGACGTCCGCATGCCCAGGCTCGACGGCCTGCGTGCCACGGAGGAGATCCTCGCGAGCCCGGCCAACGTCACCAAGGTCATCCTGCTGACCACCTACGACCACGACACCTACGTCCACCGCGCCCTCCGGGCGGGAGCCAGCGGATTCCTGCTGAAGAGCCTCCCGCCGGAGGAACTGGTCGCGGCCGTCCGGGTGGCCGCCCGCGGCGACGCCCTCATAGACCCCTCGGTGACGCGCCGCCTCAGCGCCCGGCTGGCCGACGGCATCGCCCCTCCGCCGCCCCCGGCCGACCTGGACCTGCTCACCGCGCGGGAACGCGAGGTCCTGCTGCTGCTCGCCGGGGCGTACAGCAACGCCGAGATCGCCGCCCGTCTCGGGATCGGCGATGAGACCGTCAAGACGCACGTGTCGCGCATCTTGACCAAGCTGAATCTGCGGGACCGGGTGCACGCGGTCGCCTACGCCCACCTCAACGGCCTCGTCGGCCGGGGCCCCTGACCTCCATCACGGCCGACCGGCCAGACCTGATCAGCCGATCGGCGGTGCCAAACGTTCTACGGGCCTGCGTCACCGATGGCCGAGGACTTTCTCCACTTCGTCGGCCGCCGTGGGCGCCCCGCCCGCGGCCGCGATCTCGTTCCGCATCCATGTCAGCCGCTCGCGGACACGCTCGTCCCCGGCCACAGCCTCCACCGCCTGCCATAATCCAGCTGCGGTGACCTCGTCGGGCGCCAGCACGGTGCCAAGGCCCAGCTCGGCGATGCGGTCGGCGTTGGCCCGCTGCTCGGCCATCTGCGGCACCGCCACCAGCGGCACCCCGAAGGACAGGCCCTCCATCGTGCTGCCCATCCCGGCATGGGTGACGAACGCCCGCGCGTGCCGCAGCACCGCCAGCTGCGGCACCTGCCGGTGCACCTCCACGTTGGGCGGAATCGGGCCCAGCGTCCCCGGGTCCACCTCGCCCATGGCCAGCACGACGTGCCACCGCCGGTCCGCCACTGCGCGCAGCACCGTGCGGTAGAAGCCGGGCCGGTCGTTGTAGGCGGTGCCGAGCGAGACCAGCGCGACGGGCAGCTCGCCTGGCGGCTCCCATGCGCCCTGATAGGAGCGCTCCGTGAGGCCCGGGCCGACGAACGCGTACCGGTCCGTGAAGGTCTCGCCGGCGTACTGGAAGGCGCGGGGCAGCGTGACGAGCCTGACTGCGGCCGTGTCGCCCCGCGTGAACGCCTGCACGTCGCGGAACCCCTCCGTCCGCAGCCATCGGCCGAGCCGGACGACCATGAGCAGGAAACGGGGGCTCCAGGGGTTCAAGGTGGCGTACTCGGTGCTCATCGACCAATGCGCGTTGCTGACCAGGTTCGGCCAGACCTCCACGGACGGGACCCGCCAGCGCCCCGCCAGGATCCGGCCCCACCAGCACAGCGGCCCGTCGTGGACCACCAGGTCGGGGCGCTCGCCCCGGTCGAGCTGCGAGAGCATCGCCTTGGTCTCCTTCAGCAGCAGGCCCATGGCCCCGATGAGCTCCTTGCCGTGCATCTGCGGCGGCTTGATGTCGAGCCCGTCCCAGGTGGAGGTGATCGGCACGACCTCCGCGCCGGTCTCGGCGACGGGCTCGGCGAACATCGCCGTGGTGGCGTACGTGACGCGGTGGCCGCGCCGTACGAGCTCGGCGGCGAGGCCGAGCGTGGGGTTGACGTGCCCGGATCCGTGTGGGGCGAAGAACGCGACGGTTGCCATACCTGTGTATTATAATACGGGGGTATGATATAGGGGTTGGCATGCCGAAAAAGGTCGACCATGAGGAGCGCCGCCGGCACATCGCCGAGGCCGTGCTGCGCATCGCGGGCCGCGACGGGCTCACTCGCGCCACGCTGCGCGACGTGGCCATCGAGGCCGGGGTCTCGCTCGGCTCCGTGCAGCACTACTTCGGCAGCAAGGGCGAGATGCTCCGCTACGTGGTCGGCTACCTGGGCGAGCAGGTCACCGCGCGGATCATGGCCCGCATCGGCGAACTCGACGGGCAGATCTCCGTGCCGGCCTTCCTCGGGGTCATGGCCTCGGAGATGTTGCCGCTGGACGACCGCCGCCGGGCCGAGCGGCGGGCCGGGCAGGCCTTCGGCACCAAGGTCACGGATGTTCCCGAGCTGGCGGACCCGCTGCGCGCAGGCCACCGATGGCTGCACGACCGGGTGGCCGAGCTGATCGACCAGGGGCAGCGGGACGGTGAGCTGCGGCCCGGCCTGGACTCCGGGCGGGAGTCGATCGCACTGCTCGCCATGATCGAAGGGCTCGCCTCCGACATCCTCTTCGGCGTACGCGACCCGGACGAGGCCCTGGCCACCGTCCGCTACCACCTGGACCGCCTGGCGACACCGTAGTTCCTCGCCGGTGTGTACACGCACGCACGCGCCCTGTACGCCTACCTCACCGGCACCTCCCCGTCGTGACGTACGCGGTCAGGGGGGTTGAGCGTCGCGGAGTTGATCCCGGCCTCCCGGCCGACGCGCCGTTGGATCCTGTACGGGCTTGTACGGATGATGCCGCCAGGGCTTCATCGGCCCCCGGGTTCTCGTCAGCGTGGTTCCGGCAACCACCCGTCGCGGAGCGCAGGGCTTCGCGCCACCAGAGAGGGGAACCCGTTGCCCAGACTCGTCAAGATCGTGTCCGCCGCGGCGGCGCTGTCCGGAGTTCTCGCCCTGACGGTCACGGCGGCCCAGGCCGTGTCCAGCTCCCAGTCGGGCACGCACACCAGCGTGCAGCACTTCGCCGGCGAGAGCAGCCCCTGGACCGCCCAGACCATCGGCGCCTGGGGGAACATCCCGACGGCGGCCGTCAACATCACCGTGCCCGCGGGGACGACCCGGTTCGTCGACGCCCGCTTCACCGCCGAGTCGCTCTGCGTCGGCGCGGCCGGCGCCTGGTGTTCGGTGCGCATCGTCGCGGTCAACTCCGCCGGGACGACCATCGAGCTGCAACCGGTCGCGAGCACCGACTACAAGTTCGACACCCCCGACGGCGCCGAGGAGGCGCGCGCACTCGAACGGTTCTCCCCCTCCCTGGCCCCCGGCAGCTACACGGTGCGGGTGCAGGCCCTGCGCATCTCGGGCATCAGCCAGTTCGTTCTGGACGACTACGCGTTCGCCGTCGGCGTCGTCGAGCCCTGAGCCGGGCGGGGAAGCCCCGGGACGTGACCCCGGTGCGCCCCGGTCACGGGCACGGGGGACGGTAGGGCAGCCCGGGCAGGCGGCGGGCCCACTCCGCCGCGCTGATCACTGGATAGGCGAGCGCGCAGGCCCGCCCGGCGGCACGGCCGATGTCGGTCTCCCAGAGCCGGACGGCCGCGTCCACGCCGCCGGTGACCAGCGTGCGGCCGTCCGGGCTGAACGCGGCGGCGTACACCTGGCCGGTGTGGCCGCGCAGCGTGACGGCGGCGTCCGGCCGGCCGGCCCGCGTGAGGTCCCACAGGTGCACGGTGCCGTCGAAGCCGGCCGAGGCCAGCCGGCGGCCCTCCGGGTGGAAGGCCACGGCCGCGACGGCGCTGGTGTGGCCGGTCAGCGGCACGGGCGGCCGGGCAGGCCGGGCGGCGAGGTCGTGCAGCAGGACCACGCCGTCCGCGCCCGCCGAGGCCAGCCGGCGGCCGTCCGGGCCGAACGCCACGTCGTTGACGGCGTTGCGGTGGCCGGTCAGCGTGGCAGTGACGGCCGGGTGGCGGGGGTCGGTGACGTCCCACAGCCGGACGGTGCGGTCAGCGCCGCCGGTGGCCAGGGTGCGGCCGTCGGAGGAGAAGGCCACCGCGAGGACCGTGTCGCCGTGCCCGGTGACCGTCGCCAGCGGCCTCGGGTGGCGCGGGTCGGCGACGTCCCAGGTGCGCAGCGTACGGTCGGCGCCCACGGTGACCAGGATCCGTCCGGACGGGTCGAAGGCGGCCGAGTACACGTTGTCGGTGTGGGCCTCGATGGTGGCCAGCGGGCCGTCCTTCCCGCCCGCGCGGGCCCGCCACAGCCGGACGGTGAAGTCGAGGCCGGCGGTGGCGAGCACCTCGCCGTCCGGCCGCCACACCGCCCCCACGATGCCGTCGGTGTGTCCGGTCAGGACGGTCCCCGGCGCGGGCGGGCGTCCCGGGACGAGGCTCCACAGCCGCGCCGTCCGGTCCGCGCCCGTGACCAGGGTGCGGCCGTCGGGGCTGACGGCGACCGTGTAGACGGTGCCGTCCTGCCCGCCGATCAGCGGCGCCCGCAGGTCCCACAGCCGGACGCTTCCGTCCTTGGAGGTGGTGGCGAGCGTCTCGCCGCCGGGCCGGAACTCCGCGGCGAGGACCGTCTCGGCATGCCCGGTCAGGGTCAGCGGGACGCTCGCCGGCCGCTGGAGGTCCCACAGCCGGACGGTCATGTCGTAGCCGCCGCTGGCGAGTCGCCGGCCGTCCGGGCCGAACGCCAGCGCCGCGACGCCGTTGGTGTGCCCGGTGCGGGTGCCGATCGGCTCCGGCTTCCGGGGGCGGCCGACGTCCCACAGCCGTACCGTGTTGTCGAAGCCGGCGGTGGCGAGGGTGCGTCCGTCCGGGCTGAACCGGGCGGCCAGGATCGTGGCGGTGTGGCCCTCGAGGTCGGCCAGGCGGCGGGGGCGACGCGGATCGGCGACGTCCCACAGGCGCGCGGCCCCGCCGGGCCCGGCGCTGACCAGGACGTCCGCGGTGGGGGCCAAGGACGCCGTGGTCATCGAGCCGGGCTCGACGGGCAGCTCGGCGGCCAGGCGCGCGCGTAAGGGGTCGGACACGTCCCACAATCGCGGGACGCCGTCATGGCCCGCCGACGCCAGGGTGCGGCCGTCCGGGCTGAACGACACGTACCGGATGCCCTGGGTGTGGCCGGGCAGCACGGCCAGCGTGCGCGGCGCGCGCGGGTCGCTCACCTCCCACAGCCGGACCGTGCGATCGTCACCTGCCGTGGCCAGGACGCGCCCGCCCGGCGCGAACGCCACCGCCAGCGCCGGCCCGACGTGGCCGCGCAGGACCGCCAGCCCCTGCGGGCGCTGCGGGCGGCGCACGTCCCACAGGCGCGTGGTGCCATCGGTGCTCGCCGTGGCCAGCAGGCCCCCGCCGGGCTGGAACGCCGCCCCGTAGACGGCGTTCTCGTGGCCGGTCAGCAGGGTCGCCGGCATCCCGGCCACCGCGCTGAGCAGGCCGCCCTCGGCGTCGGCGGTGGGGGAGAGCCGGTAGGCGGCCAGGGCGAGCTGCGCGGCCAGGCCCGGATCGCCGGTGTGCAGCGCGCCCGCGTCCGCCGCCGCCTTCCGCGAGAGCGCCTGGTCGCGCTGGGAGGTGGCGGTGCGCTCGGCGTCGGTGGCGGCTCGCTGGGCGCGTACCGCCATCCCGGACGCGACCAGGGCCAGCACCAGCAGGGTTGCCAGCGTGGCGACGGCCTGGTGCAACCGGCGGGTCCGCCGCCGGGACTGGCGGACGCTCGCCTCCAGGAAGTCCCGCGCGTCCGCCGGTAGCCGCCCGCCGTAGCCGTCGGCCCACTCCCGCGCCGCGACGAGGCGCCCGCCGCGATACAGCGCGTCGGGATCGCGGTGCAGGCGCGCCCAGGCCGCGGCGTCGGCGGTGAGCCGGCGCGCGACGACCAGCCCGGCGCGGTCGGCATCCACCCAGGACCGCAGCAGCGGCCAGGCGCGCAGCAGGGCCTCGTGGCTGATCTCGACGGTGTCCGCGCCCGCGGTGATGAGCCGCCGCGCGACGAACCGGTCGAGGACCTCCTCCATCTCGGCCGCCTCCTCGCCGTCGCAGCCGTCGAGCAGCTCGGCCACGGTGGCCCTGCGCCGGGTGTCGGCGGCGTCGGGCGCGACGTGCACCAGATGCAGGAAGAGGCGGCGGGCCAGCTCGCGGCGCCGGGCGCCGAGCCCGTCGTGGACGGCGTCCGCGCTGGCTGCCACCGCGCCCTCGATGCCACCCACCGCGTGGTAGGCGGCCACGGTCATGCTCCGGCCTTGCCCCTGGCGCCAGGTGGTGTACAGGGCGTGCGACAGCAGCGGGAGCACGCCGGCCTCGTGCGCGCCGTCGTCCGTGGCGACGCCCCCGGACGGGGCGACCTGCCGCAGCAGCAGCTCGACCAGGGCGTCCTCGATCTCGAGGCCGGCACGCCTGGCCGGCTCCACGATGGCCTCGCGCAGTTCGGCCTCTTCCATCGGGCCGACGGCGAGCTGGCCGTCCTGCGCGAGCGCGACCAGCTCCGGATGCCGCAGCGCCGCCGCGTAGAAGTCGGCGCGCAGCCCCAGCAGCACGAGCGCGCCACCGGGCGGCGTGGCCGCGGCGCCCACGGCGGCGATGAAGGCGCGCCGCTCCGCCTCGTCCGCGCACTCGGTGAACACCTCCTCGAACTGGTCCACCACCACCAGCACCGGCGGCCGGTCCCCGGCTCCGGCGCGGGCGGCGTACCGGGCGGCGGCCCCAGGGTCCTCGCGGAGGGTTGCGGCGATCTCAGCCGCCGGCCCGCCGGTCAGGGCCGCCAGCCGGTCGGCCAGCTCGGCCACCGGCCGCGCGCCGGGAACGGTCACGACCACCGGCCAGTGGGCCGACCCGGGCAGGGCGCCGTCGCGGAGGGCCGCGACCACGCCGGCCCGCAGCAGGGAGGACTTGCCCGACCCGGAGGCTCCCACCACCAGCCGCACCCCTCCGCCCGCCGCCCGCATCCCGGCCACCTGCTCCAGCAGCCGGCCGGTCAGCGCGCGCCGCCCGAAGAACCAGCCCGAGTCCTCCGGCTGGAAGGCGGCCAGCCCCCGGTACGGCTCGGGACCGGCGACGCGGCGGCCGGGCGCCCGCCGCACCCGTCGCCAGGCGGCCAGCCACGCGCCGGCCTCCGCCGGATCGGCCACGCCGCACACCTCCAGCACCCGCACCAGCAGGTCGCGCGAGGACGTGGACGGCAGCCCGCGGCCCGCGAACCAGTCGCCGAGGGTGCTGTGCGAGCCGTACGCGCCGGCCTTGGCCGCCACCTGCCGTACGGTCAGGCCGGCCTGCTCGCGCAGGGAGGAGAGCTCGCGCGCGAACTCCTGGCGGGTGGCGATCCCGTCCGGATCGGGGCGCTCCGCCTGGGAAGGGCCGGGATCAGGACGGCCCGGATCAGGACGGCCCGGATCAGGACGGCCCGGATCAGGACGGCCCGGATCGGCGTCGGCGGGCTTGGACACACGGCCTCCTCCACGGTCGTGCGGCTAAGCGCCGTCGACCGGCGCCACCTGTATGTCGCCGCCCGATCACATTGGTTACAGCCGTCTTGCGATCGTTTCCACGCCAGTCTCGCTCGCAGGAGCTGCACACCGCCGCGCGGCACCCGCCGCTCATGCCGTTGGTCGAAAGGGCGGCGTTAGGAACCTTCGGGCAGGACCAGTAGCTTTCTCCGCCTCGCCTGGGCTTGCCAACTACCGCGACAAAGGATCAGATGATGAAGGTCCATGCCTTCGAGTAGCTGGTCTTACCAGCCGTTCCACGGAGGTGGTCGAGACGGTTGGTCATGGTGCAGCTCGTGAAGCCGGTCGATACAGGCAGAACGGGGCTTGGCTGCTCATCGCGGTGCTGGTCCACTGGATCTTCCAGATCTTGCAAGGCGGTCCGCTCTCGGACCCTGTCCCCATCGTCTCGATCGGGTTCATGGTGGCCTCGGGCGTGGCGTGGATCGTTTCGATCGGCCTCTTGATCAGAAGCCTGCCGCCCGGCTGGGAGCCGACGGACATCCGGCGGTTGGCTTACCTCGCCCAAGTCTGGGCGCTCTGGTCGATCGTCGCGTGCGTGACGTATCGCCTGTTTGGTCTCGCACTTCGGATCGTCTCGATCTACGAAACACCCGCTGAGACTGAGGCGATCGCGCCCTGCGTGGCCGGGTCCCACTTGGTGGTGCCGAAGATGCGTTTGGCCATCTGGGTACCGCAGGCCCTTGCGGTGGCGCAGGGCGCGCAGGTGCTCGGCGTGGCCTCCGGGGCCGCCGCGAATCCATCGATAACCACTGGTAGGCGGCGCATGGAGTCGTCGCAGTGATCACTTTCATCGTCTTCGCGATCGCCGCGCTCTGCGGACTGATCGCCGTGCTGAGCCTGGCGCTGTTCGGCTGGGCCGTCCTCAAGCTCGGCATCTTCCTGCACCGGCATCCCGACGGAGCCCGCGCCGGCCTGCGCGAGCTGGCGACGGGAGCGCAGCGGGTCTGGCCCGCCGCCAAGACGTCCTCGCCGATCGCCGGTCGCCGGGTGTTGCGCAGCCGGACAGGCCGGTGGGCTGTGCGAGTCGGGAGAGCATCGGCTGCCTACGCCACCGCGACCTCGCGCGTGCGCCGAACCGCTCCAGGATCGGCACGCCGCGGCACCGGCGGGCTGGGCCCACGCCGGCCCCGCCTGGTACGGCGGGAGCGGCGCATTCGCCGGTGAGGATGCGGAAGCTCTACGGACAGGCAGAGGGGAGCCGGTGACACTATGAACGAGGCGAATGCGTGCTTGCGGCTCTGCCGGCTCGTTCGAACGTAATCGGCTTCGCCGGCCGGGCTCGAACCGGCGTCCACCCGGAATGCTGAGCCGGGCGCTCTACCGCTGAGCTACGGCGAAGCCTTTGATCATTATGGTCAGCCGCCGCCTTGGCCGCCACCGGGTTCAGGATGAGCCGGCATCTCCCCGGTCACCACACCTGATTCGAACGCGCGGCGGATCTCCGCGGCACGCCCAGGCTTGACGCGCTTGCCGCTGAACGCCCCCGCGCTGCGCAGCAACGACGCCCACACGGGGTCGGCGATCTCGACCCCGTGCACGAGCTCGGGCGTCAGCTCGAAGAGTGGCACGCTGCGCTTCGGCCGCGGTGCGGTCCAGCCGCGCTGGCTCGCGACGATCCCGGCGCGCCCGCAAGCCTTCTCCACCTGTTGCCGGGTGCAGGAGGCCCTTCCGTTGAGCACCTCCCATGGCAAAGGCAGCTGCGCCCATACGCGAGTGTCAGGGTCCAGGTCCGAGCCGGTGCTGCGACGCCAGCGCACCAGGTCGTAGGCCATCAGCCGCATCACCTTGCCGGGGCAGGACACGTCCAGCAGGTGAAGCGCACCGGTCGCCAGCAGGCATTCCAGCCACGACAGCCGAGCGGTGTTGTACGCCTGAGCGAGAAGGTTCCAGGTGGTGGAGTCGTCCCCGCGATACACGATCATGTCCTCGCGGTCGAAGTCGCTGCGCTCCCACACCTCCTCCAGGTGGTCCGCGCATTCGCGCATGGCCGTGGACCACATGCCGAGCAACCGGCCTCGCTCGGTGCCGGTCAGCCGCGCCAGCACCTGCGCGTTCGTGTACACCCACGAGATCATCGGCCAGTCCGAGCCGTCCCCGCACCGCCGCAGCAACATCTGAGCGATCTCGTCGAACGCGTGCCCCCTGCCCGACAGCGAGAACTGGCGGCGCACGTTCCTGCGGGCCGCGTAATAGGCGACGAAGTACGCCGCCGCCGGATCGCTCCGAAAGCGCTCCAGCGTGATCCAGGACGCGAACCCGGACCGCCCGATCAGCGTCAGACGCCTCTTGTCCTGTTCCCGGCGCAGCGTCCCCGCCTTGGCCTCCAGCCGGCGCAGCGCACGAAATCGCCGGTTGTACTGGCGTTTCGACACTTCGATGCCGGCTGCCGCGCGTTCCTCCCGATCCAGCCGATCGTCAAGGAAATCGCTGCGGCCCGGGGCCCAGCCGACCTCGTCACCCACCCGCGTGGCGAACGCCATGAGCGCGTCCGGCAGGTCGCCGTCCACCACGTCCGCCTCATCGAGCACCTCGAACAACCGCGCCGTGGCCGCCACTTGCCGCGCTCCGCCGACGGGCCGGGCGAAGTCCTCGCTCATCGAGGTCGCGTACCCGCGCCGCGCGCCGGAGCGGGCCGCTGCCCGATCCAGCAGCGCGCGCTCCTGACTTGTCAGGCTGTGCCCTTCCGATCCCAGGGCCAGATCGGCTCGCAAGATGAGTTCGGCGATGTCCTCAGGGCGCCGCCGTTGATCCAGCGATGCGTGCAACTCCGCCAGCGCGCCCGCCTCGTGATCAGATTTGGTCACATTTCCCATTATGAGGCGGCGGTCGTTGCCGAGGGGCGGATCAAACGATCTCGACTCACCTCGCCAACCTGCGCAAATAGGGCTGAAGCGGGCGAGGAATCACGGGGCTGTGCGGGACGTCCCCTCCAGACAGGGATGCCGACGGACGGCTTCTGTCCGGACATCGTCCGGAACCTGTACGGAAACTCGCAGCCCGAACGCCAGGTCCGGGGACCGTTCAGCGAGGCCATGACCGAGCCTTCGCCTTCGATCTTGGCCCTCGTTTGGGAACGAGTTTCGGCCCCACCCGGCTGGGGGATCGGCCCAAGCGGAAACCATTTCCGTTGGCCGGGGCCGTTGCGCGAGCATGCCGGGGTGATGTTGCTGCGGTGCTGCGGAGGTTCCTGATGAATGCGAGCCCCGAACCCAGGCTGATCTTGCTGTGCGGGCTGCCTGGCTCTGGGAAGACGACGCTGGCCAAGCGCCTGGCGCGAGAGATTCCAGCAGTGCGTCTGTGCCCGGACGAATGGATGGCGGATCTGGGCATCGACCTGTTCGATGAACAAACGCGAGACCGGCTTGAGCGACGGTTCTCGATGCATGCCCAGGACCTGTTGAGGCTTGGCCAGAGTGTGATCTTGGAGTTCGGCTTCTGGGCGCGGTCTGAGCGCGATGAGAAGCGTTTGAGAGCGCGCGCACTCGGCGTTCCCGTCGAACTGCACTACCTTGCCGCGCCGATCGATGAGCTGTGTCGCCGCCTCGAGGCCCGCAATGGGGCGGGTGAGCCGGGGACGGTCCCGGTCAGCCGCGAGTTGCTTGAGGAGTATGTGAAGTTCTTCCAGGCCCCCGACGATGATGAGCTTGGTCTTTTCGACGAACCGCCTGCGGGCCGACGTGGATGACCGGGTGTCGGCCGGGCACCGGTATCGGCGCTGCCCGGCGCAGGGTGCCGCGGGCCGGCGCGGGCGAGCTCGCAGCATGGGGAAAGACGCCTTGCCATGATCGGCTGAAATGCTGCGGCGCAGGTCACCGCCGGTTTGGCACGCCTATTCGTAGATCGTTGCAGCGCCCAAGGCGTGAGCCGGAAACGACCATGTGGCATCGACTGGCTCGGGTTGACCCATGTTCCTGTAGAAGCCGGGAGAGGAATCCATCCAGGCCGCGAGGGCTTCCAGATAGCGATCAAGCGTGGGGTTCTCCCAGTCTGCGCCATTGATCAACTCCTGGTGGAGGGACTTCACGTAGCGCACGAGGTCTTCTCGGGACTGCACCGTGTCCGCTTCCTGTGGAGATGCCATGCTCGGATGATCCCAGACACCCGCACGTCCTCCCGCCCGATCTTCCCGTCTGCCTTACGGGTGGGACGAGGCAGGCGGGAAGATGGGCCGGTCCGCGAGGTGGTGTCCGCGAAGGCCCGAGGCTGTCTTCGACCATGCCGCGCCACAGGCAGCCGTGATGGCTCGCTGCAGCAGGGCGTCGGCGGCGGGGCCCGGCCCAGGAAGCCGTCGATGCGGCACACCCGTCCGGGGATCTGCCACATGGCAAGACGCCCCGCCCTCTCACCCGGGTTCCGCAGTTCGTAGTCACACATGGCGAGTGGACAGCGAGAATCTGCAGGTAGATGGCCTGTAGTGAGCTTCGAGGTGCCGCGAAGGGCCGCGAGTGTAGTAACACGACTTCGAAGATTTC
>NZ_JABCPZ010000221.1 GCF_013283785.1 Nonomuraea antri
GTCTGGGACCGGCAGGGCCCGACCTACACCCCCAGGCCCCCGTCCATCGTCTCGCTGGTGCGGCCCACCACCCTGTTCAGGGTGGCCAGCCTGAGCAAGCACATCACCTGCCTGGCGATCATGCGCCTGGTGCAGGAGGGCAAGCTGTCGCTGAACGCCCCGGTGACCACGCTGCTCGGCCTGCCGACCACCGGCGACGCTCGGTTGTCCCAGGTGACCGTGCTGCGGCTGATGCAGAACCTCGGCGGCTGGGACAAGGCGGCCTCCGGCCGCGACTACCTGTTCTCCGACCACGCCATCTCGGCCACCCTGGACGTGCCGCTGCCCATCACGCACCGCCACATCCTCGACTACGCCAGCCGCCGGCCGCTCGACCACGCCCCGGGCACTCACATGTCGTACAACAACTACAACTTCCTGCTGCTCGGCCGGATCATCGAGAAGGTGTCCGGTCTCGGCTACGAGGCGTACGTCAAGCAGAAGATCCTGGCCCCGGTCGGCATCACCAGGATGCGGCTGAGCCAGAGCGTCGAGCGCGGCGTGCCGTACCACTCGATCTACACGGCCAAGACCGTCCTGGACGAGTCGGGCACCGTCGTCCCCCACCCGTACGGCGGCGCCAACTACGCCAACCTCGACTCGGCGGGCGGCTGGCTGGCCTCGGCGGTGGACCTGGTCAGGCTGTCCACGGTGCTCACCGGCGGCGGTGGCGTGCTCACCGCGGCCTCGGTCGCCAAGCTGCTGGCCAAGCCGGAGACCGGGCTCAACGAGCACGGCTCCTGGTACGCCGGCGGCTGGTGGGTGCGCACCAAGGGCACCGGGCTGAACACCTGGCACAACGGCTCGCTGCCCGGCACGTACGCGATCCTGACCCGCACGTACAGCGGGATCACGTTCTGCGCGACGTTCAACCGGCGCGAGGAGACCGGCGCGCCCGACTTCGACGCCTTCCAGGACGAGCTGTACGCCGCCGCCATGGCGATCACCTCGTGGCCCACCACGGACCTCACCTCGACCTACTTCTGACCGATAACGATTGTCTGAGAAGTGTCTGAGAAGTTGCTCCCGATGTGCCGTAGAGGGTGGCGGTCATGGAACGCTCATAGCGGCAATGTGACGTCGTGATCAGGGGAGCACAGGGTGGGATCGGACAACGGGGGATCGAGACGGCGGCGCTTCGGCCGGGCGCTCGCCGCGGTCGCGGGGGCGGCCGCGCTGACGCTGGTCATGGCGAGTTGTTCGGCCGCTGATCCCGGGGCCGAGGGCACCCAGACGGTCAGGGGGACCAGCGGGGGCACGGCCCCGGCCGAGACGGGCACGCCGGAGCCGGGCAAGAGCGGCACCGGCAAGTCGGAGACGGGCGAGCCGCCGAAGGTGGCCGACGGCTGGCCGCGCTTCGGCCTCACCCACACCGGGGTCAGCGCGAACAACGTCACCCAGCAGTTCGAGCAGGTCGTGGCCGGAAACCTGGCCAAGACCCCGATGCTGCAGAACCAGCACATCATGGGCTTCGGCGCGCTCAACCCGCAGCCGCGCAAGCAGGAGTTCTACTGGGAAGACCTCGACAGCCGCATGAACCTCATGAAGCTGTCGGGCGGCACCCCGATCATCACCCTGTGCTGCGCGCCCGACTGGATGAAGGGCGGGCCGGAGGGCCCGACCACGGAGACGGGCTGGCGCGACCACCTGGAGGACGCCCCCTACCCCAAGCACTTCGACGACTTCGCCAAGCTGTCGGCGACCGTCGCCCAGCGGTACAAGAACGTCAAGTACTTCATGGTCTGGAACGAGTTCAAGGGCTTCTGGAAGAACCACAACGAGCCCGCGGACTTCAAGGGCTACACCGAGATGTACAACAAGGTCTACGACGCGGTGAAGGCGGTCCGTCCCGACGCCCTGATCGGCGGCCCGTACCTCGGCTTCGACAGCCACGAGACGGGCGAGTCCGAGCTGCGCGGCGACTGGGGCGTGGTCAGCCAGCACGCCATCGACGCCTTCCAGTACTGGAACAAGAACAAGAAGGGCGCCGACTTCATCGTCGTCGACGGCGCCTCGGTGACCGACTCGCACAAGCTGATCCCGGACGAGTTCGGCGCGCTGAGCAAGTTCAGCGACGTGACCGCCTGGCTCAGGAAGGAGTCCGGCGACCTGCCGGTCTGGTGGTCGGAGTGGTACTTCGTGCCCGAGGACGGCACCACCTGGCCCGAGCCCAAGCGGCTCGCCGTGCAGGCCGCGTCCATGATCGAGTTCGCCAGGAGCGGCGCGGCGACCGCGCTGTACTGGAACCCGCAGGCCAAGGAAGGCGCCTGCAACGGCTGCATGTGGCACCCGACCAACGGCTCACAGCTCCCCACCGGCAAGCTGGTGGCCGACTTCGCCACCTGGTTCCCGGCCGACGCGAAGCTGGAGAAGGTCGAGACGTCCGACTCGAAGATCCGGGTGCTGGCCCAGGCCGAGCGCATGGTCATGGTGAACACCAGCAACGCCTCGGTCAGCGCGACGGTGGACGGCAAGGACGTCACGCTGAAGGCGTACGAGATCAAGTGGAGTGACCGCTAGGCGCCCCGGGCGGCGGCCGCCGCGAAGAGCAGGTGCTCGTCGCCGGGGCGGCAGACGAACTGCAGCCCGACCGGCAGGCCGTCGACGGTGCCCGCGGGCACGGTCAGCGCGGGCAGTTTGAGCACGTTCCACGGGCTGGTCAGCGAGAGCAGGGCGGCGCGCACCGCGATCGGGCGGCCGTCCAGCTCGCTCTCGCGCAGGCCGAGCGGCGGGGCGGTGATCGGCACGGTGGGCAGCGCGAGCACGTCGTGCCGGTCGAACAGCGCGTCGGCGAGCGCGGCCAGCACCGGCCTGGCGTTCATGGCGCGCACGAGCCGCCAGCCCGGCGTCAGCGCCGCGGCGCTCAGCCGTTCGAGCACCTCGGCGTCGAACAGCTCGGGCGCGCCGGTCAGCCGCTCGGCGTGCACGGCCGAGGTCTCACAGCTCTGGATCACGGTGTACGTCTCGCGCAGCCCGTCGGCCAGCCCGTCGGGCAGCCGCACCTCAGGCACGTCACCCGCGAGCTGGCGGGCGACGTCCACCACCCGCGGATCGCCGGCGAAGAACCCGGCAGGATCGAGCCAGGCCACCCGCACGTCTCCCGGCACCGGATCCGCGACGCCCGACGGGTCGTCGGCCAGCGCCCGGTAGGCGAGCAGGCAGTCCCGCGCGTCACCGGCCAGCACGCCGACGTGGTCGAACGACAGCGACAGCGGGAAGACGCCCGCCGCCGAGATGGCGCCGTAGGCGGGCTTGAACCCGGCGACCCCGCACAACGCGGCGGGAATGCGCACCGAGCCGCCCGTGTCGGTGCCGAGCGCGAGCGGGACCAGCCCGGCGGCCACCGCGGCCGCGCTGCCGCCGCTCGAACCTCCTGACATGCGGGCCGGGTCGTGCGGGTTGCGCGACGGCCCGTTGGCCGAGCGGTCGCCGGTGGGCCCGTAGGCGAACTCGTGCGTGGTCGTCTTGCCGACGATCACCGCCCCACCCCGGCGCAGGCGGGCCACGCAGGTGGCGTCGCTGTCGGGGACGTGCTCGGCGAAGTGCCGCGAACCCGCCGTCGTCCGCAGCCCCGCGGTCATGATGAGGTCCTTCACCGCGACGGGCACCCCGTGCAGCGGGCCGTGCCAGGTGCCGGCCGCGAGCTCGGCGTCCGCGGCGCGGGCCGCCGCCCGGGCGCCGTCGGCGTCGACGGTGACGAACGCGTTGAGCTCGGGATCGCGCTCGGCGATCGCGTCGAGCGCTCGTTCCGTCAGCTCGGCGGCGGAGGTCAGGCCGGCGCGCAGGTCACGCGCGAGCTCGGTGAGGGTACGGCCGGTGAAAGGGCCGGGGGAGAGCGGCATGGGTTCCTTCCGTCCGATGACGATGGCGTCCGATCACGGCGGCGACCGGTCACGTTTGCGACGAACCCACTCAATATCATTCCTGGCCGCGTCCCGCTCGATCCGCGGCCAGGAGAGGATCGGCCGGCCGGGTCAGAGGCGGCGCTCGTCCACGCCGACCGCGCCGACGCCGCTGCTGTAGAACGCGCACTTGCCCTGGGACTGCTCGACGCCGCCCGGCGGCACCCGCTTCCAGTCGCCCTTCACGTCGGGCGCCAGGCCGCAGGTGATGACCGCGCGGAACTCGTAGGTGTCGCCCGTCGGGTTGCTGCACAGCGCGTAGCCGACGTCGGGGTCGTTGTTGTGCCGGCCGGTGTCGCAGTTGAGCACGGTGGCCGAGGCGGGTGCGGGGGCGACGAGCGCGCTCACGAGGAGCGTGGCCGCCGCGGCCCCTGCGCCGATGGTCTGCTTCCAGCCGTTCATGACCGTCTCCCTCGCTGCACTTGGTGACTGTTTGACTACAGACTGTAATGCAGTGGTGACGATTTGTGGAGGGGCTGCCGGTTCAGGCGGTGACGACGTCCGCGATGACGGCCGTGGCGTCGTCCTTGGGTTCGGCCGCGGCCAGCTCGTCGTACAGGCGGTCCAGGCAGGCGGCGGGCGAGGCGCCCAGGGTGAGGAGTTCGGCCAGCCGGTCCTCGCCGAGCGCCCGGGTGACGCCCGCGGTGACGAGCACGACGCGGTCGCCGGGACGCAGCGGCACCATGCCGAGCTCGGGGGTGAGCGTCGAGGCCAGGCCGATCCCGCGCAGCAGCGGGCCGTTGTCCAGGCTGTGCGGGGAGGTGAGCAGGCGCGGCGGCCGGCCCCTGGAGCAGTGCCAGATCGCGCCGTCGCCGACGTGGGCGAAACGCAGGCAGGGGCTCTCGCCGCGGTCGAGGATGATCAGGTCCAGGGTGCTGACCAGGCCGGACACGGCCGGCGTGCGCAGGGCGGCGCGGCGCACGGCCCGGTGCGCGGCCTGGGCGCAGGCGTCCAGGTCCTGCTCGCGGGTCTTGCCGTACTGGGGCCTGGCGGCGATCACCGCGCTCAGCGCGAGCGCGGCGGCGCTGTGGCCGTGCGGCGTGCCGTTCGTGCCGCCGGCCGCCGCGATCAGCCGTTCCTGGACGACGTACGTGTCCGACGGGTGGCCGCGCGTCCCCTCGTACGTGCCGCCCGCCGCGACCAGCCGGGGCCGGGCCACCGGCATGCCGGCCGGCCAGATGCCGCGCTTGCCCCGCGCGGCCATGACGGACAGGCAGGAAATCAGGAACGTGATCACGAGCAGTGTCATGAGCCCCCCTCTCCTCGCGGTCATCGCGAGACGCGTCCAGTACACGCCCGCACCTGGCGCTCCCGCCTGACGGCCGATCAGCCGTCATGCCCGCGCGCCCGGGCGGGACCAGAGTGCGCAGGACGGCCGTCAACGAGACGGCCCGGGCAACCACCGCCGCCGCCCGGCGGGACGCCGCACGAGGGACACAGACAGGCATGCGACCCATGACCCCACCCGCCGCATCGGCCCGAGAGACCCTGTTCCTATTACTTCCGGCACATCTTCCTCGTTATCGTGAGATCCGTCCCGTGCTCCCCCCGCCAGCGGACGGCTCATGCCTCACCCAGCCACCCCCAGATACGACCCGGCCTCCCGCCAGCTCGACCAGGCCGTGGCCCGCACCGCGGCCGGCGCGCGGGGCGTCGTGGGAGTGGTGGCGGTCGTCGCCGCGACGCTGGGCGCCGTCGAGCCGGTCGCCGCGTCCTGGCTGGTCCCGGCGCTGGCCGTCGACCTCGTCTGGACCGCTCTGTTCCTGCGGGTGTTCCTGCGGCGCGGACCGCTGCCGTACCCGCTGGTGGCCGGGGAGGTGGTCATCACCGCCGGGATCTGCCTGGCGCAGCGGCACCTGGTGGCCGAGGAGGCGCTGGCCACGGGGTCGAGCTGGGTCGCGGGGCTGGTCACGATGACGATCATCGTGGCCGGGGTGACCTGGCGGCCCCCGCTGTCGGTGCCCGTCGGCCTGGTCGTCGCGGGGGCGTACCTGGCCGGGGTGCGGATCGCGGCGCCGTCCCAGGACGTGGCCGGCACCCTGGGCATCCACCTGGTGCAGACGCTCGCGATCGCGACGCTCATGACGCTGCTGCGCCGCTCGGCCGCCTCGGCCGACGCCTTCCTGCGCGAGAGCGGACGGGCGCGGATCGCGCTCATGGTGGAACGGCTGCGCCGCGAGGACGAACTGCGGCAGGTCGGCAGCATCCACGAGACCGCGCTGCACACGCTCACCATGGTCGGCCTGGGCACCTACGACGCGCCGTCGGCGACCCTGCGCGCCCAGGTGGCCACCGACCTGGCGGCACTGGAGCGGCTGCGCGACACCCCGCGCGCGGACGCCGCCCCCATCGCCCTGGACGCGCTGCTCGACGAGGTCGCGGGCCGCGCCGCCGGCCTGGACGTGCGTACCAGCCTGACCCCGCAGACCGTGCCCGGGCACGTGGCCGAACACTTCGCCAGAGCCGTCACCGAAGCCCTGGCCAACGTGGTCAGGCACGCCGGCGTCCGCGAGGCCGAACTGGTCTGCAGCAGGGACGACGACGCGATCAGGGTGGAGGTCGCCGACGCCGGACGCGGATTCGACCAGCACCGGCTGCCCGCCGACAGGTTCGGTGTACGCGGCTCGATACTCGACACGATGCGCGCGCTGAACGGCGGCGGCGCGGAGATCTCCTCGGGCGAGCGCGGCACCCGCGTGAGCCTGTGGTGGCGGCCGTGAACGCGGGGGAGCGGCCGTGACCGGGGACATCGAGCAGGTCGCGCAGCGCTACGCCCGCTACACCGCGCTCGGCGCCGCGCTGATCGCCGGGCTCTGGCACACCGGCTACGACCTCACGGTCACGATCGCCGGCTGGACCGGCTTCCGCTGGCCGCTGCTGGCCGCGCTGGCCTGGGCCGGCTACACCGTCGTCGCCGTGCTCGCCACGCTGGCGCTGGCCCGCACCGCGCGCGGACCGGTCAGGATCGGGGTGCTCGCCGGCGCCGCGCTGGCCGCGGACGTCGCGATCATCGTCGCCTGCCGCCCGGACGACCTGCTCGGCATCAGCGACTGGGGGTGGGGCTCGGTCGGCTGGCTGGGCGTGATGCTGACCTGGAACCGGCCGCGCTGGACGGGCGAGCTGGCCGCGTTCCTGGCCGCCAACGCCGCCATCATGCTGGTGGCGATGGCGGTGACCGGCACCTTCGACCGGCTGTCGGTCGCCAAGTACCTGGTGGTGATCGTCGGCGGCGTCACCATGCAGGTCGGCTACGCGGCCGGCTGCGCCATGCTGCGCGCCCGCGCCGAGGACGCCGTGCTGCTGGCGCGCAGGCTCGCCGCCGACGACGCCTGGCGAGAGTCGGCCCGCCGCATCCACGACGACCGGCTGCGCAGGTACGCCGCCATCCGCGAGGTGGCGGAGTCGCTGCTGCAGCGCCTGGCCGACGGCGATGACCCGGGCGACCCGCGTATCAGGGAGGACTGCACGGCCGGCGCGATGCGGCTGCGCCGGCTCATCACCGAGCGCGAGGACGTGCCAGACGCGCTGGTGTCGGCGCTGCGCGAGCGCATCGACGCGGCCGAGCGGCGCCAGGTGCTGGTCACCGCCCCGCCGTTCGGCGGCACCCTGCCCGACCTGCCCGGCGACGTCCGCGACGACCTGCTCAGAGCCCCCGTCCAGGCCCTGGACGGCGCCAGGACGCGGGCCAGGGTCACCGTGTCCGCGATGACCACCATGGTCAGCGTGGCCGTCGTGGCCGACAATGACGATCTGCCCGTCCACGCGGAACCGGTCCGCGAGGCCAGCGGGGTCGTGGTCACCTACCAGCGGCAGGGGGGTGAGGTATGGGTCAACAGCATCTGGCAGCGGCCGGAGCCGGACCCGTGAGGGTGGCGCTCGTCGAGGACCACCAGGTCGTGGTGGACGGCGTGCGGTCGTGGTTCGAGCCGCCGGGCCCGGTGGAGCTGGTCGCGCAGGGGCCGACGATCGAGTCCGTCCGCGGCACGCCCGCCGACGTGCTGCTGCTCGACCTCAACCTGAACGGCACCATGGTCGTCGACCGGGTGGCCGAGCTGTGCGGCGGCGGTCAGCGGGTCGTCGTGTTCTCCGAGCACGAGGAGCCGGAGGTGGTCAGGGCGGTGCTCGACGCGGGCGCGTCGGCGTTCATCGGCAAGGGCCGGGCCACCAGGGAGTCGTGCCTGGAGACGATCCTGGAGGTGGCCGCCGACCGGCCGAGCGTGACCCCGCCGATGGCCCAGGCCATCGCGACCGACGAGGGCCCGCACCGGCCGCAGTTGTCGGACAAGGAGCGGGCGGCGCTGCTGTTCTGGTTCCAGTCGATGTCGAAAGCGTCGGTGGCGGCCAGGATGGGCATCAAGGAGCGGACGGTCAGGCAGTACATCGACCGGGCGCGGGTGAAGTACGCGGCGGCCGGTCGGCCCGCGCCCACCAAGGAGAAACTGCTCATCTGCGCCATCCAGGACGGCCTGGTGAGCCCGGACGAGGTCACCGTGTACACCTCGCTGGCCGCCAGGGACGAACCGGACTGACCGGTCAAAGCATGCTGCCGGCGGGTCAGGGCTTGTGGCCGACCCCCACGTACCACCACTCGCTGCCGCCGAGCGCGACCTCCCAGTCTTCCGCGGGCCGCCAGTCGGCCACGTGGGTGACGCCCGGCTCGACCAGGTCGAACCCGTCGAACATGCGGGTGACAGCGGCCTTGCCGCGGTGGACCAGCGGCGTGTCCGTCTTGTCGTAGACCTCGCGGGCGGCCTTGCCGACCTCGGGATGGGCGTCGTCGGTGAGGTGCGAGACGATCAGCGCGCTGCCCGGCGCCATGCGCTCGGCGAACTCCGCCACCACGCCGTGCGGGTCTTCACCGTCGGTCAGGCAGTGCAGGACGCCCAGGAAGACCACGCCGACCGGCCGGCTGAAGTCGATCAGCCGCAGCGTGTCGGGGTGGTCGAGGATCGCCTTCGGCTCGCGGATGTCGCCCTGCAGCATGACGATGTCCGCGCCCACGCCCGCGAGCAGCGCCCGGCCGTGCACGACGACCACCGGGTCGTGGTCGACGTAGACCACCGGGGCGTCGGGGTGGATCGTGCGGGCCACCTCGTGCACGTTGTTCTGGTTGGGCAGGCCGGTGCCGAGGTCGATGAACTGGGTGATGCCCCGCTCGGCCACGTGGCGCACGGCCCTGCCCAGGAACTGCCGGTTGGCCAGGCAGATCTCCCGGCTCGGGCCCAACGCCATGATCTTCTCGGCGGCTTCGCGGTCGGCCGCGAAGTTGTCCTTGCCGCCCAGGTAGTAGTCGTACATGCGCGCGGCGTTGGGAATGTTCGGGTTGATCCCCAGGGGAGCGCGCGGAGAAGTGGTCATCCTGTGGCCCTTCGACGGATGGCGCTGCCATCGTAGCGTCCCGACGATCATCGCAGGGGATCTCGGCGATTCCTGAGCCCGTAATCGAGGCTCACCGCGGCCAGGATGAGCAGCCCTTCCACGATGGGCTTGTAGGTGGAGTTCCAGCCGAGCAGGTTGAAGCCGTTGCCGATCAGGGTCAGGATCAGCACGCCGACCATGCCGCGCCAGATCGCGCCCTGCCCGCCGAGGATGCTGGTGCCGCCGATCACGGTGGCGGCGATGGCGGTGAGCTCCAGCAGCGTCCCCATGTCGGCCTGGGCCGAGCCGCCGCGCGCGGCCAGCACCAGACCGGCCAGGGCAGCGCACACGCCGCTGATCGCGAACACCGCCACCCGCGTCCCGCCCACGCCGACCCCGGACAGCCAGGCCGCGCGCGGGTTGCCGCCGACCGCGTAGCAGCGGCGGCCGAACGTGGTGCGTGACAGCATCACGCTCGTCACCACGGCCACCGCGATCAGCAGCAGCGACGCCGCGGTGATCCCGCCGAGCACGGTCGGCCAGCTCAGCGACTGGAACGCGGCCAGCCGGTCGGGGCCCGGATAGACGATCGCCCCGCCGGTGATCGCCAGCGCCAGCCCGCGATGCACGATGCTCAGCGCCAGCGTGGCGATGAACGAGTGCACCCGGGTCAGCACCACCACCAGGCCGTTGACCATGCCGAGCAGCGCGCCCGCCGCCACCGCCGCGGCGAACCCGGCGGGCGCCCCGGCGCGCTCGGTGACCAGCACCGCCACGACCGCGCTGACCGCCAGCACCGCGCTCGCCGACAGGTCGAACGCGCCGCAGATCACGCAGACGGTGATGCCGCAGGTCAGCAGCCCGACCACGACGGTCTGGTCGAGCAGGTTGACCAGGTTGGTCGCGGTCAGGAACGTGTCGGTGGACAGCGCCAGCACGACGACGAGCGCCACGGCCGCCAGGACGATGCCGTAGTCCCTGACGGCCGCCGCCCGGTTCATTCGTCGTACTCGCCGGTCACCTCGGCCAGGGCGTCCTTGGTGCCCAGGGTGGTGCCCGGGTCCACGTCGGTCGCCAGGTTGGTGGCCGGCACCTGCGTGCCCCGGGCCTTGGCCAGGCCCAGCTCGGCGGCCCGCGCGCCGAGCGTCTTGACCGGCATGTAGTACGCGGCGAACCAGCGTCCCTCCTGCACGGCCTTGACCGTCTGGCGTGAGGCGCCGTTGGCGACGTAGAGGATCTCCTTGCCCTTGGCCACGGCCTCGGCGCCGGCCACGGCCTGGGACGAGCCGATGATCACGTCGATGCCCGGCTCCTTCTGCAGCACGTCCTGCATGGCCTTGCGCCCGCTCTCCTGCGTGTAGCCGCCTTCGAGCTGGGCCGCGAGCTCGATGCCCGGCGTCTGCTTCAGCACCGCGACGGCGGCCTCGGTGCGGGCGTTGTCCAGCGGCAGCGCCTTCAGCCCCTCCAGATACCCGACCTGGCAGGGGTTCAGCTTCTTGCTCTGGCACGCCTGCACGGCCAGCCTGCCCAGCGCCGCGCCGTTCCTGGCAGGCACGTCGATCAGCGTGATCGTGCCGTCCACCTGCGGGTCGGCGGTGTCGTAGCGGGTGCCGACCGGCGTGAAGTGCACCACGACCGCGATGCCCGCCCGGACGGCGGCCTGCAGCGCGGGCACCACGGCCGCGCCGTCGTTGGCCTGCACCACGAACACGCCGAACCGCTTGGCCGTCACCGCGTCCTGGATCTGCCTGACCTGGGTCTGGGCGTCGAAGTTCGGGTCGAAGAACTCGGCGGTGGCGTCGTTGGCGCGGGCGTACTCCTCGATCCCGGCGAACGTGGCCGCGGCGAAGGAGTTGGCCTTGGCGAAGCCGAAGAACGCGATGCGCTGCGGCCCGGTCGCGGTGGTGCTTGCAGAGGCGGAGGCCGACGCGCCCGCGGTGGCCGGCGGGTCGGCGGTGTTCGGGTTGACGCACCCGGCGGCCAGGAGAGCGACGGCGGCGAGCGCGGGTAACGGCATCCATCGTGCGACCATCTCGGTCTCCCTTGGGGTAGTCGACCCGGCGGCTGGAACCCCCCGACTTTCGTCGAGTTGATCATAGGGATCGGCCGGTGGCCGTGGGGGGAATCCGGGGAGAAAGCCGGGTTACGCGGCGTTCTGGAAAGTTTGCTGTCGGTTGCGAGTCCGGTCAGGATGTTGACAGTATCGGGTGATCTTTCACTGTTGAGCGCGACATTTCCGTCGCCGACCTGAGGAGCACCCACGTGGACCGCAGAGGTTTTCTCGCACTGACCGGCGCCGCCGGGCTGGCCACCCTGGGCCTGGCCGCGCCGGCACAGGCGGCCGCCGCCCGCTATTTCAACCGCCGCATCCCGGACGAGGCGCACCGGCAGATGGGCAAGCTGGCGGCGTACGGCATCACGTCGTTCTCGTTCACGCCGTCCAACGGGTGGGTCGTCGTGACGGGCGACGGGCACTACTTCGCCCGCAACATCCCCGACGAGTGCTACGCCAAGCTCAAGGAGCTGATCGCCAAGGGCACGCGCATCCACTGCGTGGCCTTCCCGCCGGAAGGCGGCAACCGGTGGGTGATCACGGGTGACAAGACGTTGTTCGCCCGCAACATCCCTGAGGAGTGCTACCAGCGCATCCTGTCCTACTACAAGGCCGGCCAGCAGGTCGTGCACGTCGCGTTCCCGCCCGGCGGCGGCAACCGGTGGACCGTGGTCGCCACGAACGGCTTCTTCGCCCGCAACATCGACGAGGAGTGCTACCAGAAGATGCGCGAGCTGTCGCGGAGCTCGCGGGTGACCCGGGTGGCGTTCGCCCCCGGCGGCGGCTGGACGGTCGTCGCCGGCGACACGTTCTTCGCCCGCAACATCGACGACGAGTGCTTCCAGCAGATGAAGAAGTTCAAGTCGGCCGGGTATCCGCTGCACAACGTGGCGTTCTCGCCGGTGAACAACGGCTGGTCGCTCAGCTCGCGCGGCTGAGCCCGAGCCGGTCCTTTGTCATGACGAATCGGTGAGGCGCCCGCTCGTACGCCGCCCGCGCCTCCTCGCCCCGGCCCAGCCGCTGGAGCAGTTCGGCGCGGGTGGCGTGCCACCAGGGGTAGCCGTCCAGGCCGCCGATCTCCGTCACCAGGGCCAGGCCCGCCGCCGCGCCGTCGCGCTCGGCCACCGCCACCGCCCGGTTGAGCCTGGCCACCGGCGTGTCGTGGACGGTGAGGAGCACGTCGTACCAGGAGACGACCGCCGTCCAGTCGGTCTCGTCGTAGGAGGGGGCGAGCGCGTGGCAGGCGGCGATCGCGGCCTGCGCCACGTACGGGTCGGGCCGCTCCGGACTGCGCCGCAGGGCCGCGCCGACCAGCGTCACGCCCTCCCTGATCAGGGCGGCGTCCCAGCGGGAGCGGTCCTGGCCGGGCAGCAGCACGGGTCGGCCGTGCTCGTCCAGCCTGGCCGCCCGGCGCGAGTCGTGCAGCAGCAGGAGCGCGAGCAGGCCGACAGGTTTCGTCTCTCTACTGAAGGAACGAACGGGCCCGGGCCCGTCAGGACACCTCGCGCGAGACTTTTCCCGAGACCTCGCCCGGCCGGTGTTTGCGCAGCAGGAGCATCGCCGCGTCGTCCAGCAGCGGGCCGCCGACGTGCGTGATGAGGTCGCCGCGCAGGGTGTCGAGTGCCGTCTGCGGGTCGCCGGAACGCAGCAGGCGGGCGCGGTCGATGAGCGGATAGAACGTTCCCGCCGCGTCGCGCGCCTCGATGACCCCGTCGGTGAACAGCAGCAACTGCTCGCCCGCGCCGAACGCGACGCGGTGCGGCC
This sequence comes from Nonomuraea antri, assembly GCF_013283785.1. GTDB lineage: Bacteria > Actinomycetota > Actinomycetes > Streptosporangiales > Streptosporangiaceae > Nonomuraea > Nonomuraea antri. The sequence goes on from NZ_JABCPZ010000221.1 coordinate 13,117, forward strand.
GCGGCGGGTCGCCGCCGAGCGCGCCCAGGCCCAGCGGCAACGACTCCTCCGGCGGCTCGACCGCGACCGCCCGGCCGTCGGAGCGGATCAGCAGCGGCGCCGGGTGGCCGAAGTTGACCAGCGCCATCGCGCCCTCGCCCACCTCGGCGACGATCGCCGTGACGAACTGCTCCCCGCCCAGATGCCTGGCCAGGCTGGCCTCCAGCCGGTCGCCGATCTTGGCCAGCTCGGGCTCGTCGTAGGCGGCCTCGCGGAACGCGCCGAGCACCCAGGCCGCGGTCTCGACCGCGGCCAGCCCCTTGCCCTGCACGTCGCCGATCAGCAACCGCACGCCGTACGGGGTGGTGACGACCTCGTACAGGTCGCCGCCGATGCGCGCCTCGGCCGCCGCCGAGGTGTACGACAGCGCGATCCGCAGGTCACCGGCCCGCCGGGGGACCGGCCGCAGCAACACCCGCTGCGCGGCCTCGGCCACCGCACGGACGTCGGCCAGCTCACGCTCGCGGCGCAGCCGCAGGTGGCTGGCCAGCATGCTGGCCGCGGTGACGCCGATGATGGTGGCGATGGTGACGTTGTTCTGCTTGGTCAGCAGCACCTGGCCGTACCAGGCCAGGGGCAGGCAGATGGCGAGCGCGACCACGCCCACCAGCGCGGTGCGCCTGACACTGCCCGACACGGACGCGAACGTCGGCCCGAGCGTGAGCAGCGGCAGGAACCCCAGGGTCGGCCCGGCGAGCAGGTCGATCACGGCGACCGCGATCATCACGGCGAACGGCAGCCGGCGCAGCGCCCGCTGGGATCGCCGCCGCTCCCCGTGCCCATGGCCGGAGGCGTCGTCGGCACCGACCTGTTCGTTCGCCGCTCCACGCATCGGTAAATGAAACATCAACGGCTCACCTGGGCACAAGCGTGACGCGTTCGTGTCCGCCCCCTGGAGCCCTCACATCGGCAGGCGCGCCCGGCGGTCCTCGGGGATCAGGTTGTGCCCGGCCGGGCTGAGCGAGTTGAGGAACAGACGGCGGCCACCGGGCAGCGCGGCCAGGCGCAGCAGCCAGTCGCGCGTCACGATGCGCCGCCTGCTGGACGGCGCCATCCACTGGATGAACCGGCGGCCGAACCGCTGCACGTCCGCGATCACGGGCTGCATGCGGCGCTGGTAGGCGAGCGCGGCGGCGGCGGGGTCGGCGGCCCGTCCCGCTGCCCGTCCCGCTGCCGGCCCTCCTGCCGGCCCGCCGGTCAGCCCGCCGGCCGGTTCGCCGGTCAGTTCGTCGGCCAGGACCCAGGCGGCGGCCATGGCCATGGACGCGCCGTGCCCGGCGAACAGTGAGACCGCCTGGCAGGCGTCGCCGAGCAGCACCACGCGCCCCCGGCTCCAGTCGTCCATCACGACCTGGGTGACCTGGTCGTAGTACAGCTCGGGCGGCTGGGGGCAGCGGCCGAGCACGTCGGGCAGGATCCAGCCCAGGTGGCCGTAGCGCTCGCGCAGCGCGGCCGGGGGATCGGCGGGGATGCGCGGATCGGGTTCGCGGCGCAGGAACAGCAGCGCCAGCCGGCCGCCGCGCAGCGCGTACGCGCCCGCCATCAGCCCGGGCTCGGTGAGCATCTGGTAGCGCGTGCCGACCTGTTCGCTCAGCCGCTGATCGGCCACGACGTAGGCGGCCACCTGGTGGCCGAGGTAGCGCAGGTACCGTTCCTCCTCGCCGAAGACCAGCTCGCGTACCCGGGAGTGCGCGCCGTCGGCGCCGACCAGCAGGTCGGCCTCCATCGTGGTGCCGTCGGTCAGCCGCACCGCCACGCCGCCCGCGTCGTGCTCGACGGCGTCGATGCTGGTGCCGTAGCGGACCGGGGCGGAGACGTCGTCGAGCAGGATGCGCGCCAGGTCGCCGCGCAGCAGGCTGACCACGTCGGGAAGGCCGGACGGCATGCTCAGATGACTGCTCTGACGGCCGCGGCCGTCGACGTAGCTGATCTCGTGGACCGGATAGCGGGCGTCGAGCAGCCGCTCGCGCAGGCCCATGCGCTCGGCCACCTGGTAGCCCGGGCCGTAGAAGTCGATCATGTAGCCGCCGGCGCGGAACTCCGGCGCGCGTTCGACGAGCTGGACGTCCCAACCGGCGCGTTCGAGCCGCCAGGCCAGGGCGAGACCGGCGATACCCGCACCGCAGACGATGACCTTCATGCCGTGCTCTCCTCCTTCAGCATGGCGCGCAGCGGCCCGGCCAGCCGCGTGAGGTCGAGCCGGGGGTCGAGCGCGCGATGCATCATCAGACCGTCGACGGCGGCGGCGAACACCGTCGCCGCCGCCTCGCTGTCGCCTCGGTGACCTCGTGCCCGCAGCCAGGCGGCGACCTGAGACCTGAAGCGGGTGACCAGCTCCTCCAGCCGCTCGCGCAGCTCCGGCAGCCGGGTCGAGGCCAGGAACATCTCGCTGACCAGCAGCGACGCCGGGTCGGTTCCCGTGTAGCGCGACAGCTCGCCGAGCAGCCAGTCGACGCCCTCGTCGATGCCGGGCCGCTCGGCCAGCCGCGTGCCGAGCTCGTCGAGCATGACGCGGCCGAAGCCGACGCCGGCCGTGATGAGCAGGCTGGTGACCGAGCTGAAGTGGTAGTGCACGACGCCGGGGGCGACCCCGGCCCGCTCGGCCACCATGCGGGTGGTCACGCCGCCCCACCCCACCTCGCCGACCAGGGCGATCGCGGCTTCGAGCAGCCGTTGCCTGGTGACCTGGCCGCGCTCGGCGGACGCTGACGGCATGCGTGCCCTCCTTGTTGGACGTTCGACTTGGGCAGTCGTCCAACATGTTACTCCGTTTGTATGGGCGGTGCGCGGATCAGCCTTGTGCGGCGGCCGCCCGGCGGGCCGCGGCGACGGCCTGCTCGACCGTGACGTGCACGGACAGGTGCACGTCCAGGCCGGTGATCTGGATCAGCCTGGACGGGGCCGCGCGCAGGGCGGCCAGCCGCAGCTCGCCGCCGTGCTCGACGCTCTCACCCCGGCACAGCAGCAGCTCGCGCAGGCCCGTGCTGTCCATGAACGTCAGCTCCGACAGGTCGAGCACCACCTGGTCGTCCGGCCGCCGTCTGGCCTGGTCGAGATAGGCGCGGAGCACCGCCTGGTTGGTGACCGTGAGCTCCCCCTTCAGCGCGATCACGGTCACGCCGGACAGCCGCCCGCGCGTCATGGTGAGCTCGGCCATCGTCGCCCCCGCCCGTCCGGCGCCCGGCCGGCCCGCGTAGGCGCGGCCAGGGGTGAAACGGTAGACCGTCACTCGGCCGTCGGCCGCCGTGGATGCCATCGCGCGGACCTCCGCTCACCCTCACCATCAGCCGTGCCCTCAGATGAATATCAGTAATCAATCGATCACGGGGAGTGCCGGTGACACTTGGGACTCCATCCGGGCGGGTCTCCGTCCGGGTAAAGCCGGGTATTCACTGGAATTGTCGGCGCCGATTGACAATCCACATAATCGCCCCTAGCATCGCTTTAACAGTGGACGGATATCGACCGGGGAAGGAGTGGCATCATGCAGAACCGCCCTCCCCATGATCCGGCCATCGAGGCGTGTAGCCACGCCCGCCGCTGTCGCGCCTGACGCCTGGCTCCGCCGCGTTCGCGCAGTTCGGCCCGGGAAATCCCGCAAATGATTCATCTTCCTTTTTCACCCAGGCTTATTCACGGGAATTAATCACCATGACGGAAATTGTTTCCACCATGCACGGATTTCGTACGCTCATTTGCCCCGCCGACGGCGCGCTGATTAACGACGAACGCGCCGCCACGGATATTCTGGGCGACGCGTTCGGGCACGACGCCGAGGTCGTCGTCATCCCGGTGAGCCGGCTCAGCGCCGACTTCTTCCGGCTGAGCACCAGGATCGCCGGCGAGATCATGCAGAAGTTCGTCACCTACCGGCGGCTGCTGGTCGTCGTGGGCGACATCGCCGAGCACGTGGAGGCCAGCAAGGCGCTGCGTGACCTGGTGTTCGAGAGCAACCGTGGTGAGCACGTCTGGTTCCTGCCCGACCTGGCGGCACTGGAGGAACGCCTGTCGCGGCGTCAGCCCGTCTGACCCGCGTACCCGGCCGTGTGCCCGAATGGCTCAGGGACCCGCCTGCAAAGCGGAATACGCCGGTTCGATTCCGGTCACGGCCTCGACGTCGCGCCCACGGCGAAACGATCAGCCGCCGGTGGTGAAGATGGTCTTCGACTTCGAGCACGCGCCGGTCGGGCGCTTGGAGTTGCCGCGGCAGACCTGCACCTTGATCTGCAGCACGCTGCCGTAGTCCTTCCTGAACGTGCCGACGCCCGGCTTGCAGTAGTAGTAACCGTGGGTCTTCCAGCGGCCGTTGCGCGCGTCCTGGGCACGCAGCACCGCCCAGGCGCAGCCGGAGCCGCGCGTGTCCTCCAGATTGCCGTAGACGACGTAGCCGAACTGGCTGATGGCGACCTTGCCCCAGGCGCTGGCCATGCCGTCGGCGGAGTGTACGGTGCGCCACTTCCACATGGCCGGGTCGGCCGAGGCGGGGGCGGCGGCCAGCGGGAGCACCGCGGCGGCGGCGAGGACGGCGAGCAAACGCATGAGAGAACTCCGGGACGAAACGTGAACTGTCTCCTCTAGAGATAGATCGCGTCACTTGTGAGCGACTTGAAGGCCGCTGGGTCCGGCCGGCGACACGCCGCCCCGCTTCCGCGCGCACCTTGAGGGGCGCTCGGCGGTGGCGGGGAAAAC
>NZ_JABCPZ010000222.1 GCF_013283785.1 Nonomuraea antri
GTCGGAGCCCGGGGCGGGGTCGCGTGTCGGTGTGCCGGTGCTGGAGGTGCGGCCGGCCGTGCTGGACCGGCGCGCGCTGGGCCCATGGTGGAGCGGCCCGTGGTGGGGCGGCCCTTGGTGGGGCGGCCCGCGCTACGGGGTGCTGCTCGCGCCCGGGGCGAAGGTCGTCGACGAGCGGCGCCGCCGCGCGCTGAACGCCCCCGCGCTCGCCCTCGCCACCGCCGCCGGGCGGGCGATCGTCGTGGGCGAGCGGGCCGCGCTCGACGCGCTGCTGCCCGACCTCGACGGCGTCCAGGTCACACCCGTCATCCGGACGGCGCCGGACGGCCGCCCGAGAAGAGACGGGATGGGCGCGCACGAATCCGTTGCGACGGGCACGGTGGTGGCGCACAAACCCGTCACGGGAGGTGCGGTGGTGGCGAACGAGCCCGTCGCGGGGGACGCGGTGGTGGCGTACGACCCGTACGTGGGTTACTACGCGGCCGTCGTGCCCGCCTGCGGGCGTTCCCACGTGTTGTGGCGGCACTTCCACGCCCGCCCGGCCGGGGAAACGATCGCCGTTACGGCGCTGCGCGTCCGGCGGCCCGTCCTGCTGGACGTCGTCCCCGACGGCGCCGGCCCGCTGACGACGGAGCCCTGCCCCAGCCATGGCACCCCGATCGTCACGCACCGATCGACGAGCACCGAGGGAAACCATCATGATCACGACTGAGCCGGCCACCTCGACCGCCAGGCCCGCCGCCCCGTTCTGGCGGTCCAACCGGGTGGCGCTGCTGCTGACCGCGCTGGCGGTGGCGCTGGCCGCGGTGGTGCGCTTCGTCCTGCCGTACGAGCGGGAGATCAGCTCCGTGTGGATGCTGCTGGTCAAGCTCACCCCGCAGCTCGCCGCCTGCGCCGCGGTGGCCTGGCTGGACGTCGACTGGGCGCGCCGCCTGCGGCTGCACCTGATCGCGCTGCCGGCGATCTTCCTGGCGTTCCTCGGCTACTTCGTGCCCCAGACGTTCATGACCGCGCTGGACATGGTGGACGGCACGGCCGCGTTCGAGGACCTGTACCTGCACGTGGTGGTGTTCGTGCCGTTCATCATCGTCGCGCTCGCGCTGGCCTACCGGCTCGGCGGCGGCTCGCGCGAAGGCGTGCTGCGGGTCGGCGCGGCGATGACGATCCTGCAGATGTCGGGCCTGGAGGATCTGGTGGCGGTGCTGCTGAACAGCCGGCTGGACGGGATCCCCGAGGTCTGGGACTGGGCGCACCACATCACGGTCCGGCTCGGGCACGTGGCGAGCAGGAACGAGGCGTACGCGTTCATCGCGGCGCACCTGCTGCTGGCCGTGCTGACGCTGGCGCTGCCGCGCCGCTGGTTCACCGCGCTGCGTCACCGCCTGCGCCGCCGCCCCTGACCCGCGGCTCCCCCGGTGCCGCCAGTGCCACCACCGCCCTTGACCGGCGGGCACCCCGTTCCCCGGTGCCGTCAGGGCTGCCACGGGGGCCGGGTGCGGGCGGCGCCGCTGGACCACTGTCGCCACCCGCCGTTCGCGCCGGCCGGCGGCGGGACGTACCAGCCGCCTTCGGCGATCTGCTCGGCCAGCCCGGCGACGCCTTCGTCGAGCAGGTCGCGGACGGTGTGCTCGCGCACCCGCTCGCGCAGCCCGCGCAGCGTCCGCGCGGCCTCCTCGCGGTAGCCGGGCAGCGCGTCGGCGGGGAAGAGCTCGTCCTGTAATTGCTGCAGCCGCTGCCGAAGTTCGCGCAGGCAGCGGGCCCATTCCCGGTCCACGGCGGCGGCCGCGCCGGCGCGCACCCGTTCGGCCGTCGCCTCGGCGCCCAGCTCGGCGGCCCTGGCCAGGCACGCCTGGTCGTCGCCACCGCCGGAACCGGGGCCGGGCAGGGCGAGCAGCGCGGCGAGCGGGTCGGGGCCCTCGACGAGGTCGCGGCGGTCGGCGTAGACGGCGTCGCCGGCGGCGTTCAGCACGGCCGAGAAGTCGATCAGCAGCCGCCACCGCTCGGCCTGCCGCTTCTCGATGCCCTGGTGCCAGCGCCGGGTGACCCAGGTGGTGATCCGGCCGTCCGCCGGGTCGTCGCCGACGCCCATGCGGCGCACCAGCGCGGCCATCCGCGCCGACTGCAGTTCCTCCACCGCGAAGTAGAAGCGGGTGTCGCCGCTGCCGCCGGCCAGGCCGCGCCAGCGCTGTTCCAGCCGCCTGGACACCAGGCGCACCGCGCTCAGCACGACGGGCCCGCCGGCGTCGAGCACGCGGCGCCGGTCGGCGGCCCATTCCGGCAGGAGCTGCCGCCGGTTCTCGGCCAGGGCCGCCGTCCAGGCCGCGCCGGTGGCGATGACGGGGTCCAGTCCTGAGCCGAGCGTCCGCTCCTCCACCAGCCAGTCGAGGTCGCCGCCGAGCGGGATCTGGTCGTCGTCCACGGGCTCGGAGAGCAGCGTCACCGTTCCCGGCCGGCCGGCCCGGGCGAGCGGACGGCCGGGGTGCGCGGGGGTCGGCGTCAGCCCGCGCTCTTCCAGCAGCCCGGCCAGCTGTTCGGCCTCCTCGGGCGTGCCGGTGAGGATGAGCACGGGCCGGTCCGCGGCGTGCGCGGCGGCGGCCTCGTCGGCCAGGGCGCGGAGCTTGGCCCGGACGCCGAAGAACAGCGCGTCGGGGTGGTCGTGCCTGCCCGGCGGCGGGGTCTCGACGACCTCGACGCCGAGCCCGTAGCCGTGGCCGAACTGGTCGGCGTCGGTCGCCGCCGTCCGCGCCAGCCCGGACAGGTGCTCGTACCCGCGCATGACATGGCCGATGGTGGTCCAGGCGACCACCTCGCCGTCCTCCTTCAGCATCAGCTCCACGGGGGCCCGGTCGAGCAGGACGACGTCGGCGTCCATGACGACGGCCCGGGCCCGCGCGGGCAGGGCGCGCAGGCCGGGGCCGGGCACGCTGTTGTCGCGCAGGTGGGTCACCGTGAAGTCCTCGGCCGGGCCCACCGTCACGTCGGCGGCGCAGGCCGCGCGCCGCTCCTCGCCGGTCATCCGCCCCTCGCGCAGGACGGCGACCGTCAGCCCGAGGAACCGGCACACCCGGCTCGTGTGCGTGGCGTCGTGCGCGGTGATCAGATGCACGCCGGCCCCGTCGCGCGCGGCGGTGACGGCGTGGAACACGACCGCCAGGGTCGCGGCGGCGGCCGAGCCGGCCCGATCGGCCAGCTCCACCACCGCGCCCCGGCACAGGCCCAGGCCGGCGCGCAGCTCGGCGTCGGAGTGCCGGTGCTCGCACACCCGCGTGGACACCTCTCTGACCGCCGCGAACACCTCGGGCAGCAGCGCGTCGGGCGTTTCCCCGGCGGCCAGGCGGCGGCGGAACTCCGTCGTCGTCCCCGCGAGTTCCCCGTCGGACGACCGCGCCATGTGAGGTTCCAGCGCGTCGATCGCCTGAATCAGCTGATGGTGGTCGTCCCGCACGGCAATCCGCTCCATTTGCCGCCTTCCCCCGTCGTACCGCGTTCCGGAACAGAATGTCATTCCGAAACGATTTCAGCGAGCCCCCGGATCGTCACGGATCGCTTTCGCGCCGGCCTTCGCGGGCCGTCGCGGTCATCACAGCTCCCTGACCCGCAGCAGGGCGCGCAGCCGCAGCTCGGGGTGCGCCTGCCCGGTCGTGCCGTCGACGATCGCCGCTGCGCCGGACCAGGTCGCGCCGCTGTCCTCGACGATCTTGCGCGCGGTGCGGACGGTGGCCGCGGTCTCCACCCAGTCGTCGACGAACAACACCCGGTGCCAGGGACGCAGCACGCGCCGTTGCACCACCCAGTCGAGGGTGCGGTCGGCGTAGTCGGGCGGGGTGCTCCTGGTCACGATCCGGTCCTGGATCAGAGCCCGGTCGCGGGCGTCGCCGTCGGCGCGTCCCTTGCGCATCTCCACGAAACCGGCGCCCGCGGCCGTGGCGACGAGCGGGCCGAGGATGAAGCCGCGGGCCTCGGGGGCGATCACGATGCTGGGACGGCTGTGCGCGTGCAGGCGCGCCAGGGCCGGGCCGAGGCCCGCCAGCACGTCGGCGTGCGCCCACCAGGCCACGATGTCCGCGCCGCCGCCACGCCAGGTGAACAGCGCGCGCAGGCGCGCGACGAGGGTGTCGGTCTCCTGATTCACGTGCACGTGGAGATCATCGGCATGGCGCGAGCCCGGCGTCCACCGGATTTCCGCGGACGACGACCGGGGAAAGTGCCCGTGAACTGCAATGATTACCTTACATAGTCTTGACATCACATTGAGTAACAGTCATGGTGGAGGCGTCCGACCTGCGCGGCCAGCAACTACGCCGGCGGCGGCACCGCCACCATCACCTGGAACACCGGCGACTCCAGCACCGTCGCCTTCGACATCGACGAGACCGTGCTCAACACCGCGAAGGTGTCAGGCACTGTGCAGTCGGGGCAGTTCCAGGGGCAGAGCTTCACCGGCCAGTTCCAGACCGACCTGCTCAGCGGGGCCGCCAAGTGCACCGGCGGCGCGCTGTTCGGCGGCGTGAAGAGCGCCAGGTTCACCGGTCACTACAGCATCGGCTGAGACCAGCACGGCACGGCCCGAGCCGGCCCGCGGCACCGCGCGGGCCGGCGTTCGCACATCCGGGCAAGACTCACCAGGGCAGCGGGCCGGCCTCGCTGAGGAAGGCGCCGGTCGGGCCGTCCGCGCCGAGCGTGGCCAGGCGCACCACGACGGCGGCGCCCTGCGCGGGGGTGAGGTGGCCGCGGTGGTCGTTGATCTCGGTGTCGACGTAGCCGGGGTCGGCGGCGTTGACCAGGATGCCGTCCTTGCGCAGCTCGTTGGCGTACTGCACGGTCAGCATGTTCAGCGCGGTCTTGGACGGCGAGTACGCCGCCGACGTCGGCAGGCCCGACAGCGGCCCGTCCGGGATGGAGTTGACGGTCAGCGACCCGGCGGCGCTGCTGACGTTGACGACGCGCGCCGCGGGCGAGCGCCGCAGCAGCGGCAGCATGGCGTTGGTCACCGCGATCACGCCGAAGACGTTGGTCTCGAACACCGATCTGACCATGTCCAGGTCGACGGTGCTCGGGACCTGGTCGCGGGCGTCCTGCGGGGCGACCCGGCCAGAGCCGGTGATGCCGGCGTTGTTGACCAGCACGTCGAGGTGGCCGAAGCGGTCCTCGATCCAGCGCGCGGCCGCCGCGGCGGTGGCCGGGTCGGTGACGTCCAGGGTGAGCGCGTGCGCGTCGCCCCCGGCCGCCCGCACCGCCGCCGCGGCCCGCGCGCCGCGCCGCTCGTCCCTGGCGCCGATCAGCACCGTCATGCCCAGCGCGGCGAGCCGGTCGGCGACCGCGCGGCCGATCCCCTTGTTCGCCCCGGTGATCAACGCCACCTGCCGGTGGGTGTTCCGCTCGTTCATGGCAAGGCTCCTGTCCGTCAGCGGGAGAATCCGTCTCCCACGGGACGAGACAGCCCCGGCCTCCTGTGACACGGAACCGGCGCGAACCGCGCTACGACGGGGCGGGGTAGCCGTGCAGGGTCTGGGCGATGGCGGCCTCCACGCTGGTGTGGATGTTGAGCGCGTCCCAGATGCCGGTCAGCTGCAGCAGCCGCGCGGGCAGGTCCGACACGTTGGCCAGGTGCAGCGCTCCCCCCTTCCTGCGGACGACCCCGCTGAGGCGCAGCAGCGCGCTCAGGCCGCGGCCGTCCATGAAGGTCAGCCCGCCCAGGTCCAGGATCAGCGCCTGGTTCGGCCGGAGTAGGCCGTCGACGAACGATTCGAGGTCGAGGTCGTTGGTGGAGTCGAGTTCCCCGCTCAGGGTGACGAGCACGCCCGTGATCAGCTCATGGCTGTCGAGCTCCAGCGGGGAACTGGATCCTCGGCCACCTTCGGCACGCGGCGAGCGACGGGTCGAGGGATGTGACGAGGATCGCATGGGCGGCCTCGGAATCAGGTAGGTCGGACCGGCGCCGGTGCGCCGCCTGCCCGTCCACCCTATACGCGCACCGGGTTACCGGAAAGATTGTTCGTCATAGGATCTTCTGTGAATCGTCCCCGCCCCCGGCATCTGCGCGCTTTCGGGGGCCGAGAACCGCGAAAGGTTCACCGCAGTGTCCGAAGACCGCCCCGCAAGCTGGACATTCCTCACTCATCACGCCCGGGTGCTCGTGGAGATCGCCCGCGACCCGCAGATCCGGCTGCGGGACATCGCCTCCGGCATCGGCATCACCGAACGCGCGGTGCAGAGCATCGTGTCCGACCTGCACGCGGCCGGCTACCTCCAGCGTGGCAAGGTCGGCCGGCGCAACCACTACAGCCTCAACCTGGAGCAGAGCTTCCGCTACCCGACCGAGGCCGGGCTGCCGGTCCGGCTCCTGATCGACATCTTCACCCAGCACGACCTGTTCGTCCCCGAGGAGCGGCCCTGACCGGGGCGCGGCCGTCATGCCCGTCGTCCACGGCCCGGGACGTCGTTGCGCTTCAGCGCCGTCTCGATGGCGTCGCAGTAGATCGGCCATCCCCGGTCGAGCCCCCCGGCCCACTCCCAGGCGTGGCGGCCCGCCCCGAACTCCGCCTTCTCCGGCGCCCGGCCGAGCGCCTCGGCGATCTGCAGGAATGACACGGCGGCCGCGGCCAGTTTGGCCTTCTGCCGGCACTCGTCCGCGAGCGGGGTTCCCGGCAGGCGCATGACCTCCTCGTACGGCGGTCCGCCGAGCGCCGCGTACACGGCGTCGACGAAGTCGTGCGCGGTACCCGCCAGCAGGTCCACCCGCTGTGACCCGGCGGGCGCCGTCTCGCCGAGTGCCGCGTACAGGCCGGCCAGGTCGCCGTTGAACCAGTGGTCGGCGGCCGTGGCGGCGAAGCGGGCGAACTGCTTGAACGTCGGGAGCCTGCCGCGGGCGGCGGCGAACTTGTTCACCTCGTAGGCGACGCCGGTCAGCTCACCGTGCCACCGGTGCCGGAGGTACTCGGCGAGGTAGCGGTGGCTCCATCCCCGGCGGTGCCGGGTGATGATGTCGCGCAGCGCCTCGAATCCGGCCCGCCGCTCCCCCGTCGCCAGGTGCCCGCCGTGCGCGTACACCGGCTGGGGCGGGCCGAGCAACCGCTCGGCGTGCTCGAGCTCGTCGAAGACGCTCAGATGGACGGGGGTGCCGGCCTGTTCGAGCTCGGTCAGCCGGCGGGCGTGGTAGGCGCGCAGCCCGGGGATTGTGGTCCTGGACGCAGGCCCCTCGCAGACGAACCAGGCGGTGAGCGCGAGCCCGTGCCAGAACGCGAGCGCGGGCCCCAGGGTCTCGGCCATGAGCTTGTGCGGATACGGCTCGCTGACGATGTTCTCCGGCCAGCGCGGCAGGGTGACGCCGTCCCAGAGCCGGTCGACCTCCGCCACCAGGTCGGGTGTCATGAGCCTGCGGTAGAGCTGCCTGACCGGGCCGGGGCCCGCGCCGATGGCGTACGGCGTGTCCTCGACGAGCCCCCACAGGGGCGGCATTCCGGGCGTCTGGCGCGCGTGGACGGCGTCGAACTGCGACCACCAGCGCATCAGGGTGTCGGTCCGGCGCCGCACCGGGGACTCGGCGCCGTCCTGGCCGAGCAAGGCCGCCAGCGTCGCCTGGACGTCGCCAGGCCCGGACCCGGGCCCGTTCCCAGTCCTGGTCCCGGTTCCTTGCGTGGCAGGGGCTGCCTGCGGTCTCGCTCCAGGGAGTGCCGGGGCGATCTCCTCGGCCGGGTCGCGCGGCAGGCCGAGATGGTCGAGGAAGGCCGGCCAGTCGCCGCCGAAGTAGGCGCTCAGTGCGGGCTGCAGGGCCTTGGTGAGCACCTTGCGTGCGGGCGGCGTCCCCTCGCGCGCCTTCTTCAGCGTCGCGGCGATCAGCGCGCGCAGGCGGGTGGCGCGGAAGCGGGCGGCGAGTTGGAGCGGGTCGAGGCGGCTCAGCTCGTCCAGCAGGGCGAGCCTGGCCCGGACCTGGCCGGCCCGGTCGAGCCGGTGCCAGCCGCCGCCGTAGCCGAAGACGTCGGTCCGCGGCGTGCCCGGCACCCCCAGCGCCCGGTACGCCGCGGTGATCTCCGTCCAGTTCCGCCGCTGGTCCTGGACGGGTTTGGCGGAGCCGGCGGCCCGGGTGGCGACGGGCGCCATGAGGTCGTCGAACAGCGGGATGAGCAGGGACCAGGCCGCCATCGCGTCGGGGGTCGAGCCGAGGTGCACGCGGGCGGTGTCCTCGGCGGCGAGGGTGATCGCGTGCCAGGGGTGGTGGCGCAGGTAGGCGGGCAGGTTGAGCACCCCGGCCTTGAGCGAGACCTGCTCGGCCAGGTGCCAGGCGCCGCGTTCCTGCTGGGCGCTCAGCGTGTGCGCCTGCCGTATCAGGGAGTGCTCCTGCGGGCCGATCGTGGCCAGGGTCAGGACGTCGCTGTTCTTCGCGCCGCGCTGTCCCGGGGCGATGGCCGCCACCTGGCGTCCGGCCAGCGCGGCGGCGATCACGTTCGCGGCCAGCCGGTCGAGGTCGGCGAACCTGGCGTGCCCGCCGGACTCGCGCTCCAGGCGCAGGAACTCATCGGGCTCGGCCGCGGCGAGAGCGGCCGCGTACGGGTGTTCGGTCATGGGAGCTGCGACTCCGCTTCGAGTGCGGCCAGTTTCGCGTCCAGGTCCTGGTCGCGGTAGGCGTCGCCGAACCGCGTCGCGCGGCGGCTCACCGCGGAGGCGTCGTGCAGCGCGCCTTCGGCCGCCAGCAGCTTCATCCAGATCTCCACCGACGTCAGCCGCGCGAAGCCCTTGGACAGGTCCTGCTCGTCGACGGCGACCGCGTACGGCGCGGCCTCGGCCAGGCCGAGGTCGAGCGCGGCGAACCCCTCCACGAACCGGAGCCCTTCAGGGGCCCGGCGCCGCTGCGACCACAACTGCTTGACGGCGTTCTGCAGCAGGAAGTGGTAGTCGGACGGGATGCCGGGGAGCTCCACGCCCTCCCACACCCAGCGCACGAGCCGGTCCGCGGTCATGTCCCTGGTGTCGGCGAAGGCCCGGCCGTGCGCGGGCGAGGACGAGGTGCCGCCGTCCGGCGTGGGCCAGAACAGGTAGCGGCTCCCCCGCTCCTGCTCCGGACGGACGTGGGCGCCGGGCAGCCGGGAACGATCCACGTCCGGGCTCCCCGCGAACCCGATCCCCGGAATGTCGGCCATGCGCGCGTACCACTGGGTCACCCGCCGATACCCCTTCCAGCCAGGCCGGACCATGATCCGGCAGCGTTGCAACGAGAAGATCATCGTCGCGGCCGGCAAGATCGTTACGGCCCGGTTGATCGTGGCGTCAGTTCGCGGGCGCGTCGGCGCCCGCCGGGATGTCGGTGGCGATGTCGGGGTCGGCAGGGGTGTCGGTGGCGGCGCCGGTGGCGATGTCGGCGGCGAAGCGGTCCCACGCGGCCTGGCGCGACACGCCCAGCGCCTCGCCGATCCTGGCCCAGGTGACCCCGCGGTCGCGCAGCAGCCGCACCCACGCGCGCAGGTCGCGCTCGGCCTGCTCCACGGTGAGCGCCTGGCGGGGCAGCATGGCGAGCATGTCCTCGTCGGACATGCCGGACAGGTACTCGTCGGTACGGGGGTCGGGGCCGCGGTGCACCGGCTTGGCGTCGCCCTCCCGCGACGGCGGCGAGGTGGCGATGATCTGGTTGCACAGGTCCACGCAGGCGTCGCAGATGTAGACGCCGGGACCCGCGACCACCCGGGCCGCCTCGGCGTGCGGCCTGCCGCAGAACGAGCAATGGGTCGTCAGGCCGCCGGTGGAGCCCACGGGGCGGGTGCGTCTGCTTCGCGTCACCCCCCGATCATCCCATCGCCGCTTGTCAGCCCGAGCTTGACACAGTTGGCTTGTCAAGGACAGGCTGACAGCCGACGATCTCCCGAAGAGACAGGACACGTCCATGCGCACCCACTTACCCGACCTGCGTCCCAGCCCCGGCGGCCGCGCCCGGCCGGTCGACGCGAGCCGCGCCGGAGCCGTCCCCGCCGGCTATGTCGAGGAGGAATTCCTGATCAGCGGCACCGCCGCCGCCTACCGCGAGGACCCGGCCGAGCCCGGGCGGATCGAGGCCCGCGCCCACGCCCCGTACGTCACCCGCGTCCTCACCCGCGCCCCCGAACGGCGGGAACGCTTCAACGGCGTCGTCATCGTGGAGTGGTTCAACGTCTCCGCCTACGTCGACGCCGGCGTGGAGTGGCTCTACACCCACACCGAGCTGGTGCGCGAGGGATACGCGTGGGCCGGCGTCTCGGCCCAGTGCGCCGGCGTCACCGGCAGCGTCACGCCGCCCGAAGGGGACGCGCCCGGCGGGCTGGTGACCGCGGACCCGGACAGGTACGGCACGCTGCGCCACCCCGGCGACGACTGCTCCTACGACATCTTCTCCCAGGCCGGACGGGCAGTCGCCAAGCTGTTCCCGGGCGCCAGGCTCATCGCCGCCGGCGTGTCGCTGGCCGCCTACCGGCTCAGCACCTACATCAACGCGGTCGATCCCGTCGCCCGCGTGTACGACGGCTTCCTGACCCACAGCCGCATCGGGGCCGCGTCCCAGCTCGTGCTACCCGAGCCGGTCGAGATGGATCCGCAGCCGATGCCGTTCGGCGAGCCCCGGGTCCCGGTGCTGGCGCTGCTCACCGAGACCGACGTGATCACCATGGACTACCTGTCCGCCCGCCGGGCCGACGGGCCGCTGCTGCGCGTCTGGGAGGTCGCCGGGGCGGCCCACGCCGACACCTACGTCGACGTCGCCGCCGGGCACGACATGACGTCCATGGATCCCGCCGCGCTGGCGGCCGCGCTCGCGCCCCGGCAGCGCGCGGCCGGCTTCGACGTCGGCCACACCGTCAACGCCGCGCCGCAGCACCACTACGTCGCCAACGCCGCCGTCCACCGCCTGGCCCGCTGGGTGCGCGACGGCACTCCCCCGCCGCACGCCCCGCTCCTGGAGGTCCTGCCGGGTCCGCCGCCGCTGCTGCGCCGCGACGAGCACGGCAACGCGCGCGGCGGCGTCCGCACCCCCTGGATGGACGTGCCCACCGCGATGCTGACCGGGATCAGCCCGAACGACGGCCTGATCGAGCGGCTGTTCGGCCACACCGTCCCGTTCACCGGCGACACCCTCGCCCGGCTCTACCCGGGCGGCGCGGACGACTACCTGCCGGCCTTCCACGCCGCCACCGACGCCGCGATCGCGGCCGGGTTCCTGCTCGCGGCGGACGGCGACGAGATCAAGGCGCTCGCCGCCGCCGCGTATCGGGCCGCGGCGGAGATGCCGCTAGCGTGATCGGGTGCCGCAGACGTACTGGAATCACAACGTCCACTACCAGAAGCTGGTGCTGAGGCTCCTGCCCGAGGGGTGCGCGCGGGCGCTAGACGTGGGCTGCGGCGACGGACTGCTGGCCGCCAGGCTCGCCGCGGCCGTGCCCGGCGTGACCGCGGTGGACCGCTCGCCCGAGGCGATCAAGCTGGCCGGGCGGCGGCACGGCGGCGTGCCGAACGTGACGTTCGTCGAAGGCGACTTCCTGGACGCGGACCTGCTGCCCGAGGGCGGCCACGACTTCGTCAGCGCCGTCGCGGTCGTGCACCACGCGGACTTCGGCGCGGCCGCGGCCGCGCTGCGGCGGTTGCTGGCCCCCGGCGGGCGGCTGGTGGTCATCGGCCTGGCCAAGGACACCTCGCCGCGCGACTGGGTCCACCGGCTCGCCGGGCAGGCCGTCTCGCGCGTGCTGGCGCCGTTCCACGGCGGCAAGCGCGGTCCCGGCGACGGGGTGTTCGCCGTGAACCCGGTGATGCCGTGGGCCGAGACCGCGCGGGCCGCCGCCAGGGAACTGCCCGGGTGCCGCTTCCGTCGGCTGCTGCTGCGGCGGTATCTGCTGGTGTGGGACAAACCCCGCTAGGACGACTCCCGCGACCAGGTCACGGTGGCGGCGAGGTCGCGGGCAGGTCGTCCGGCTGGTTGTCCGGCGGCTCGGCGGGCAGGTTGTCCGGGAGGTCGAGCACGGCCCGGGGGCCGCCGTTGGCCGCCAGCCAGCGGCTCACCCGGCAGGCGGCCTTGGCGTAGGTGTTCCGGTCGGCCCGGGCCGCGCGCAGCCACTCGTCGAGCGTGCGCGGCAACGCCTCGTCCGTGGACACCAGGCACCGGTCGCCGGCCGTCTCGGGCTTGAGGTAGCGGGAGTCGTCGGCGACCACGACGGCCAGTCCCTCGTCGAACCACTGCGGGACCCGGCCGGCCGCCGAACCGAGCCGGGTGTGCAGTTCGACGTGTGACATCTCGTGCGCGGCGATCGCCACGTCGATGCCGCTCGGCGACAGCATGACCGCCCGGTTCAGCACCGCGACGCCGCGTTCCCCGCCGCCGCCGATCCGCCGGTAGCAGACGGCGCTCGCGCAGGCCAGGACGTCGGGCGTGCTGCGGCGTCCGCCGTAGAACGCGGCCACCCGGCGTTCGGCCGCGTCGACGACCGCGGCGATCTCCCGTTCGCGGGCGGCCGGCAGCCCGGGCTCGATGTACAGGCCCGGCCTGAGCCTGGTCATCCCGTAGCAGCCGGGGCAGGTCGTGGCGGCGACCGACGGGAAGGCGACCGCGACGCCGCCCGCCGCCAGCGCGGCGGCCACCAGCAGCCCGGCGACCGCGATCAGCACCCGGCGCCGCCACTTGCCGCCTCGCCCCATGCTTCGCCGCTTCTCGCCTCGCCCGTTCTCGGCTCGACGGCCCGTCGCGTCGTCCCCGTGTGTCGTCATCACGTCCCATCCTGGCCCATCCCGGGTCGTCGGGGCCGTCATTCGACGAGCAGGTCGTCCGGGGTGGCGCGGGCCAGGGCGGCGAGCGTGGCCAGCGCCCTGGCCAGGGTCTCGGCGGACGGCGACGCCAGGCCGAGCCGGACGGCGTTCGGCGCGCGGTGACGTCCGACGGCGAACGCCGCCGCCGGGGTGACCGCGATGCCGTGCCGGGCGGCGGCGGCCACGAACGTGTCGGCCCGCCACGGCGGCGGCAGCTCCCACCAGCAGGAGAAGGAGTGCGGGTCGGCGCGCACCGCGAACTCGCCCAGGTGCTCGGCGGCCAGCCGCTGCCTGGCGACGGCCTGGTGGCGCTTGGCCTCGGCCACCGTGCCGGCGACGCCGTCGCCCACCCAGCGCGTCGCGGCGTCCAGCGCGAAACGCATCGGCGTCCAGGCCCCGGAGCGCAGTGCGGCGGCGACGCTCGCGGCCAGCGGCCCGGGGGCGACGACGAACCCCACGGTCAGGCCGGGCGCCAGCCGCTTGGACAGGCTGTCGACGAGGATGGTCCGCTCGGGGGCCAGCGCGGCCAGCGGCAGAAGGTCGGGGCGCAGGAACGACCAGACCGCGTCCTCGATCGCGGGCAGGTCCAGCCGTCTCAGGAGGTCCGCCAGCTCGGCCTTGCGGCTCGCCGTCATGGTCAGCGACAGCGGGTTGTGCAGCGTCGGCTGCAGGTAGACGGCGTCGAGCGGGGTCTTGCGCGCGGCGGACTCGACGGACTCAGGCACCAGCCCGGAGGCGTCGACGGCCAGCGGCACGAGCGTGACGCCGAGGCGCCCGGCGATGGCCTTGACCACCGGATAGGTGAGCTCCTCCACGCCGATCCTGGCGCCGGGTGACGCCAGCGCCGCCATGGCCGCGGCGATCGCCTGGCGGCCGTTGCCGGCGAACAGCACCTGCTCGGGCGCCGGCCGCCAGCCCGGGCGGGCGAGCAGGTCGGCGACCCGGCCCCGGGCCTGCGCGGTTCCTGCCGCGCCCACCGGGCGCATCGACGATTCCAGCACGTCGGGCCGGAGCAGCGCGGCGATGCTCTCGGCCTGGAGGCCCGCCTGCTCGGGCACGAAGGCGTGGTTGAGCTCCAGGTCGACCGTGCTGCTCCCGGGTTCGGTGAGCGCGGGGCCAGGAAGTGGGACGGCGGCCCTGACGAACGTGCCGCGCCCGACCTCGCCCACCGTCAGGCCGCGCCTGATCAGCTCCTTGTAGACGCGGGCGGCGGTGGAGCCGGCGATGCCGCGCCTGCGGGCGAACTCCCGCTGGGTGGGCAGGCGGTCGCCGGGCCGCAGCCGCCCGGCCGCGATCTCGGCCGCCACCTCGTCGGCGACTCGCCGGTAGTCGTCCATCCCGGCAGTCAAGCACAACATTGCTCCGAGTTCAATCCTCGATATTGCTCTGAGCTGAGATGACGAAATATCGTTCCAAAGTCGGCGTATTGATGAATGCATTGGTGGGAGAACGATGGTCGAGCAGAGCGCGGTGCTCGGTGTGGTGTCGATCGCGCTGGGCATGGTGTTGTCCCCGGGGCCCAACATGATGTACCTGGTGTCGCGAAGCATCGGCCAGGGCCGCCGGGCCGGCGTCGTCGCCCTGGGCGGGGTCGCGGCCGGGTTCCTGGTCTATCTGCTGGCCGCGAACCTGGGCCTGGCGGTGCTGTTCGCCGCCGCGCCGCAGCTGCTCACCGCCATCAGGTTCGCCGGTGCGCTCTACCTGCTGTGGCTGGCGTGGCAGACGGTCCGGCCCGGCGGCGTGTCGGTCTTCGGCGTCCAGCCGGTGCCCGCCGATTCCGCGCGCCGGCTGTTCACCATGGGACTGATGACGAACCTGCTCAACCCGAAGATCGCCATCCTGTACGTGTCGATCATCCCGCAGTTCGTCGACCTCGGCAGGGGCGACGTGCTGGCCCAGGGGCTCGTGCTCGGGGCGTGCCAGATCGCGGTGGCCGTCACGGTGAACCTGGCGTTCGTGCTGGCCGCCGGGGCCGTGGCGGGTTTTCTCGCGCGCCGTCCCGCCTGGCTGCGGACGCAGCGGATCGCCATGGGCGGCCTGCTCGGCGTCCTGGCCGTGACGCTCGCGCTCAGCGGCTCCGGCGGCCCGCCAACCGTCCCGGCCTCGTGAGTGTTCAGCTCGGACGTCCGCCGGGATCGACGGCGACGGCGCGGTGCAGCAGGTCGGTGAGCTCTTCCGCGTAGGCGGGGTCGGACACGTCGTGACCGGTCGCCACCCGCAGGAAGACCGCCCCGACCAGCAGCTCCAGGAACACCTGCTGGTCGACGCCGGGCCGCGCCCCGGGCTGGGCGAGCGTCCTGGCCAGGTGGTCGCGGCGCGGCTGGACCAGGTCGAGGCGGAAACGCCGGTCGCCCCGGTCCCGCAGGTCCGCCATGAGGCCGAGGAACGCGTGCGCCATCGCGGGGCCGCCGAACCTGGCCAGCACCGCGTCCACCCACGCGCGCAGGTCCCGCCGCAGGTCTCCCGTCACGCGGACCTCGGCCGGCGCCGAACGTCCGAACAGCGCCTGCGCCACGATGTCGGACTTGGCCCGCCAGCGCCGGTAGACCGCGGGACGGCTGACCCCGGCGCGGCGCGCGATGGCGTCGATCGAGGTCTGCTGGTAGCCCACCTCGACCACCAGCTCGAGCGCGGCCCGCAGCACCCGGGCGTCGAGGTCGGGGTCTCTCGGCCGTCCCTTGACGGCCGGGCTTTCGCGTTCCACTATTCGTTCCAGACTGTAACGTAAATCACACCTCAGGCGCGAAGGTGGGACAGGGAGTCTCCCATGGCCAAACGCGTCCTCATCGCGCTCTTGATGGTGACAGCCTTCCTCACCGCGACGCCGTCCGCGCAGGCGCAGCAGCAGCCGCCGTCCGCGCAGGCGGAGCAGCCGCGCCAAGGGCTGCGGATCCTGCTCACCAACGACGACGGCTACGGCTTCCCGTTCATCCAGGGACTCAAGCAGGCACTGGACGCCGCCGGGCACGAGGTCACCATCGTCGCCCCGGCCACGGACTCCAGCGGCACCGGCACCGCCTTCAACGCCAGGTTCGGCACCACGCTGCAGGCCGAGCGGAAGGCGCCCGGCGTCTGGGCGGTCAGCGGCAGCCCGGGCGACGCGGTGGCGTTCGGCCTGCGCGTGCTGTACGCGGGCGACCCGCCCGACCTGGTCGTCTCCGGGCCGAACGCGGGGCAGAACGTCGCCGCCGTCGCCAACCACTCCGGCACCGTGGGCGCGACCATCGCCGCCCTGGACGACGGCGTGCCCGCCGTCGCGTTCAGCACCGCCGTGGACCTCACGACCGACCCGCCGTCGTTCCCGAGCGCGCAGCGGTCGATCGCCTTCGCGGTGAAGCTGGTCGACCGGCTGGCGAGGGGGCGGGAGATCCTGCCGTCCAGGACCGTGCTGAACGTGAACTACCCGGTGCGGCCCAACGGCAGGGTCAGCTTCGCGCGGCTGGGCACCTCGGCGTTCGTCTCGACCGCCTACGCGCCCGCCCCGGAGGCGTGCGCGACCTGCTACCGGATCCTGCCCGTGCTGACCTCGGCGCCCGACCCGGTGCCGGACGCGGACCGCACGCTGCTCGACGCCGGGCACGTGACGATCACCGCGCTGGACGGCAGCTGGGAGGCGCATCCGGCGGCGACGGCACGCCTGCGCCCCCGTCTGGCGGGCCTGCGCCCGTAGCCGGACCCCGCTCGGCCATGTGGGCGGTTCCTCGGCGGTCCACCAGCGGAGTTACGCGAATCCGCGTAGTTCACCGGGCCCGCGTACGCTCCGCGTCGTAGGCGGTGGCGCGCCCTCGGGGGGAGTCCCGTCGCGGGCGGGGAACCGTAGGATCGCGGCATGATCCCCCGCGTGGTGTCCGCACGCCTGCCCGCGCCGGCGCAGCTGCTGTCGAAGCGCCTGCCCGCACCGGCGCAGGACGTGCTGCTCGCACTCTTCGTCACGGCGATGCAGGTCCAGGGCACCCTGTCCCGTATCGCCGCCGAGGGGGCGACCCGGCCGCTCAGCGACCTCGGATCGCTGGGATACGTCCTGCTGGTCGCGGGCGGGGTGGCCGTCGTGGTGCGGCGCCGGTGGCCGGTGGCGGTGTTCTGCGTCACCGCGCTGAGCAGCCTGGCCTACTACGGCCTCGGCTTTCCCGACGGGCCCGGCTGGCTCGGGCTGTTCGTCGCGCTGTACACGCTGGCCGCGTACGGGGACGGCCGCCGCTCGCTGGTGACGGCCGGCGTGGGCGTCACCGTGCTCGCCGTCGTCTGGCTGGTCGCGGCGGCCGACATCGAGCCGCGCGCCGCCATCGGCTGGGTGTTCTTCCGCATCGGCGCGTCGGTGATGAGCGCGGCGCTGGGCGAGTCCGTCCGGTCGCGCCGGGTCATCGCGTTCGAGGCGCAGGAGCGCGCCGAACTGGCCGAACGGACGCGCGAGGAGGAGGCCCGGGCCCGCGCCGACGCCGAACGGCTGCGGATCGCCCGCGAGGTCCACGACACGGTCGCGCACGCCATCGCGATCATCAACGTCCAGTCCGGCGTCACCGCGCACGTCCTGGACAAGCGGCCGGATGCCGCCAGGGAGGCGCTGCGCGCCATCGAGCAGACCAGCTCGCGGGCGCTGCGGGAGATGCGGGCCATCCTCGGCGTCCTGCGCGGCGACGACGACGGCGAGTACGGCGACGGACGCCAGCCGTACCCGGGCATGGGACAGATCGGCGAGCTGACCGACAAGGCCCGCGCGGCCGGGCTCGACATCCGGCTCGACCAGGGCGAGCCGGCGACGCCGCTGCCGAGCGCGGTGGGCGGCGCCGCCTACCGCATCCTGCAGGAATCACTCACCAACGTGATCAGGCACGCCGGCCCGACCCGGGTGACGGTGGCGCTGAACCCCGGGACCGAGAACTTGGAGATCCGCGTGACCGACGAGGGCCGCCGGCCGACCCCGCCCAGCGA
>NZ_JABCPZ010000223.1 GCF_013283785.1 Nonomuraea antri
GTCCCCGCCCGGACGACCCCCGTCTGGGCGCGTCCAACGAAAGGAATCCATCATGATCCAGCCCCACACCCTCGCAGCCAGGCTCACCAGCAGAGACCGCAGCCTGCTGCGCGCCATCTGGGACTTCCGTGTCCTCACCTCCCACCAGATCGCCGAGGCGTACTTCGACTCCAGTGACGCAGCCAGGAAGCGCCTGCTCACCCTGGCCCAGATCGGAGCCCTGGAGCGCTTCCAGCCGAACCTGCCGGTCGGCGCCGGCACCGCCCCGTTCCACTACGTCCTCGGCCCGAACGGCGCCACCGTCCTGGCCGCCGAAGACGGCATCGAGCCCGGCCAGCTCGGATACCGACGCGACCGCGTTCTCGCCATCGCCTACAGCTCCCGCCTGGCCCACACAGTCGGCGTCAACGGCGTCGCCACCTCGCTCATCCACGCCGCCCGCCGCGGCCCCTCAGGCCAGCTCACCGCCTGGTGGCCGGAACACCGTTGCACCAAGGTCTGGGGCGACACCGCCCGCCCTGACGCCTACGGCCGCTGGTCGGACGACGACGGCATGCTCGACTTCTTCCTCGAGTACGACACTGGCACCGAACCTCTCGGTCGCGTCGCCGCCAAGCTCGACGACTACGCCCGGCTCACCGAGGCGACCGGCATCGTCACCCCGGTCCTCTTCCTGGTGGCCACCGAACGGCGCGAGGCCAACCTGCGAGAGCGCCTGCTCCAGCAACCGGCGCACATGTTCGTGCCCGTGGCCACCGCCTGCCGTTCGTCCCTGGCCGGTTCCCCCGACGGTGGCCTCGCTGGAGGTCTCTGGCTGCCCACCGACTCGCCCGCCCCGCGTCGGCGACTGGGTGCCCTCGCCCAGACCTGGCCGGACATCGGCCCCAGCCACCAGCCCGCCACCGACGTCCCGCAGGAGGAAGAGGGAACATGCTCGCCGAGCTAGGTCTCGCCAAGATCCTCGCCGCCTGCGGAGGTCTCGCCGGTGGGGTCGCCATGCTGGCCGGCATGTCCGGTGGTGCCCAACTCGCCGTATCCGCGGGCACCGTCAACGCAGGCGGGACGATCTGCGCCTACGCCGGCCCCTCTACTCCGCAAGCCGCTTCCAAAGGCGTGAACCTCTCCGCCTCTCAGACGGCGAACGCCAAGGTCATCCTCGACACCGCCAAGAAGATGGGGCTCCCACAGCGGGCCGCCATCATCGGCATCGCCACCGCGCTGCAGGAATCCGACCTCAAGAACACCGTGATCGGCGACCACGGCCAGGCGTTCGGGCTCTTCCAGCAGCACCCGGCCCACGGGTGGGGCACCAAGAAGCAGGTCACCGATCCCCGATATGCGGCCAGGGCGTTCTTCTCCCGCCTGAAGAAGATCAACGGCTGGCGCGACAAGCCCCTCACGGCCGTCGCTCAGTCCATCCAGCGCTCCGCCTCGCCCGACGCGTACGCCAAGCATGAGCAGCGAGCGGGAACCATCGTGTCGGCTCTCGGCGCCGCGTCGACTGTCAAGAAGGCGGACGCGCGCCTATCGGCAAAGCTCAAGCAGGACATCCACCTGGCCGCGTCTCTGAATCCACCTCGCGCCGACCTGATCTCCGGGATCAAAAAAGAGCCTGCCGTCTGACAAGCAGGAGGCCGAGTCGATCATCCGGCAACTGTGCGAAGAGCTCACGACCAAGCTCGGCAAGATCACCGCTAACGCGAGCAAGGCCGTGCACGCCGCCCTCCGTATGCGTGGCATCCCCTACTCCTGGGGAGGCGGCGGCCCCACCGGCCCGAGCTGCGGCATCGGACGTGGCGCCGGCACCAAGGGCTTCGACTGCTCCGGGCTCACCGAATACGCCTGGGCCCAAGCCGGCTTGCGCATCGGCACTACCACGTACGAGCAGGTGAAGGCAGGCACTCCGGTCGCCAGGGACAAGACCCGAGCCGGTGACCTTGTCTTCTACGAAACCGACGCCTCCCAGGCCGGCCCGGATCACGTTGGCCTGGCAATCAGCAACACCCACATGATCAACGCCCCGTACACGGGAGCCGTCGTCCGGATCGATCCCATCGATCGCCCCGGATGGGCAGGAGCAATCCGGCCCAACCCTGCACCGTCAGGCCACGGACACGTACGCTAGAGGTACCCAATCTCCTACCTGTTCTTGCTCGGACTAGTTAGAGATGGGTCGCCGAGGGCCAGTTCTACGGGCTGGCCCTCGGCATCTGAAGGGAGTGCGCGATGAGTATCGAGTTCATGTGCAAGACCTTCAACCGGCAGATCGAGAAGGAGCACCGCATCAGGGAGCGCGAAGCCGCCGGGCTGCCGCCGGTGGAAGAGAAGATCGACCTGAAGGTCGAACTGCCTGCGGAGATCATCAAGGGCATCGTGTTCAGCGCGATCTGTGGCGACTATTCGCGTTGACAGATGGCCGCTGCCCACGCCCCGAAGAAGGCCCTACAGCAAAGGCGCATCATCGTCATCCAGAAGCGCCTGCAATAGCCGGTATCCAGGAACAACCTGCGTCGGCGTGATACCGACCGTGAAGATCTCAGCATCCTCGAACACCGGCTCACCGTTCGGTCGGCGAGCGTATGCCACCCTGCCGTAGTCGACTCCGTCCGTGGCGTTGAAGCTCATCCAGCTGATCGCTTCCTGCTCACCTTCTCGAAGCGGATGATTCGACACGGCCCTGGTCATGATCGTGCTCGGTGGGGTGAACACCCAGACCTGCGGTACGGCGAACACCCATCGCCGGGCGCCGATCTCCTTCGCCTTGGCCGCGGCCCTGGACTCGAAGGCCGCCGCGGTCTCGTCGTCACGCAGGTAGTCGTAGTCGCTCAGCACCAGTTTGCGATCACCGACCAAGGCGACGATCGCCGGGCAGTTACGGGCGACGATGCTCTGTTCCAGCCGGCCGACCACGTCGAAGAGCAGAGCCGCTGACTCGTCGTTCATTCGCGCTCGCTCTCCTCGCCGCACCGCATCGACACGAGGCGATTGTTTCGCAATCCGGCCGGATGTACGGCTCCCGCACAAGAATCTGCGGGAGCCGTACCCCGATTCAGGCGACCGCGCCGAGGACGGGTCGGTTGAGTACCTTCTCCAAGGTCTGCACGGTGGCCAGGTCGAGATCGTCCACGCCACCGGTGACCATGCGGTGCATGTTCCGTTCGACCCGAACGGCACCTCGGACGCTCTGCTCGTGGTGGGTGTAGGTGTTCACGGCCTGGACGACGCCGAAGGCCGTGCCCTGCCAGGGGGTGACGCGTTCGTCGTCATTCCACAACCGGGACAGAGCGGCGCGCTTGGTCTCCGCCAGGGTGCGGCGGCGTCCGCGTTCGCTCGGCACGGGGACGTGCCGGTCAAGGAAGGCAGTCCACTGCCCGGGCGACACGTCGACCTGGCACAGGTGCCTTACCTCGGCGGCGAAGTCGTCGGCCACCTGGTGGATGATGCCCAGGGCGTCGCGGACCTCGGCGATGCGGGCGAGTGAGTTGCGGGAGTGCTTGATCTTGACCTGCTTGGCGTTCCGTTCGGCCAGGGCTGCCGAGAGGGTGTTGTCGCATCTGATGAGCTGGGCGCCGGTCTGGTAGGTCGAGGAGAGCGAGCCGTCGAGCGAGGTGGCTGCCGACAGGAAAGGCCGGAAGGCGACGCCCTCGGGCGTGGTGCAGGTCTCGGGAACCTCTATCTGGACCCAGGCCACCGCGCCGTCCCTGAGCAGGCCGGCGGATCCTATGGACAGGTCGTCGTCCAGGATCGTCTCGATGTGCCCCACGAGCCAGCGCTTGTATTCGTGGATGCGGAAGCCCTGCTTGAAGACGCCGAGGATGTGGCCGGTGTCGGGGCGGATGATCGCCTTGCGGGTGGGGTCGATGAGGCGGGTGACGCCGTCCTCGGTCAGGTAGGTGGTCTCGATGGAGCCTTCGACGGGTTCCCAGTGGAACAGGCGACGCTTGACGTCTGCGATGGGGATCGGGCCAGGGTAGTGGTTGGGCTCATCTCCCTGCTGGCTGGCCCGGTAGTGCCAGGCGGTGCCGCGCTTGGCGGTGAAGCCGATCAGGGTGTTCTTGTTGAGCCAGGCCAGGGTTTCGCGGGACATGGGGATTCCTCTCTTGACATGCGCGAGCGCCCCGGGGGCCGAAATCGGACCCCGGGGCGCGGATGTGGGGGTCAGGCCTGGTCGCCCTGCCACAGCTGCAGAGCG
This sequence comes from Nonomuraea antri, assembly GCF_013283785.1. Lineage (GTDB taxonomy): Bacteria > Actinomycetota > Actinomycetes > Streptosporangiales > Streptosporangiaceae > Nonomuraea > Nonomuraea antri. The sequence goes on from NZ_JABCPZ010000223.1 coordinate 4,193, forward strand.
GTCAGGGCGTCATCTCTGGTGGGTCGGTGGGCGGCGCGGAGGTCGGCCAATGTCCAGGCCACGCGCAGGACGCGCGTCGCCGTGGTCGAGGTGAGTACGCCGCACTGGATCCGTTCGTCGATCAGATCGAGGGCGGCGGAATCCGGCGGGTAGAAGGTGCGGATCTCCGGTCCGGGTACCTCGGCGTTGGTTCGCCAGGGTGTTCCGGTGAGGCGGTGGGCCGCTCGGGCACGGGCCTTGGCCACCCGTTCGGCTACGACGGCGCTCGATTCGCCGTCACCGCTCTTGCCTTGGATCGGTTCGGTCTTGGCGGTGATGTCGATGTGTTCTCGCAGCGCCGCGAGCCGGTGGAGGTAGCGCTGACGGTGCAGTGGGGTGCAGCGGCAGGTGCCGACGCAGGGGCAGGGGTCTGCGGCGAGCAGGAGTTGGAAGCGGGCGGGCAAGCGTGCGATGCCTGTCCAGCCGGCGAGGATGATCTCGCCGGTTTCCAGGGGCAGGCGCAGGCCGTCCAGGATCGAGCGCGGGTATTCGGGGGCCTCGTCCAGGAACAGGACGCCGCCGTGGGCCAGGGAGACGGCGCCGGGGCGAAGGACGTCGTTGACGGCGTGACGCCCGAAGATCGCGGCGGCGGTGTTGGTGTGGTGGGGTGCGCACAGGGGCGGCCGTCGGCCCGTTCTGCGGGTGCCGGTCAGCGCGTGGATCTCGTTGACCCGGCTGAGGGTTTGCCGGTCGAGGGGTGGCAGGATGCCGGGCAGGCGTTCGGCCAGCATGGTGGCCGGTCCGTTACCCAGCAGGAACAGGTGGTGCCCTCCGGCGGCGGTGACTTCCAGTGCGTGGCGCGCGATGCTGTTGCCTCGCACGTCGGCCAGGTCCGGCGGGGGCGGTTCCGCTGTCGCACAGGCCGGGGCGGGCTGGTCACTTCGGAGCCGCTCGACCAGGTCGGCCAGGGTGGCGGCCGGGATGAGCGTGCACTGGTGATGGTGGCCGGTGTCGGCGGGCGGGATGGCCACGGACCGGACGCCGGAGGCGGCCAGCGTATGGAGGGCGCAGGCCATCCCTCGGACGGGCCGGATCGCCCCGTCCAGGCCGAGCTCGCCGAGCAAGGCCGTTCCCTCCAAGCGGTGGACGGGGAGGTGGCCGTCGGCGGCCAGGATGGCCACCGCGATCGCGACGTCCAGGGTGGTGCCGTACTTGGGCGTGTTCAGCGGCAGGGCGGTGACCGTGATGCGCCCATCGGGCCAGGTGAAGCCGCTGTTGATGATCGCGGCGCGGACACGGTCGCGCGTGGTCGCGGTGGCGGTCTCGGGCAGGCCGGTCAGGTCGAAGCCGGGCGGGCCGGGGGACAGGTCGGCTTCGACGCGGACGACGTGCCCGAGCAGGCCGATTACGACGGCGGAGGTGGCGGCGGCGAAGGCCATGGTTGCTCACTCCTGTCCGGGCAGGACGGGCAGAGCCGCACGCGGCTCCCGGTCTACCTGGGCGTCGATCTCCCCGGCCTGACCACCTATGCGCATGCCACGGATCGCCTCTGTCGGAATGCCGTGGCTGAGAGAGCAGTCGATGAGGTGAGCCATGCTGTAGCGGGGATTGACCGCCAGCGCCCGGTCTACGGCGATACGGGCCAGGGTTCCGGCGCCGCCATGATAGGCCGCGAAGGCCAACAGGGACGCCGGGGCGGGCAGGTAAGCGGGTTCGACGCGGCGCATGACTTCGGTCCACAGTTTGATGTGGGCCTGCTCGGTGTAGGTGCCGATCATGGTCCAGGCGGCGTCACGGACGCAGACGGAGGTGAGCAACACCCCCAACCAAGCCACCTCCTCAGGCGAGAGAGGCTGATCTGCGGCGCTGCGGGCGAACGCGTCGTGAACGCGGGCGCGGCCCTCCTCGTACCAGTAGCGGGCGGACGCCTGGTCGATCAGGAGGTTCTCGGCGCGTTCCCTGGCGGCGGCGGTCGCCGCGCGCACGGCCTCACGGTCGGGTCCTTCGACGGGCGCGAGCTGGTCGGCGAAGCTGGCGCGATCGGGCAGCGTGCTCAGCCCGGCCATGACCGCCGTGACAGCGGCCTGGCTGGTGGTGACGTCATAGGGCGTCCCCTCGGGCGGGCAGCAGTCCGGCATCGTGCACGTGTAAGACCAGTAGCGGCCGTCCTCGCACCGCAACATCTCGGTGATCTCGATAGCGGTGGTGGCGCTCGCCTGGCACAGGCCGTCCATGAGCGGGGTCACCAGGTTGCCCGGACCGTAGCCGACCAGGCAGATGCCGGCGATCTGGTCGCGTCGCAGGATGTCCAGGCTGCCGGTGATGATCTCGCCGGCCTCGTCCTGGGTGGCGGGCAGGTCATAGCGCAGGCCGGTGGCCAGCGCGCTGCCGTTGAAGGCGAGGATGACCAGGCTCAGGGCCGGGTGGAAGCCCAGGATGTAGGGCACGATCGCGATGAGGTCGGCGGGTGCGGACAGGCGCACGGTGTTGTCGGTCATGACGGGTCAGCTCCAGGTGAGATGGGGACAGGGCGGGGGACAGTGCGCCGCCCCGGACCACGGGTGTGGACCGGGGCGGCGCGAAGCTTGGGGGAGGGTGCGGCGGGATTAGCAGCGTTCGCTGCGGACGCCGCCACGCGGCCCGAGACTGAGCCGCCGCTCAGGGCAGTCGAGACTGCCGGGTGAGCTGTACAGGAGGATCGAGCAGTCCTCGCCGACGCAAGGCGTGAGCAGTTCGGCCGCGTCGCGGTGGACGTAGGCGAAGCGGGAGCGCTGCCAGTAGCGGTAGCGGTAGCGCTCGATCAGCGCGCTACGCGCGTGGCGGATGGAGGTGAACTCCTCCAGGTCGGCGTCGTCGGAGGGGCTGTAACCGGATCCGCCGAACCACAGGCCGTAGACCGCCATGGTCGGTTCCTTTCTGATCGATCTAGAGCCAGGCGCGGCACAGCCGCTGGTGGCGGGTGGTGGTGGCCGAGTAGTTGTGGTCGGGGATCACGACGTGGCCGTCGTCGCGTACCCAGGCGATCGGGGTGGCGTAGGACCGGACCATGTACACCGTTCGGTCGGCGTCGGCGCGGTAGCGTTCGGCCCACTCGCCGGGCATGCGCCCGGTCTCCTGCGGGGCGTAGCAGACGGCCGACAGCGCCCCGTATTGGAAGGCGGCGTGCTGGACGAGGCGGGCCACCACCTGACGGCGGGACATTCCGGACATGGTCCGTCACTCCTTTCCGCAACTGGGGGAGGGGTGATCGGCGCCGCAGTAGCCGCACACGTCCTCCAGGGCGTACAGCGACAGCGGTTCGGCGAAGCGCTCCCGCCAATCGGCCTGGGTGCGGGTGTCGGCGGCGAAGTGCTCCGCATCGGTGTCGCCGGGCTGCAGCGTGAGCACGTTCAGCACCGCCAGGGCGGCGCTGATCAGCGCGTCTGTCGTCAGCAGGGCGCGGGCGGGTGAGGTGATGTCGGTGCCGGTGAAGATGGTCCGGTTACGGCGTGAGAGCCGGTAGAACCAGCGGAACCGCGCGTCGTCGGTGCGGCCGTACGGCCACAGTTCGAGCAGATGCTGATCGTCGATGGGCCATCCGGCCACCAGGCGGGAGGTGATGTGCCAGCGTGGGGGCAGGGCGATGCCGTCAAGTACGGCCATAGGGGTGTGCTCCTCGCGGTTTGGGGTTGGTCGTGGGCACGGGGTTGTCCGTGCCGTGGCGTAGCTCGCTCAGCAGGCAGGCGTGGAACAGCACGCCGGGGAAGCCTTGGCGGATCTGGTCAAGATCGGTGACCGCGCCGCTCCAGTCGCCGGGCATGCCTGGCCGGGGTGGTAGGAACAGGTGCCGGAACGTGCAGTCGGCCCGGTGCGCCACGGGCGCCAGAGCCGGGCACAGCACCAGGACGACCAGGCTGATGGCAGGGGTGTCCTCCATCGGGAGTTCTCCTTTCGGGCATGGCGAAGGACCGTCCGGGCGGGCCTGCCGTACCGCCCGGACGGAGCTCAACAGGGACGGGTGCCGGGAGACACGCGACATCCCGGAACCGGTGAGGGGGTCAGCGCAGCCGGACCGCCAGCACGCTGACCTGGTAGTACTGCCCGTGGGCCGCCACTCTGGCGGCGGCCCGGTAGCCGGTATTACCGCCGTTGAACGTGCGCGGACCCAGATCGCCGATCACCAGATCAGCGAGCGCGGCGGCCATGTCGTCGGTCGTGGCCTCCACCGTCGCGGTCGGATCGCTCTTGGACCCGGCCAGCACGGCCTGAGCCTGTACCTGATACCGGACGCCGTTCGCCGTGACTTCCCCCGTGGCGAAGAATCCTTTGAAACCCGTGGGAAAGTCCTTGCGGTGCAACTCGGACTTGAGCAGGCATACCAGCGCCTGGCTGATGTCCATGCGGAAACTCCTTGTGCGACCATGGCCGGACCTTGTGTCCAGGCCACGAACAAGAGGCGTGTCAGGTGTCGCACATGGAAGCCGGTAGGCGAACAACTCGCGCCGTTCGGTCCCTCACTTAAATACGGTGGAGCGAAGCACTCAAGCGTCCGGATGTTTCATGATTCTTTGTTGTGACGCTCGGATTTCGCTCTCACTTAAATACGGGTGGCGAGCCCCGCCGACCGTCCGTAGAGTTCAAGATTTCTGTGCCATTATTGAATGGCACAGAAAAGGCCCTCAGGTTGATCCTGAGGGCCTTTGGATTCGGGGGCTCAGTCGCCGGCTACCTGGGTCGCCTGATAGACCATGGCGTCTTTGGCGTCCTCCAAGCGCTCCGAGAGCTCCCGCCATTCAGCGCGTCCCGCGTCACGGACGCGGATCACGTTGCGTCGCGAGCCGTACGTGCCGCCGTGGCAGTCCTGTGCGACGTTGGCCAGGATGCCCGCCCGTCCCAGGTCGTCAGCGGTGGCCGCCACGCTCATCGCCCTGCGGAGCGTCGGGAAGTCGCTGCCGTCTCCGAACGCGGTGCGGAAGATCTCTGAACTGTGCTGCGCGATCCCGAACGCCACCGCCGCACGCGTGACGTTCTCCGCATGAGGCAGCCCCCGCATGAGCTGAACGCCCGGGGTGCCGTCGATCTGCTCGGGCGGAACGTCCACCCGATAGCCGTTCCTGGCGGCGGCATCCCGTACCGCCCACCTGTGCAGCGTGGTCCGCGTGATGGTCATCTCTTCGCCGTCGCGGCGTACGTAGATCCATGCTTCGTTGCCCGGCTTGCTCTCGGGAGCGTGCGCGTATCGGTCGAGGACGTTGCGCAGGCGCTGTGCGAACAGGAGAACGGCGTCCTGCGTGACGTCGTCGGACACGTCATCCGTGCCATAGACGGGGTACCCGTTCTTGACCACGGTCGCGCTCCCGTCCATGCGCTTACGGGACCGCGTTGAGTCGACGGTGCGGCAGTAGCCGCGCGCCAGCTTGCGGATGTCCTGCCAGTCGTCGGACGTCACGCGCGCCATGTCTTCCGGGGTGAGGTTCCCGCCGGGCAGGTTCGCCGGGACGTACTTGCCGAGGCTGGGGTTCGACATGTCTTTCTCCGATCTCCCGCGAAACGCACCTTTGTGCGCTCCTGTTCTTGCTCACCTCCATTTTAAATGAATAGCGGCCCAATTTGAAGCAATATCAGTCGACCGCCTTAAGTGCAAGAATTGAAGGCAAGCCAACCGGACAAGAAAAGCTTAAGGCGACAATAGGAATGACCGTCGGAGGGAATTGACTTCTAATTTGATTTAATGGCGGATAGAGAAAGGGATGCTGTCACCTTCATTCACCGCCTCTACTAATGGGACCCCCATTGCTCACGAGTCGGGGTGGCCATCGGCAGGATGCAAGCGGCTCTGACCTGCACCTCGCAAGTCCCACACCCCTCCCGCTTAAGATGCGGGGCGTTCGGAGGGGTATCCGGAACCCCATCGGCAGGGGTAGCGGTGGCGGCTCGCGGGGATACCCGTGATCTGACAACGCCCCATTCGGCGGCTCGAAGGAGTGCGGCCATGCGGATTCTGGTGTTGGGCGGAACGCGGTTCGTCGGACGCGTGATGGTGGAGCAGGCCATCACCGCAGGCCACCGCGTGACGACCTTGAACCGGGGCCTTACTGGGAGCGACGTCCCAGGTGCCGAGGCAATCCGAGGAGACCGGGAAAACATAAACGACCTCGGCCGACTGGTGACCGGCCGAGAATGGGACTGGGTCATCGACACCAGTGGCTACGTCCCTGCTGTCGTGGGACAGGCGGCCCGATCCCTCGCGGGCCAGGCCGGAGCCTACCTGTTCCTCTCGACAATCTCCGTCTACCCGGGCTGGCCCGAGGAAGCCGTATCGGAAAGCTCCACAACGTACGACTGTGACACAGCGATCGAAGACACCGCAGAAGAAGAGGCAACCTGGTCAGCCGCCCAGTACGGCAGCTACAAGGCCGGCTGCGAGCAAGCGGTGCTGCAGGGCTTCGACGGCGCGGTGACCATCCTGCGGCCCGGTGTGATCCTCGGCCCACAGGAGAACGTCGGGCGGCTCACCTGGTGGCTCAACCGCATCAACCGCGGCGGAGAGATCCTCGCCCCCGGACCACCCGACAGGCCGATTCAACCCATCGACATACGCGATCTTGCGACCTTCGCCTTACACTGCCTGGCGACCACTACCACCGGGGTCTTCAACACCGTCGCTCCACAAGGCCGCACGACTTTCGCCGCCATGTTGTCCGCCTGCGCCGCCGCTGTCGGCGTCAGCTGTGAGCTCGCCTGGGTAAAGGACGAATTCCTGCTTCGGCACGGCGTTCGCCAATGGACGGAACTTCCTCTGTGGCGTACGCACCCCGGCACGTGGCGCGTCGATGCGACCCGAGCGCACGATGCGGGACTGCGCTGCCGCCGCCTGCAAAAGACGGTGCACGATACCTGGGAATGGATGCTGAAAGAAGGTGGCCCACCTGCAAATGCCCGGCAGGATCAACATGGCCTGAGCCCTGAGAAGGAACGACAACTCCTGGTGGAATCGAAACAGTCAGTGACTCGCACTCTCGAGCGGCCAGGGGCATAGCGGAGTTCGCTGCGTTCGAGGCTGCTAAGCGGGATTCCTTGCGACCTGCGCGTAACCAGGCCTGAGATCACAGGCGCGGACGGACATTGACAGGACCCTCGCCGAGGGTTAGATCGAAGTTGCCTGCAACGCCCGCCCATCCGGCGAGGCCGTGCTCGGTATGCGCCGGTCAGCGTGTTCGCCAAGGCTCCCAATGCCTCCATCGAGCAGGTGCGGGAGGCCAGCCGATGGGCAAGCGCTACCTGTTCGACGAACCACTGGAGATCGCCTGCCACGCCGCCGGGCTGCTCGACGGACAGGGCCGGCCCACTGTGTCCGCCCACCGCTTCCGACACAGTCGGCACCCAGCTCGCCGAGGGCGGCGCGCAGATCCAGACCATCATGGCGATCCTCGGCCACCACAGCGCGACGATGTCGGCGACCTACTCCCACATCAGCGACCCCCATGCTCAAGGAGCAGTACGAGAAAGTGATTGCGGTCGGCGGCCATCTGGCAGGCCCGGCCGCCGAGGCCCTGCTGGCCAACCGGTTCAACCAGGACACCCTGGACTGGCTGAAGACCAATTTCTTTAAACTGAGCTCGAATTGGGCCACTGCCTGCGCAGCCCGGCCGAGGGGCCGTGTGAATGCGGCCTCTACCTGCGCTGCTCGAAGTTCTTCACCACCAGCGAGTACGCCCCACGACTACGGGATCGGCTGGTCCGCGAACAGCAACTCATCCAGGACGCCATCGAACGCGGCTGGCCCCGCGAAGCTGAACGCCACACCGCCATTTCCGGCCGCATCTGCGAACTACTCACCGAACTGGACGAACCTATCCAGAACGACGACTCCGAGGGGTACTGACCAAGTATCGCTCGACGCCGCGACAACGCAGCCCCCACTCCCTCCGACCATCAGACTCGACCATATCTTGGCTGTGGTCGGTGCAACCTGGGTCCTATGCGCACCGCGAGGCCAGCGCGGTCAGGAAGGCGCGCGAAGCTTCGTCGGCCGACCGCATGTTCTGCCCGGTGATCAAAGAGCCGTGAACCACAACGTGGGAGGTGAATTCGGCCGCCTCCTCGAACTCAGCACCCAATTCCTCGAGTCGGTCCTGCAACAAGAACGGTACGAGAGCGTCGCGTTCGAGTGCGGCCTCCTCCCGGTTCGTCAGTGCCGTCACCTTCCGACCCTCGACAAGTGGCCGGCCGCTCACCGGATCGACCCCGCACAAGGTTGCGTCCACGGGAGTGGTGTACGAGTTTGACCTGGTCAACAGGCGTGGCGTCGTGAAATGGTGACGGCCATCGCGTGATCCTTCGAAAGCGCAAACCAAGATCGAAGGAGGCACGTGATGGCCGCGGACAACAGTGTGACGCCTGAGCAGTGGCTGGCACAGCAGATCCAGACCGGTGACCCCGACTTGTTGCGATCCATGGTGAAGACCATGGCCGAGACGTTGATGTCGGCCGAGGCCGACAGCTTGTGCGGGGCCGGATACGGCGAGCGTAGCGAGGAGCGGACCAACCGGCGCAACGGTTACCGCACCCGCGAGTGGGACACCCGCGCAGGATCGATCGAGCTGGCCATCCCGAAGCTCAGGTCGGGCTCGTACTTCCCGCACTGGCTGCTGGAGCGGCGGCGGCGGGCCGAGCAGGCGCTGATCAGCGTCGTCGCCACGTCCTATCTGCTCGGGGTGTCGACCCGCCGCGTGGACAAGCTGATCGAGCAGCTCGGCATCAAGCACATCTCCAAAAGCCAGGTATCGCAGATGGCCAAGACGCTGGACGTCCAGGTCGAAGCGTTCCGTACCCGGGCGTTGGACGCCGGCCCGTACACCTTCGTCTGGCTGGACGCCCTGACCCAGAAGGTGCGCGAGGGCGGGCGGATCATCAACGTGCACGTCCTGGTCGCCACCGGCGTGAACGCCGACGGCCGGCGCGAGATCCTCGGCCTGGAGGTCACCTCGGCCGAGGACGGCGCCGGCTGGCTGGCGTTCCTGCGCAATCTGGTGGCGCGGGGCTTGTCCGGGGTGCAACTGGTCATCTCCGACTGCCACGCCGGGCTGGTGGCCGCGATCGGCGCGACCCTGGCCGGCGCGTCCTGGCAGCGGTGCCGCAGCCACTACCTGCGCAACCTGCTGACGTGCGTGAACAAGTCCGCGCAGCCGTTCGTGGCCACCCTGGTGCGCACCATCTTCGACCAGCCTGAGGCCGCTTCGGTGCGCGCTCAGCACGCCTGGGTGGTGCAAACCTTGGAGGCCAAGCACCCGGCCGCCGCCGAGCATCTGGAGCTCGCCCGCGAGGACCTGATCGCCTTCGCCGCCTTCCCGCGGGAGATCTGGCCGCAGATCTGGTCCAACAATCCGCAGGAACGGCTGAACAAGGAGATCCGCCGCCGCACTGACGTGGTCGGCATCTTCCCCGACCGGCTCTCGATCATCCGGCTGGTCGGCGCCGTGCTGGCCGAGCAGACCGACGAATGGGTCGAGGCCCGCCGCTACATGGGGCTGGACATCCTGGCCAAGGCCCGCATCCGAGTCGTGCCCGGCGACACACCAGCCCAGAACCCGCTCCCGCAGACACTTACCGCTTAACCTGCAGAAACAGGATCACGCGAAGATCGATTCATACACCACGTCTGTGGACGTGACCCCCGCACAATGCGGCAACACCGTGGCACACCGCGGCGACAGGCTTGCCCGCGTTCAGCGCCGCGGCGATGAGACCACCGATCACGGGGTCGTCGGGGAAGTCCCACATCCCGCCATGGCCACCTACGAAGAAGAGGCCGTCGTAGTCAGTCGTTGCCACCTGCCGCAAGGCCAGCGATGCACGCAGTAGCGCTCGCGCGTCGGCATCCTCGTTCAACCTCCGCAAGGCCACCGTCTCGACGCCCTCGCCGAAGCTCAAGGGATCGACCGGCGGGTCGCCACCAAGCGGGGATGCGACGACAACTTCGACGCCAGCCTGCTTCAGCGCGTAGTACGGCGACGCGAACGTCTGCAACCCCACGCCCGTTGCCTGCCCTGTCGATCCCAGGTGCCCGTGGGACGTCAGGATGACGAGACCTTGTGACACCTGATGATCTCCTTTCTGAACTGCAAGAACACGAATACCAGTCGGTCGAGCGTTACATGAGAGCGTCTCAGCCTTGGGCTTGATGATAACGAATCTGCAACGTGTCCAGATAAGGTTCAGATGGGTCCAGAACAGGGCCGAAAGGGCGCGCCGATCGGCATCGGCGGGCTTCTCGGCCCACGCCTGTTCGGCCAGGACGTATCCGCCGCCCGCGCTGCGATGACCTCGGTCAAGGACATGCACCGCGCCACCACCTTCGAGGCCACCAACTCCCACTCGATCAGCCGCACCGAGTTCGCCCGGATGGCCCAGATCGCCGATGAGTGCCTCACGAAGGTCGCCAGCCTCGACAAGGTCGGCCCGCAGGTGGTCCGGACGGAGAACACCAGCTGCTGGCGCAGATGATCGCTGATCTAGAAGCCCGGCTCACCGAGCCAGCGGCGGGTTGACCTCCGGCGAGCAGCTGGTGACTTTGATGACCGGTGGATGAGGGCTTTGCCTCGACGTCTTCAACGACCGCTACGTTACTTTTGGCTGTTGTGATCGGTGCTGTGGTGATCGACGTGGATGACACGCTATGCCTCACCGAGGCGGTGTGTTTCGAGCTGGAGAACGAGGTGCTGAGCCGGCTCGGCCGCCGGCCGATGTCGCGGGCCGTCCATCTGTCGACCTGGGGCATGCCCTTGCTCGATGCCATGCGTGAGCGCTCCCCCGGTCTGGATCCGGCGGCCTTCACGGCCGCCTACCGGCTCGTGCTTCGCGACTACGTCCGCGCCGGTCGGCTGGACGTCATCGCGGAGGAGAACCTCGCGGCGCTCGACGTCCTGCTGGCGGAGGGACGTCGCCTCATGCTGCTGACCTCGCGTACCGAAGAGGAGATGGAGCATCTCCTCGCCCCGGAACACGCGCTCGCGGGTCGGCTCACCGCGGCCTATCACGCGGGAAACACGCTTTTCCGCAAACCGGACCCCCGCGCTTTTGACGTGCTGCTCGCCGATACCGGGCTACGGCCGGACGAATGCGTGTACGTGGGTGACTCCCCTGGCGACGCGCAAGCGGCCAACGGCGCCGGTCTGCCCTTCATCGCCTGCATGCAAAGCGGCATCCGCCAAGCTCACGACTTCGCCGACCATCGGGTCGACGCGTTCATCGACACCTTCCCCGACCTGGTCGGCGCCGTGGCGAGCCTGGAAGCGGCGCTGCACCGGCCGTGATCCCGCACGCGCCCCGGGGGGACACCCGTGCGGCGGGTCAAGGTCCTGCGGCCGGCCGGGGTCCTGCGGCGCGGCGCAGCCGGTTGGCGATCGCGGCTCCCAGCCCCTGTTCCGGCGGCAGGGACGCGACGATGAGGTCGCAGCCTCGCTGGTCGAGCTCGCGCAAGAATCCGTACAGCTCGCGCGCGTAGGCGGCCGTCGACGCGGGCAGCGCCACCACGGCGTGCGCCTTGACCGGGGCGTCGGTGAGTGCGGGAGGAAGCAGGACGCCCACCTGATGCCCCAGTCCCTGCGCGAGCTCCGCCTCGGCGACGACCTGCTCGGGCTCGACCAGGACGACCCGGGCTCGGGGGGCGTAGTGCGAGGGATGCTGTCCGGGCACCCGGATCGGGCTCGCCGCGGGGACCGCGAGTGGGCGCCCCAGCGCCGCTTCGAGGTCTTCACGCGTCACCCCGCCGGGCCGCAGGATGCTCAGAGTCTCGCCCGTGGCGTCGATGATGGTCGACTCGACGCCCACCTGGCACGGGCCGCCGTCCAGTACGACGTCCACGGCGTCACCGAGCTCGGCGCGTACGTGCGCGGCGGTGGTCGGGCTGACCGAGCCGAAGCGGTTGGCCGAGGGGGCCGCGATGCCGCCGCCGAAGGCCGCCAGCAGCGCGAGCGCGACTGGATGGGCCGGCACGCGCACGGCCACCGTCTCCAGGCCGCCGGTCGTCTCCAGCGGTACCTGGCGGCCGCGCCGCAGCACCAGTGTCAGCGGCCCCGGCCAGAAGCGTTCGGCCAGCAGCCGCGCGGTAGCGGGCACGTCCTCGGCCCAGTCGCCCAGTTGCTGCGCGTCGCCGAGGTGCACGATCAGCGGATGGGTGGGCGGGCGCCCCTTGGCCTGGAAGACGCGGGCGACGGCGGCGCCGTCGGCGGCGTTGGCGCCCAGGCCGTAGACGGTCTCGGTCGGGAAGGCCACCAGGCCTCCACCGCGCAGCACCCCCGCCGCCCTGTCGATGGCCGCCCTGTCGGTGTCACCAGGTCTTGCCGTCACCCTCGCAAACCCTTCCGTCGTCGCCTGCCGCACCTTCGGCGCACGATGGCGAACCGGCGCCCCCGGCCGCGGGCAGAGCCGTGGTCCTGCCCGGCGGGCGGTTCGGGGCCGCTACCACGGCAAGGCAGGCTGCCCGGGTGCGGGGTTCCATCGTATTTAGCCGGCGGCTCCGCTCAGGCCATGCGCGGCGACCAGCCGGGCGCTGCCGTCGGCCAGCCGATACGACAGGCCCACCACCGCCACGCGGCCGTCGGCCACCCGCTCGGCCAGCACGCGAGAGCGCTCCAGCAGCAGCTCGACGCTGTGCCGGATGTGTTCGTGCAGGATCTGCTCGCCCTGATCGTGTCCGGCGGCGCGGGCGGCCAGCACGCTCGGCATCACCCGCTCGACGACGTCACGGACGAACCCGGCCGGGGTGCTGCCACCGTCGGCGGCGGCACAGGCCGCGGCGATGGCGCCGCACGAGTCATGACCCAGGACCACGACCAGCGGGCAGCCAAGCACGCTCACCCCGTACTCGATGCTGCCCAGCACCTCGGTGCCGGCCACGTGCCCGGCCGTGCGGACCACGAACAGGTCACCCAGCCCCCGGTCGAAGATGATCTCGGCGGCCAGCCGCGAATCGGAGCAGCCGAACAGTACCGCGAACGGGCTCTGCGCAGGCACGGTCTCGGCGCGGCGTGCAGCGTCCTGGTTGGGATGCTCCGGCGCACCGGCGATGAACCGCTGGTTACCCTCCAGCAGCATCGCCAAGGCGTCATCGGGCGTCAGTGTCCGCATCTCGGTCATGACCGCAGGCTAGTGGGTGTCAGGCCGCGGCTTCCGCATCGGATGGCCGTCTTCGGCCAGGCCGGCAGCCGGTCGTCGCGTCGGTCCCGTCGCGGGAAGCCTTTGGCGATGACGGCCATGGTCAGCGGCCTCCCCGGCATACGGGTTTGGAGCAGGGGCAGGCCGAGCATCGCACCCATGATCGTGCCGGGCGCCTCGACGAGCGTGATCAGGACGTGGGTCGCCGTGCGGGCCGTGCAGGGCGGTGCCGGCGTCGGGCCGTACGGCCCGGTCAGCCGTCGTGTCGCTGCTGGTCCGGGCCGCGGTCCAGCCTGTGGCCTTCGGCGCGGGGGCGCTCCTCGGGGCCGGAGTTGGGGGCGGGCTGGCCGGCGA
>NZ_JABCPZ010000224.1 GCF_013283785.1 Nonomuraea antri
AGACAGGGTCCCAGGTGTTGCTGTTCCACCGGCCGCCGAACAGCCAGGCGCCCGGGCGCAGGCGGGCCGCGTGGGCGGCGACCCTGGTCAGCGCCTCGTCCAGGGAGCGGACGTCACGCAGGTCGACCGCGCCCAGGCTCTGTGCGTACTGGGCGGTGTGGATGTGGGCGTCGTACAGGCCGGGCAGCACCGCGGCGCCGTCCAGGTCGATCAGCTCGGCCGCCGGGCCGGCCGCCGCGCGCACCTCGCGCTCGCCGCCCACGGCCAGCAGCAGCTCGCCGTCCACGGCCATGGCCTGGGCGGACGGGTTCGCGCCGTCTCCCGTGTGGATGGTGGCGTTGCGGTACACGCGGATGCTCATGTGACTCTCAAGGGGTTGGGGTGACGGAGGTGGCATCACTTTAGAAGTAGCGAAAAGAAGTAGGAAGCGCTATAAACACGACATTTAGCAACCCTGAGAGCAAGGAACGCTAATGCTGAAGCCAGAACACCTGCGTACTCTGCGGGAGGTGGTGCAGCTCGGCTCGTTCGCCGCGGCGGCCAACCGGCTCGGCTACACCTCCTCGGCCGTCTCGCAGCAGATGGCCGCGCTGGAGCGGGCGACCGGCGTGAAGCTGTTCCACCGCTCGGCGCACAGCGTGCTGCCGACCGACGCGGCCGAGGTGCTGGCCAGGCACGCCGAGATCGTGCTCGGCGACCTGGAGCGCATGGTCGCCACCGTCCAGGCGGTGCACAGCAACAGCGAGCGACGGCTCCAGCTGGGCGTCTTCCCGAGCTTCTGCGACGTGCTGACCGGCGTGCTGCGCGACCTGGACCCGGCGGAACGGGCCGGGATCAAGGTCACCGTGGCCGAACCCTCGCAGCTCATCCCCCGGCTGGGCGCGGGCGGCGAGCTGGACGCGGCGATCGTCTACCAGGTGGGCAACTCCGGCCTGTCCTGGCCGCCGGCGCTGCACCGCAGCTGGGTCGCCGAGGACCACTACCACGTGGTGCTGCCCGGCCTCTGGCCCGACCTGGCGCCGCACCGGGTGGAGCAGCTGGTCGACCTGCCGTGGATCATGCATCACCCGGCCAGCAGCGACGCCTCGTTCTTCGACGGGCTGTTCGGCCGGTGGAGCCTGCACCCGCGGGTGGCCGGGTACTCCGACGACTTCAAGATCACCATGGCGTTGGTGGGTGCGGGGCTGGGGGCGGCGCTCGTCCCCGATCTGGCGTTGCGCGATCACGGCTCCGACGTGGTGATCGCCGACACGCCGTGGCTGAACACCAGCCGCAGCATCTTCACGCTGGTGCGACCCGACCGGGAGACGGCGCGGCTGCGGGAGTTGCTGGACGCGCTGGCGGTCTGACGGCTGATCTGCCAGCATGTGCCGTCCATGCACGACATTTCGTCCATGGGACGTTCGGCGGACCCGCAGGTGGCGGCGGATCCCGAGGTGGCGGCGGCGATCGCCGCGTCGGCCGCGGCCATCCGGCGGCACGCCGGGCACAACATCCTCATCGAGTCCGGCCCCGAGCCCGTCATCGACCGGCTCGCCGGCCGCCCGATCCCGCCGGGCGGGGCGCTGCGCGCCTGGACGTTCGTGGTCAAGGACATGATCGACGTGGCCGGGCTGCCCACCACCCGCGGCTCGTCCCTGTACGGCGGCGAGGAGGCGCTGACCACCGCGCCGTGCGTCGAGTCGCTGGAGCTGGCCGGGGCGCTGCTGGTCGGCAAGGCGAACCAGCACGAGTTCGCCTGGGGCGTCACCAGCGAGAACCCGCACTGGGGCGACGTGGGCAACCCGCGCCACGCGCACCTGGCGCCCGGCGGGTCGAGCGGCGGCACGGCCGCGGCGCTGGCGGCCGGGATCGCCAGGTTCGGGCTGGGCACGGACACCGGCGGCTCGGTGCGGATCCCGGCGGCCTGCTGCGGCGTGGTCGGCCTGCGGCCCAGGGTCGGCGTGCTGCCGGTGACCGGGGTGGCGCCGGTCGCGCCGATGTTCGACGTGGTGGGGCCGATGGCGACGTCGGTGGCCGACTGCGCGTGGGTGTGGCAGGTCCTGACCGGCACGCCGCCGCTCGAACCGGCCGGCCCGCGGCCGCTGGCCGGGCTGGTCGTCGGGGTCGCCGAAGGGTGCCCGCAGGCCGGGGAGTTCGCCGACCTGGGCGCCACGCTCCGCGAGATCGCGCTCCCTTACGACATCCTCACCCCGTACTGGACGATCGTGGGCGCCCAGGCCAGGCGCGGGCACGAGGCCACCTTCCCGAGGAACGCCGACGCCTACAGCCCCGGCGTCCGGCGCAAGCTGGCGGCCGCGGCCGGGATCGGGCACCAGGAGTACCGGCGGGCCGTCGGGGAGCTGGCCAGGATCCGGGCCGCGTTCGCGTCCGAGATGTCGGGGGTCGACCTGGTCGTCGCGCCGACGCTGGGCGGCCCCGCCCCGCGCGCCGGGTGCGACGAGGCGGCCGTGCGCGGCGAGGTCGGGCGCGTCACCGCCGTGGTGTCGGCGCTCGGGCTGCCCGCGCTGGCCGTCGGCGACCTGCAGGTGGTGGGCCGCACCGAGGCGGAGGTCCTGCGCGCGGGCCGGTGCCGCGAGGAGCACGGCGGCGACGTCCCGCCGCCCCGCTGAACCGCGCCCCCGCCAGTCGTGTCACGTGCCGAGCGACCACGGGTCCACCGGGACGACCCGGGTGGAGCGGCCGGACCTGTCGAGGATCCGGCCGTAGAGCTTGGACTGCCGCAGGACGAGTTGCCGGTCGTCGACCCGGACGTGCGGGAACCGCTCCTCCAGCCGCACCACCAGCGGATGCAGGTCGGAGACCGCGTGCAGGCCGACGGTGAGCAGCATGTTGCGGGCTCCGGCCAGCGCCGCGCAGGTCCGGGTCTCCGGCCAGTCGAGCAACGCTCGGCCGGTCTCCTCCAGCAGCCCGTCCGGCATGCGCAGCCACAGCAGCGCGGCGGCGTGCCAACCGGCCTGCGGGCGGGCCAGGTCGCAGCGGAAGTCGAGGTCACCGGTGGCGACCAGGCGTGACAGCCGGCGCTGCACGGTGCGTTCCGACGCGCCGACCGCGATCGCGAGCTCGCTGTAGGCGGCCCTGCCGTCCGCGAGCAGCGCCTTGAACAGCAGCTTGTCGACATCGTCCAGGTGCCTGGTGGACTCGGGCGGCGCCGGACGGCGGGCCAGCGCCCGCGCGGCGGCGGGCGGCAGCACCCGCAGCCGCCACCGGCACGAGGCCTCGAACACCCGCGTGGCCAGGTGGGTGCGCACCCTGGTCACGCCGGGCAGCCGCGGCAGGTCGGCGAGCAGGTAGTCGGCCAGCGCGGGCAGCGACGCCGCGACCGCGATGACGAACAGGTCGTGGTCGCCGGCGACATGCTGGACGGTGATGAGATGCCCGGCCGCGGCGAGGGCGCCGGCCACCTCGACCGCCGCGCCGGGAGCGCAGTCGATCTCCAGGAACGCCATGCTCATCGCGTGCATCTGGCGCGGCCCGAGCGCGACGGTGGTCCACGCCTCGCCCGCGGCGTGCAGCCGCTGCCAGCGCCTGGCCGCCGTGACGGGGTCGCCGCCGATCGCCGCCGCCACCTCCACCCAGGTGGCGCGCGGGTTGATCTGCAGGGCGTCGATGAGTTCCAGCTCGGGCTCGGCCAGCAACGCGACGCCGGAATCCTGCATGACTTCCTGCTTCCATGACGGTTTGCTGCGTACGGGCGGAGAGTTCACCGTATACCTCGATCCTGGTGCCGCACCTACGCAGGGAGAGGACCTTTCACTCGTGGCCACGACCCGCCTGGTCGGCGTCCTGGGCGGCATGGGCCCGGCGGCGACCGTCGACTTCTACGGCAAGCTGGTCCAGGAGACCGCGGCCACCTGCGACCAGGCCCATGTGCCCGTGGTCATCTGGGGCGATCCCCGGGTGCCCGACCGTTCGCAGAGCCTGCTCGGCGCCGGCGAGGATCCCACGCCCCAGCTGCGGCGCGGCATCGCGGCGCTGAAGCAGGCCGGGTGCGAGGTGCTGGCCGTGCCGTGCAACACCGCGCACGCGTTCGTGCCGCGCCTGGCCGCGGAGGCCGGGCTGGAGCTGGTGAGCATCGTCGAGGTCACCGCCGACGCGCTGGCCGCCGCCGGGGTGCGCGTGGCCGGTCTGCTGGCCACCACCGGCACGCTGCGCGCCGACCTGTACGGGCGGGCGCTGCGCCGGCGCGGCGTGACCCCGATCGAGCCCGACGCGGCCGGGCAGCGGCAGGTCATGGCCGCCATCGCCGCCGTCAAGAGCGGCGGCACGCCCCAGGCCACCGGCCCCGGCTTGGCCCTCGCTGAAGTGGCCGCGTCGCTGGCCGCGCGGGGCGCCGAGCGGGTGGTCACCGCGTGCACCGAGCTCGTCCTGGCCCTGGACGCCGCCCGGGTCCCCGTCCCGGTCGTCGACCCGGCCCGCCTGCTGGCCGGCCGCGTCGTGGCGGCCGCGTTCGGCACCCCGTAGCGGAACCCGGCGGTCCGATCTCCGGGCGCGGCGGGCGTGCGAAGATCAACACATGGTGTCCATCCTGCAGAACGTCGCCGTCGACGCCGCGAACCCCTACGAGCTGGCCCTGTTCTGGAGCGCCGTCACCGGCCGCCCGCTGCACCCCGAGTCGCGGCCGGGCGACGAGGAGACCCAGGTCATGCTGCCCGAGGGCCCGATCCTGCACTTCAACCGGGTGCCCGAGGCCAAGACGGCGAAGAACCGGCTGCACCTGTGCCTGCGCCCGACGACCAGCAGGGACGAGGAGGTGGCGCGGCTGCTGTCGCTCGGCGCGACGCTCGTCACCGATCGCAGGAACCCCGACGGCACGGGCTGGGCGGTGCTGGCCGACCCCGAGGGCAACGAGTTCTGCGTGCTGCGCAGCGATTCCGACCGGGCCGCGACCCCGCACTGACGGCGCGGCGAGTTCCGGCAGGGCCCCGAGATGACGAATACCGGCAGGGCCCCGACCTGACGAATTCCGCAGGGCCCCGACATGACACTGACGGCCCCCCGAGATGAGGGGCCGTCAGTCACGTGGTGAACCGTCCAGGATTACTGCTGCTGGCTCGGGCTCTGGCTCGGCATCGGAGAGGTGGTCTCCGTGGGCTGCTGCTGGCCGGTCGGCTCCGGCGGCAGCGGGGCCTGGTCGGCCGTGGTGCTGATCGCGTCGGGGCCGCCGCAGATCGCGCCGAGCTCCGGAGTGTCACGGCCGTTCTGGTACTTCTTGATGAACGCCGGCAGCTTCGGGTCGTCGGGGTTGTCGAGCTTCAGCTGGTGACCCCAGGTCGAGGCCACGATCGGCGCGGGCAGGTTCGGGAACGGGCTGACCAGCATGTAGTCCTGCTGCCCCGTCTCCTGGGCGACCTTCTTCAGCGCCGCCACCTGCGCGGCGGGCAGGTCGGGGCGGTAGGTGATCCAGACCGCGCCGTGCTCCAGCGAGTGCACGGCGTGCTCGTTGTGGATCGGCTTGTCGTAGATCGCGCACTGCTGCCAGTAGTTGTTGTGCTCGCCACCGACGGGCGGATTCTCCTTGTACGTGACCTTGTTCCAGACGTGCTGGCCGGCCTCGTACTTGACGCTGGACACCGCGTCGAGCGACGTTTCACGATTCTGCTTGACGAGATAGAAGCCGACCAAGCCGACGAGGAGCACGATGACGACACCGCCCGCTCCCCACATGAGCAGCGCGGAGCGGCGTTCCTTGCGCTTCTGCTCGGCTCGCATCCGCTGCAGATGCTCGCGACGCGCCTGCGCCTTCTCCTTGGTCATCTTCCCTCCATCGGCGTACCAACTCCGGGTCACCCTATGCCCTGTCGGCGTATGCAGAGAATAAGGCGCGGATAAGCGTCAGATCACAGCCTGTCCGCAGAGGTGGGTACGCTGGATGAGCCATGGAAATGCCCGCGAGAAAACCGCTCCTCATCGTCTTCGCCGTGCTGGTCGTCGCCGCCGCGGCGTTCTTGTTGTTCGGCCGTGACGGCGCGCCGAGAGACACCTCCCCGGAGGCCGGGTTCGCCAGAGACATGGCCACGCACCACGCGCAGGCCGTCGACATGTCGTTCACGATCAGGGACAAGAGCCAGTCCAGGGAGATCAGGAACCTGGCCTACGACATCATCACCACCCAGTCGAACCAGCGCGGCATGTTCCAGGGCTGGCTGCAGCAGTGGGGGCTGGCCCAGGCCACCGACCAGCGGCCGATGGCCTGGATGAGCGGCCACGGCCACGGCGCGGCGGCGACGCCGACCGCGAGCCCGGCGGGCGAGGGCCAGGGGGCGATGCCCGGCATGGCCTCGCCGCAGGAGCTGACCAAGCTCAAGGAGCTGCAGGGCGCCGAGGCCGAGGTGTTGTTCCTGCAGCTGATGATCCGCCACCACGAGGGCGGCGTGGAGATGGCCGAGGGCCTGCTCAAGCTGTCCAAGCGCGACGAGGTGGCCGGCATGGCCGCGAAGATCGTCGAGGGCCAGAGCGGGGAGATCAAGCTGATGGCCGAGCTGCTCAGGCTGCGTGGCGCGCAGCCGTTGCCGTCGATTCTCAAATGAGACCCGACGCCGTCGTCGTCGGCTCGGGCCCGAACGGGCTCGTCGCGGCCGTCACGCTGGCCCGGGCGGGCCGCAAGGTGCTGCTGCTGGAGCAGGGCGAGCGGTTCGGCGGCGGGCTGCGCTCGGGTGAGCTCACGCTGCCGGGCCTGGTGCACGACTTCGGCGCGACCGTGATGGCGATGGCGCTGGCCTCCCCGGCGTTCCGTGCGCTCGATCTGAAGGAGGTCGAGTTCGTCCATCCGGAGATCCCGGCCGCCCATCCGCTCGACGACCGGCCGGCCGTGCTGGTGCACCGCGACGCGGGGCGTACCGCCGAGGGGCTGGGCCGCGACGGGCCGGCCTGGCAGGCCACGGTGGGCGCGACGGCGCGTGGCGGGTTCCCGCTGATGGATCTGCTGCTCAAGCCGCTGGGCCCGTGGGACGCGCCGCCGCGCGCGTTCGCCGGGGCGGCGCGGTTCGGGCTGGCCGGCGCGCTGCCGGCCACCACGTTCGCCAGGCGGGCGTTCCGTACCACCGAGGGCCGCGCGGTGCTGGCGGGCATGGCCGCGCACTCGGTGCTCGACCTGCGCGCGCCCATCACGGCGGCCTACGGCCTGCTGCTGGCCTCGCTGACCCATCTGGTGGGCTGGCCGCTGGTGCGGGGCGGGTCGCAGGTGCTCGCCGACGCCCTGGTGGCCAGGCTCAGGGCGCTCGGCGGCGAGGCGGTGACCGGCCACCGGGTGCGCCACCTGCGCGAGCTCGACGCCGAGACGATCGTGCTCGACGTCGGCCCGAGGCAGTTCGCGGCCATGGCCGATCTGCCCCCGGGCTACCGCCGCCGGCTGGAGCGCTACCGCTACGGCCCCGGCGTGTTCAAGCTGGACTGGGCGCTCGACGGCCCGGTCCCCTGGCGCGATCCCGAGGTGGCCAGGGCGGGCACCGTGCACCTGGGCGGCACGCTGGAGGAGATCGCGCTGAGCGAGGCCGAGATGGCCGCCGGGCGGCATTCGCCCCGCCCGTACGTGCTGCTCGTCCAGCCGTACGCGGCCGATCCGACCAGGGGCGGGCACACGCTGTGGGCCTACTGCCACGTGCCCAACGGCTCGACCAGGGACATGACGGACGTCATGGAGTCCCAGATCGAGCGTTACGCCCCGGGTTTCCGCGACCGGATCCTGGCCAGGCACGTGATGCGGCCCGCCGACCTGGAGTCCTGGAACCCGAACCTGGTCGGCGGCGACATCGGCGGCGGGCTGGCCAGCCTGGGCCAGTTCGTCAGGCGGCCGGTCTGGTCACCGGCCCCCTGGCGCACCCCGCTGCCCGGGGTGTTCCTCTGCTCGGCCTCCACCCCGCCGGGCCCCGGGGCGCACGGGATGGGCGGCTGGCAGGCCGCCCGCCTCGCGCTCGGAAACTAGGCCATCTCCTCCGCGACCGCGGCGGCGAAGGCGTCGACGTCGGCCTCGGTGGTGTCGAACGCGCACATCCAGCGCACCTCGCCGGTCGCCTCGTTCCAGGTGTAGAACCTGAAGCGCTTCTGCAGCCGCTCGGTGACGTCCTTGGGCAGGATCGCGAACACCGCGTTCGCCTCGACCTCGCGCGGCACCACCACGCCGGGGATGTCGCGCACGGCCGCGGCCAGCCGCCGCCCCATCGCGTTGGCCTGCCGCGCGTTGCGCAGCCACAGGTCGCCCGACAGCAGCGCCTCGAACTGCGCGGACACGAACCGCATCTTGGACGAGAGCTGCATGAACGTCTTGCGGATGTACTCGACCCCGGTCGCGGCGTCGGGGTTGAGCACCACGACCGCCTCGCCGTACAGCAGCCCGATCTTGGTGCCGCCGAAGGAGAGCACGTCCACGCCGGCGTCGGTGGTGAGCGCCCGCAGGGGCACGTCCAGCGCCGCGGCGGCGTTGGTCAGCCGGGAGCCGTCGAGGTGCACGAGCAGGCCGCGCTCGTGCGCGTGCGCGCAGATCGCGGCGATCTCCTCGGGCGTGTACAGCGTGCCCAGCTCGGTGGTGTTCGAGATGGAGACCACCTTGGGCTGGGCGCGGTGCACGTCGCCGAAGCCCCACGCCTGCCGGTCGATCAGCTCGGGGGTGAGCTTGCCGTCGGGCGTGGGCACGGTCAGCAGCTTGATGCCGCCGGCCACCTCGGGGGCGCCGCCCTCGTCGGTGTTGATGTGGGCGCTCTCCGCGCAGATCACCGCCTCCCAGTGGGCCGTCATGGCCCGCAGGGAGACGACGTTCGCGGCCGTGCCGTTGAAGACCGGCCAGACCTGCGCCCGCTCGCCGAAGTGCCGCTGGAAGACGCTGCGCAGGGCCTCGGTGTACACGTCGTCGCCGTAGGCGATCTGGTGCCCGCCGTTGGCGGCCGCGATCGCCTCCAGGATCTCCGGGTGCACGCCGGCGTAGTTGTCGCTGGCGAACGTCTTGAGCTGGGGGTCGTGCCGGGGGATCACGTAGTGAGGTCCAATCTGGTGCCGTTGATCTCGTCGGCGGGACGGTCGTAGAGCCCGCCGATCGCCGCCGCCAGGTCGCGTACGTCGGTGAAGCCGGGGAACTTCCCTTCCGGCTTCTCGGCCCGCATGGCGTCGTTGACCAGGGCCTTGACCACCAGGACGGTGGCCGCGGCCGGCGTGCCCCTGAGCGCGTCGGCCAGCGAGAGCGTCCACGCCTCCGCGGCGGCCTTGGCCGCGGAGTAGGCCGCGCCGCCCGCGCCCGGCCGCTCGGCGGCCTTGGCGGAGACGATCACGAAGCGGCCGTTCCCGCTCTTGCGCAGCAGCGGCTCGAACGCCAGCGACACGTGCTGGAGGGTGCGGATCAGCAGGTCGTGCAGCAGATCCCAGTCTTCGAGCCGGGTCTCGGCGAACGTCTTGGACCCGCGCCAGCCGCCGACCAGGTGCACCACGCCGTCGACGCGGCCGTGCACGCGGTCGACGCGCTCGGCCAGCTCCTGGACGGCCGCCCGGTCGAGCAGGTCGACGCCGCCCAGGTCACCGCCGTCCTTGTCGACGCTGATCACGGTGTGCCCGTTCTTGCGGAAATAGTCGGAGACGGCCTGACCCGTCGGCCCCGCCCCACCCGTCACCAGAATGATCATGCCCGGATTCCCTTAGTCGATTCGACCACGTCCGTCAGCTTACGGCGCAGCGCCTCGTAGAACATGCTGAGCGGGAACTCGTCCGCCATGACCGCGTCGACCTTGGCCTTCTGCTCCTCGGGCAGAGCCTCGACGCCCTTGGCCCAGGTCGAGCCGGGATTCGGCGCGACGTACCCGCTGACCAGCTCGTAGGCGGCCAGCCAGTGCGCCACCTTGGACCTGTCGATGCTGTCGCGGTAGAGCTTCTCGACCTCGCCGCGCAGGTCGGCGACGCCGTCGGCGACCCGCTCCCAGTCGACGCCGAGCCGGTTGTCGGTCCAGCGGATGATGTCGTTCCTGTGCAGGTACGCGAACAGCAGCTGCCCGCCGAGCCCGTCGTAGTTGCGCACCCGGTCACCGGTGATCGGGAACCTGAACAGCCGGTCGAACAGGATGGCGTGCTGCACGAACCGGGCGTGCGGCACCCCGCGCCGCTCCAGCTCCACGGCCTCGCCGAACGCGGTCAGGTCGCAGCGCAGCTCCTCCAGCGAGTACAGCCAGTACGGCATCCGCTGCTTGATCATGAACGGGTCGAACGGCAGGTCGCCGTGGCTGTGCGTGCGGTCGTGGATGAGGTCCCACATCACGAACGTGTCCTGGGCGAGCTGCTGCGAGGCCAGCAGCCGGTCGGCGTCCGGCGGCAGGTCGAGCTTGAGCGTGTCGACGGCCGCCCTGGAGACCCGCCTGAACCTGGCCGCCTCCCGGTCGGCGAAGATGCCGCCCCAGGTGAAGCGCTCGGGCGCCTGGCGGACCGCGACGGTCTCGGGGAACAGCACGGCCGAGTGGGTGTCGTAGCCGGAGGTGAAGTCCTCGAACGCGATCGGCACGAACATCGGGTTGTCGTAGCCACCGGCCTCCAGGTCGGCCAGCCACTGGGGCCAGATCGTGCGCAGCCAGACGGCTTCGAGGTTGCGGTTCGGGTTGCCGTTCTGGGTGTACATCGGGAACACCACGACGTGCTCCAGGCCGTCGACGCGCTGGGTGTCGGGGTGGAAGTGGTTCAGCGAGTCGAGGAAGTCGGGCACGCCCAGGTCCTGCTCGGCCCACCGGGTCAGGTCGTCGCGCACGGCCTGGAGGTAGTGGGCGTCATGGGGGAAATACGGCGAGATTTCGCCCACGAGGGCGGCGATTCCGGCCACCAGCTCCTTGGCCCGGTCCTTGTCCTCGGGCACCGAGCCGTCCTTGACCTGGAGCGGCCGCAGCTCCTCGACGGCCGACCTGAGCCGGGCGAACAGCGCCGCCTTCGCCTCGTCGCGCACCTGCGCGGCGCCGTCGGCGTCGGGGACGCGGGCGGCCCAGGTGACCACGTTGCCCCACAGGCCGCGGTGGTCGTAGTCCTCGATCGAGTCGTCGCCGAACAGGTCGGAGTCGGCGAACGCGACGACCCGGCCCTTGCCGTGCCGCAGTGCCACGGCCAGCGCGGCCTTGGCGGGCGCGGCGGTGGCCGACGACGCGAACAGCACGGTCGCCTCCCGGCCCGCGCTCAGCACGCCCGAGCGGTAGAAGCAGGCGGTCTTGACGCCGGCCAGCAGCCCGTCACCGGTGGCCCGCTCGCCCAGCACCCAGGTCGCCACGTCCCGGTGGGCCTGCCTGGGGTCGCGCACCGTGGTGTGCTCGACCCGCACCCCGAACCTGGCCAGCAGCTCGTTCAGGTTGTTGCCGTACTTGTCCTGCTCCTCCTCGGCGAGCACGACCAGGCCGCCGCCGTCACGCACGAACGCCTCGACGGCGTCCAGCTCGGCGCCGGTGAAGACCGGGCTGCCCAGCCCGGTGGTGCGCTCCCAGCGCTCCCCGGACGGGTGCGCGATCACCAGGACGTCCTGGCCGGCCAGCACCCCGGCGTCGAGCGCGCCGGCGGTGTGGGCCCGCACCTCGTGCCCCAGGTGCCGCAGCAGCTCGGCCGCGCGGGCGTAACTGTTGTCGTCGGGATGCGCGGGGTTGATGGCCTCGGCCACCTCACGCCTGATGGTCCACGACTCGCTGTGCGCCTCGTCGAAAAGCACCCGGGGGAACGATCGCATGAAATATCTCCTGTCGCTACCGCCTTATGACGAAAAATATACACACAGACACGGCATGCATCACCAAACCCTCTCGCATGCCGAGACGTCAGGCGGCTCCGGGGCGTACCACGCCCGATTCGTAGGCGAACACGACGGCCTGCGCCCGGTCGCGCAGGCAGAGCTTCATCAGCACCCGGGCCACGTGCGTCTTGACCGTCGCCTCCCCCACGTACAGCTCGCGAGCGATCTCCGCGTTCGTCAGGCCGCGCGCCAGCAGCCGCAGCACCTCCAGCTCGCGCGGCGTCAGCTCGCCCAGCATGGGGGACGGCTTGGGGTCGCTGCGGCCGGCGAACGTGGCGATCACCCGGCTGGTCACCGCCGGGTCGAGCAGCGCGTCACCGGCGTACACGACCCTGATGGCGTCGAGCAGCTGCTCCGGCGGCGACACCTTGAGCAGGAACCCGCTGGTGCCGGCGCGCAGCGCCGCGTACAGGTTCTCGTCGGTGTCGAATGTGGTCAGCGTGATGATCTTCGGCGGTGCCGGGGTGTCGAGCAGTTCCTTGGCCGCCGCCAGGCCGTCGAGACGGGGCATCGAGATGTCCATGAGGACGATGTCCGGCCGCGTGCGCCTGGCCACCGCGATGGCCTCGCGCCCGTCGGCGGCCTCGCCGACGACTTCCATGCCGGGTTCGCTCTCGACGACCATGCGCAGCCCGGCCCTGACCATCGCCTGGTCGTCGGCGATGACGATTCGTATGCCCACAGCGGGAGGTTAGACGCCGATCGCGGCCTTGAATACCCAGGCCAAGCCGCATTCAAGTGAGTTACAAGTCACGACAGGCGCACGCTGTCCCTGATGCGGTCGTGGGCGGGGCCGTCGCAGGTGGTCTGGGCGCAGAAATACATGAGCAGGACCCGTTTCGGCTGGCGGTCGATGACATAGCCGACGAACCCGAGCCTGGTGCCGGACTCGGGGTCGACCAGCGATCCGTCGTAGCGGGTGGCCGGGCTGGTGCCCGCCTTGTCCTGGGCGGGCTTGCTGAGGGTGACCTCGCCCGGCAGGAACACGTCCATCTTCGCCTTCATCGACTCCGACGGGGCGTTGACGTCGATCGCCTCCGACACCTGGACGTACAGGCCGGAAACGCTCTCCCGGTCGTCGGCGATGAGCGCGGCGATCGGCGCCCAGTCCGCGTCCGGGCCGGCCACGAACAGCGACTCGAACTCCTCGGCGTGCGGCGAGGCCAGCGCGAACAGGTCCTGGTGGGTGCGTGCCGTCCAGTCGCCCGGGTACTCGAACGTGAGCGGCGCGGCCGAGCTGGCCTGGTAGCGGATCCAGGTGTCGCCCCGGTGGTTCAGGATGATCATCGCGACCAGCGCCAGCGCGGCCACGGCGGCCACCAGCGTGGCGGCCACGATTGGCAGCCGCCCGGGGCGTCCTCTGACCGCCTGGGCCTGCGCACCGGTCCCGGCGAGGGCGTGCTCGCCGCCGCCCGGGGGCAGGTGCGGGGTCCCGTACGGCAGCGAGTGCGGCCCGGACGACGGACCCGAGGGCACGCCCGGGGACGGGCCCGAAGGCGGCCCCGAGGACGCGTCCGCGTTCGGCCCCGCACCGGATCCTGCGTTCGGCCCCGCGCCAGGCCCTGTGTTAGGCCCCGCGTTCGGCCCTGCGTTCGGCCACGAGGGCGGGCCGGAGTAGGCGCCGCCAGGGAAGCCGCCCGGGTAGGCGCCCGGATGCAGCCCGCCCATCGCGTCGCGCAGCGCGCCGGCGAACTCGCCGCACGACGCGTAGCGCTGCTCGGGCGACTTGGCCAGCGCCCGGCCCATGACATGGTCGACCGCCGGCGGCAGTTCGGGCCGCATCTGCGACAGCGGGACCGGCTGCTCGGCCAGGTGCGCCCAGAGCAGCGCGATGTCGTTCTCGCGCTGGAACGGCAGCCGCCCGGACAGCGCCTCGTAGACCACGCAGGCCAGCGCGTACTGGTCGCACCGGCCGTCGATGTGCTCCTTGTTGATCTGCTCGGGCGACATGTAGCGCGGGGTGCCGATGAACTGGTCGGTCTGGGTCAGCCCGGAGATGGACGAGCGGTGCTTGGTGATGCCGAAGTCGGTCAGGTAGACGTGGTCGCCGGCGAGCAGGATGTTGGCCGGTTTCACGTCGCGGTGGATCAGGTCGTGGGCGTGCGCGGCGTCGAGCGCGGCGGCCGTCTGGGCGAAGATCTGGCTAGCCAGGGCGAGCGGCAGCGGGCCCCGGTCGTAGATGAGGCGGCGCAGGTCGAGCCCGTCCACGTACCGCATGGCGATGTAGAGCACGCCGTCGGCGTCGGCGTTGGCCTCGTAGATGGGGATGATGTTGGGGTGCTCGATGCTGGCGACGGTCCTGGACTCCAGGATGAAGCGCTGCCTGAACCGGTCGTCCACGCTGAGCACCGGATTGAGGATCTTGAGTGCCACCCGTCGGCTGAGCCGGGGATCGAGCGCCAGGTAGACGACGGCCATGCCGCCCTTGCCGACGATGTCCTCGATGTAGTATCCGGCGACTTCCTGGCCGATGAGGGATCTGTCGTTCAATTGCATCACGTCTCGCTGGGGTGACCACAGTAACCGCAGAACCGATGCGCGGGGCCGAGCCGCATTCCACACGACGTGCAGTACTTCACGGACTGCTCCTGAGCCGTCATCACCTGTTGCTGCTGCGGGATCGCGTGGAAGGTCTGCGAGCGCCGCACCATGACGGTCTGGTTGATCCCGTCGTCGAACGGCTGACTCGCCTCCATCGGCCGCGGCGGCGCTGTCAATTCCTCATGAGTACGGCGACGCCACAAAAAATACGCTCCGGTGCCCGCGGCGATGAACAGGACGCCGGCCGCCACCAGGAACGGCCACAGCGGCGTCGAGCCCGCCGGGGTGGGGAGCGGCTTCTGGGTGCCCTTGTCCTCGGGGCCGCCGCGCTTGTCGAGCGAGGTCTTCAGCAGCGCGGCGGCCACCACGTTGCCGGGATACAGCTCCAGCACGCGCTGGAAGCCCGGCGCGGCCTCGGTGTAGTACTGGGAGTGGTAGCGGGACAGCGCCGCTTCGAAGGCCGCGTCGATCGTGCCCCTGCGGGCGTTCACCCCGGCCTTGGCCAGCACGGAGGTGATCTCCCTGACGCCGATCATCCTGGCCGTCTTGCCACCGCCCACCAGCATGCCGATGACGTGGCCGTTCTTGTCGCCGATCACCGGCGCGCCGGCCAGCCCGCGGTCGGCCAGCCCGCCCAGCTTGACCGGCTCGTCGACCTTCTTGTCGGGGTCGGTGAACGGCCGGCCCGCCTCGCCGGCGACGCCGCCCTTGCCCAGGTGGGCGATCTCGACCGTGTGCGGCGCCTTCGGCCCGGGCCGGCCGAGGAAGCCCGCGATGTTGGTGGGCGCGCCGGCCTGGTCGGGCACCTTGTCGGACAGCGGCGCGGTCGGCATGCCGACGGTGCCCGCGGCCGGGGTCAGCGGGACGAGCACGGCCGGGCTGTCCGGCTTGTCGCCGGTCTTGGCCACCTTGGCCTGGTAGCCCTCGGTGCTGGCCGGCGACACGTTCGGGAAGATCGTGACCTTGGTGGTGACCTTGGTGATGCAGGTGGCGGTGCTGGTCTTGGGCGGGTAGCACTGCTTCAGGTGGCGGTCGAGCACGTCGTCGGACAGCTCGTGCCGCTGGTCGTCGAGCGGGATCTTCACCTTGTGATGCTCGGCGAAGACGCGGTTGGCCGCGTAGATCGCCATGTCCTGTTCGCTCTCGACCAGGCGTTTGAGCGTGACGACGGTGCCGTCGGGGCTGACGACCGTGCCGGTGCCCGAGCCGATGGGCACGTCGTAGGACCGTTCCACGTGCTTCAGCTCACCGATGTGATCGAGCAGTGTGATCTCCACGTGCGACACGGCCTCCACCCTGACCACGGCCGGGGTGACCAGGTCGGTGATGCCGCTGGGATGCTCGTGCGCGGCCGCCGGCCGGGTGGCGGGCAGGGTGAGCAGGACGAGTGCCGCCACGACACCGCCGGCCAGAGCTGTCAGGCGCGCCATCTCCGCTCCAAACGCAAGGACTAGGACCAGCGTCCCAATCACCTGCCGTAAGTCAATAGATCCCCACATAGACAAGCGCTTGCTTGTGATCTACCGTACCCGAATGGGTTACGCGATCGGCGTCGACGTCGGCGGCACTTTCACCGACGTGGTCCTGCGCGCCCCCACCGGCACCCTGTCGGTGGTCAAGTGTCTGAGCACCCACGACGACCCCATCGCCGGGATCGTGTCCGGCGTTACGCGCGTGCTCGCGGGCGTCGCGCCCGCGCAGGTCACGCGCGTGGTCCACGCCACCACCCTGGCCACCAACGCGGTGCTGGAACGCACCGGCGCGCGGGTGGCGTTCGTCGCCACGCGCGGCTTCCGCGCCACCGTCCCGCTCGGCCGTTACGCCAGGGTCGAGGAGGACCGCTACGACCTGCGCTTCACGCCGCCGCCCCCGCCGGTGGACCCCGCCGACTGTTTCGAGGTGAGCGAGCGCATGTCGGCGCGCGGCGAGGTCCTGCTGCCCCTGGACGACGACTCGGTGCGTACGGCGGCCGCCGAGATCGCCGCCCGCGGCATCACCTCGGCGGCCGTCTGCCTGCTGCACGCCTACGCCAATCCCGCGCACGAACGCCGGGTGGCCGAGATCCTGCGCGAGTCCGTGCCGGCCGTGGTCGCCTCGTCGGAGATCTGGCCGGAGATCCGCGAGTACGAACGGGCCACCACCACCGTCATGTCCGCCTACATCGGCCCGCTGATGGCCTCGTACCTGTCACGGCTGCGCGAGCGGCTGGCGGAGATCGGGGTCAGCGCGCCCGTCCACGTCATGGAGTCCAGCGGCGGCGTGATCTCCGCGGAGCTGGCCGCCGAGCGGGCGGTGGCCACGATCGAGTCGGGACCCGCCGCCGGGGCGCTGGCGGCGGCCGGCACCGGCCGCCCGGACGTCGTCTCCTTCGACATGGGCGGCACCACCGCCAAGGCCTGCCTGGTCAGGAACGGCCGGCCGGACATCACGCACGAGTTCCACGTCGGCGGCAAGGGCAGCTTCGGCGGCCGCCGCGCGGGAACCGGCGTGCCGATCAAGACCCCGGCCATCGACCTGGCGGAGGTGGGCGCGGGCGGCGGCAGCGTCGCCTGGCTGGACGCGGCCGGGTCGCTGCACGTCGGCCCGCGCTCGGCGGGCTCCTCCCCCGGCCCCGCCTGCTACGGGCTGGGCGGCGGCGATCCCACGGTGACGGACGCGAACCTGGTGCTCGGGTACCTCGCGTCCGCGTCCATCCCGCTGTCGCCGGCGTTGGCGGCCAAGGCGCTGGACCGGCTGGCCGGGCCGCTGGGCGTCTCGCGGGCGGAGGCGGCGTACGCGGTGCACGAGATCGTCAGCGCCTCGATGGCCGCGGCGGTGCACGTGGTGACCGTGCAGCGGGGCATCGACCCGCGCGGGTTCGCGCTGGTCGCGCTGGGCGGCGCGGGGCCGATGCACGCGGCGGGGCTGGCCGCGCGCTTCGGCATCGCCACCGTGGTGGTGCCGCGCCACTGCGGCGTGGGCTCGGCCGCCGGGCTGCTGTCGGGCGCGCTGTCCACCAACCGGGTGCTGACGCGGCTGAACGCCGGCGACCCCGAGCCGATCTTCGCCGAGCTGACCGCCGCCGCGGCCGCCGACCTCGGCGTGTCACCCGCGGACCCGGCCGTGCGCGTCTCGCGCTCGGTGGACGCCCGCTTCACCGGCCAGTCCCACGACCTCACGATCGGCTGGACGCCCGCCAGGCCCGAGCTGGAGCGCCGGTTCTTCGCCAGGTACGAGCAGGTGTACGGCATCGCCCAGCGCGGGGAGATCGAGCTGGTCAGCTACCGGGTCCGCGTGACACTCGCCCCCGGCTCGCCCCCGCCCGCCGAGAC
>NZ_JABCPZ010000225.1 GCF_013283785.1 Nonomuraea antri
GCCCCGAATCCAGCCCCGCCTGCCACGCCTTGCGGTAGTCGCGCGGCGGCACCCCGCGGCGCAGCGCGAACTGCTCGCGGAACACCGCCGCACTGCCGTAGCCCACCCGATGGGCGATCTCCTCCACGGACAGCTCGGTGCTCTCCAGAAGTTCCTCGGCCAGGTTCATCCGCTGGGCCAGCAGCCAGGCGTACGGAGTCGCCCCGGTCGCCGACTTGAACCTGCGGGCGAAGGACCTGCGGCTCATCAGCGCGCGGGCGGCCAGCTCGTCGACGGTGATGCGCCGGTCCAGCCTGCCCCTGGCCCAGGCGATCACGTCGGTGAGCCGTTCGTCGTCGCCGTCGCCGGGCACCGGGGCCGCCAGGTACTGCAGTTGCCCGCCCGACCTGTAGGGCGCGGTCACCAGGTCCCTGGCGATCTCGCCGGCCGCCGCCGCGCCGTGTTCGCGCCGGATCAGGTACAGGCACAGGTCGATCCCGGCCGCCGCGCCCGCGCCGGTGACGATCCGTCCCTGGTCGACGTAGAGCGCGTCGGCCCGTACCCGGACCGCCGGATGGCGAGCGGCCAGGTCGGCGGCGAAGCGCCAGTGCGTGGTGGCCTCCAGCCCGTCGAGCAGCCCGGCGGCGGCCGGCAGGAACGTGCCCACGCAGTGCGCCGCGACGATCGCGCCCCGCTCGTGCGCCGCGCGGAAGGCGGCGAGCGCGGCGGGCGCGGGATCGGCGCGGAAGCCGGCCCCGGGCAGCGCCAGCGCCAGGTCGGCCCGCGCGAGCCGGTCGAGGCCGTGTTCGACCCGCAGCGGCAGCCCGAGGTCGGTCTCCAGCGAGCCGGGACGCTCGCCGCAGATCACGAAGTCGAACCCGGGACGGCGGAAGATCTCGTTCACGATGCCGAGCGCGAGCCCGGTGACGCCCTGGGGCGCGTAGGCGACCACCGATCGGAAGGCTGGCACGAAACCCACGATAGTGGGCAATCCTGCCACTTTTCGCCGAGATCGCACCCTGGCCAGACTGCATCGCATGACCGACGCACCCACCGGCCGCCAGGCCGCGTTCCACGTTCTCGCCACCGGCTACACGTCCTCGACGGGCCCGGGCGTGGCCGCGACCGTCTCATACGTGACGGACGGCGACCTGCACATCGTCATCGACCCGGGCATGGTCGCGAGCCAGTCCGTGATCACCGATGCGCTGGCCGGGCTCGGGCTCGGCCCCGCCGACGTGACGGACGTGGTGCTCAGCCACCACCACCCCGACAACATCCTCAACGTCGGCCTGTTCGGCCGGGCCCGCGTGCACGACCACAAGGCCGTCTACCTCGGGCACGACTGGACCGACAGGGACGCGGAAGGCTACGAGTTCACCCCGTCCGTCAAGCTGATCGCCACCCCCGGCCACAGCGCCGAGGACATCACGCTGCTGGCCGGCACGGAGCAGGGCGTGGTGGCGTTCGCCGGAGACCTGTGGTGGCGGGCGGACGGCCCCGCCGACGACCCGGTCACCATCGACCGCGCGCTACTGCGGGCCAGCAGGGAGCGCGTGCTCGCGGTCGCCGACCTCGTCGTCCCCGGCCACGGCGCCCCCTTCACCCCGTCGCAGACCACGCCACGCTGAAACGGCACCTGGTCACGGCCAGGACGAGTCGTGCTCCGGGTCGTCGCCGTTGGACAGCAGCCGCAGATCGGCCTCCACCATCATGGCCACCAGCTCGTCGAACGACACCTTCGGCTCCCAGCCGAGCTGCGCCCGCGCCTTCTTCGGGTCGGCGCACAGTAGGTCGACCTCGGCGGGCCGGTGCAGGGTCTGGTCGGTGACCACGTACCGCTCCCAGTCCAGCCCGGCCGCCGCGAACGCGGCCTCGGCCAGTTCCCTGACCGACTTCATGCGCCCGGTGCCGATCACGTAGTCCTCGGGCTTGTCGGCCTGCAGCATGAGGTGCATGGCCTGCACGTAGTCGCCGGCGAAACCCCAGTCGCGCCTGGCCTCCAGGTTGCCCAGGCGCAGCTCGTCGGCCAGGCCGAGCTTGATGCGCGCCACGCCGAGCGAGACCTTCCTGGTCACGAACTCGGCCCCGCGCCGCGGTGACTCGTGGTTGAACAGGATGCCGGAGACGGCGAACATGCCGTACGACTCGCGGTAGTTCTGGGTCAGGAAGTGCCCGTACGCCTTGGCCACGCCGTACGGCGAGCGCGGATGGAAGGACGTGCGCTCGTTCTGCGGCGTCTCGCTGACCTGGCCGAACATCTCAGACGACGAAGCCTGATAAAACCGGATCTGTTCGCCGCGGGCCGTACCCCCGTTCCGCGACACGCCCGAGCACACCCTGATGGCCTCCAGCATGCGCAACACGCCCATTCCGGTGACCTCGCCGGTCAGCTCGGACTGCTCCCACGACATCGGCACGAACGAGATCGCGCCCAGGTTGTACACCTCGTCCGGCTGAACGCGTTCCACCGCGGAGATCAGCGAACCCTGGTCGAGCAGATCACCCCGGACGATCCGCACGTCGGCGAACTGCTTGCGCATGCGCGACACCCGCGGATTGGCCTGCCCTCTGGCCAGACCCCACACCTCGTATCCCTGGCCGAGCAGGTACTCGGCCAAGTAGGAGCCGTCCTGGCCGGAGATGCCGGTGATCAGAGCGCGCCTGGCCAAGAGGTCCTCCACTTATCGCGTATCGCGTCCGTTGGGACGGGAATGTACAGCCAAGCGCCTCAAAGGAGCATCAAGCAGCCTAGAACACGTTCCACAGAATCGCGCTCGGTAACGACAACTGCGCAGTTCGCACGGGCTGCGGAAGTCGTTGTGAACGATTCCAGGCGATCTACCGAGTGGTAGCCTTCTCGGGCTAAGGTCATCTTTCACGGTACACGCCCATCTCGGGTGCCTACCGGCGGAAAACCGGGTGCCTACCGGCGGAGAAAGGGGTGTCCGTGAGCGACGCGCTGCGGATCGCGCTGCTGTCCTACCGCAGCAAGCCCACCTGTGGCGGGCAAGGCGTGTATCTCCGTCATCTGAGCCGTGAGCTGGTCGCGCTCGGTCACCACGTCGAGGTGTTCTCCGGGCCGCCGTACCCGGAGCTCGACGAGGGCGTGATCCTGCGCGAGGTCCCCAGCCTCGACCTGTACCGCGACGAGGACCCGTTCAGAACGCCCAAGCTGCACGAATACCGCGACTGGATCGACCTGCTGGAGGTCGGCACCATGTGGACGGCCGGCTTCCCGGAGCCGCTGACGTTCACCCTGCGCGCCTACCGCGAGCTGAAGAAGCGCGTCGGCGACTTCGACGTCGTCCAGGACAACCAGACACTCGGCTACGGCCTGCTCGGCATCCAGAAGCTGTTCCCGGTGGTCGGCACCATCCACCACCCGATCAGCGTCGACCGCCGCATCGAGCTGGAGGCCGCCCAGGGCGCCAAGAAGCTGAGCATGCGCCGCTGGTACGGCTTCGTGAAGATGCAGTCGCGCGTCGCGCCGCGGCTGAGCCCGATCCTGACCGTCAGCGAGTCGTCGCTGGCCGACATCCACCGCGACTTCAACGTCCCGCAGGCCAACATGCGCCTGATCCCGCTCGGCGTCGACACCCGCTACTTCCACCCGCGTCCGGACAAGCCCAGGCGCAAGGGCTCGATCGTCGCGGTCGCCAGCGCCGACTCGCCCATGAAGGGCGTCGCCACGCTGCTGCGCGCGGTCGCGAAACTGGCCACGGAACGAGACGTGAACCTCACCGTCGTCAGCAAGCCCACCCCAGGCGGGCCCACCGAGCAGCTCGTGCAGGAACTGTCGCTGGCCGACCGGGTCAGGTTCGTGCACGGCATCTCCGACGACGAGCTGGGCGAGCTGATCGC
Organism: Nonomuraea antri; assembly: GCF_013283785.1. Classification (GTDB taxonomy): domain Bacteria; phylum Actinomycetota; class Actinomycetes; order Streptosporangiales; family Streptosporangiaceae; genus Nonomuraea; species Nonomuraea antri. The sequence goes on from NZ_JABCPZ010000225.1 coordinate 3,844, forward strand.
CACCTCGGAGATCTCGGTCGTGCCCTCGCTGTACGAGGGGTTCTCGCTGCCCGCCGTCGAGCACATGGCGTGCGGCACGCCGCTGGTGGCCAGCCGCACCGGCGCGCTGCCCGAGGTGGTCGGCGACGCCGCGATCCAGGTGGCCCCGGGCGACCCCGAGGAACTGGCCGCGGTGCTGCGCCGGCTGCACGACTCGCCGGAGGAGCGCGAGCGGGTGGGCCAGGCCGGATACGACCGGGTCATGGAGCGCTACACCTGGCACGTCGTGGCCAAGAAGACCGTCGAGGCCTACCGCGAGGCCATGGCGGCCCGCCGCGTCCGCCGTCACTGAGAGCCAATCGCCGTACCCGTCCCTGAGCTAACACGAGGAGAAGCGACAAGTGCTGACGGTGGACTTCGCCCGGCTGCCCGTGGGGCCCGGCGTACGCGTGCTCGACCTGGGCTGCGGCGGTGGCCGGCACGCCTTCGAGGTGCTGCGCAGGGGCGCGGACGTCATCGCCTTCGACATGGACCAGTCCGAGCTGGACAACGTAGCGGCCATGTTCGTGGCGATGGACAAGGCAGGCGAGGTCCCGCTGGGCGCCACCGGCGAGACCGTGCAGGGCACCGCCCTGGACATGCCGTTCGACGACGCGAGCTTCGACCGGGTCATCGCCGCCGAGGTCCTGGAGCACATCCCGGACGACATGGCCGCGATGCGGGAGATCTTCCGGGTGCTCAAGCCCGGCGGCACGGCCGCGATCACCGTGCCGAGCTTCCTGCCCGAGCGCATCTGCTGGGCCTTGGACGAGGACTACCACACCGCGCCCGGCGGCCACGTGCGCATCTACACGCTTGCCGAGCTGTCGGCCAAGCTGAAGTCGATCGGCTTCACCATCGGCCCGCACCACCACGCGCACGGGCTGCACGCGCCGTACTGGTGGATCAAGTGCGCGGTCGGCGTGAACAACGACGACCACCCGCTCGCCAAGGCGTATCACGAGCTGCTGGTCTGGGACATCATGAAGCGCCCGGCGGCGACCAGGATCGCCGAAGCCCTGCTCAACCCGATCATCGGCAAGAGCGTGGTCCTCTACGTCAGGAAGCCATGATCTCCCGCGCGGAGGTCGTGCGGACGGCCGGGAGCATCGCCGCGATCCAGCAGGACGACGGCGGCGTGCCCTGGCCCGAAGGACACGTGGACGCGTGGAACCACCTCGAATGCCTGATGGCCATGTCGGTCGCCGGGCTGTCGGAGGAGGTGCGGCGCGGCTACGACTGGCTGGCCAGGCACCAGCGCGCCGACGGCTCGTGGCCGATGAAGCTGGTCGACGGCGTGCCGACGGAGCCGGGCGGCGAGTCCAACCACGCGGCGTACGTGGCGGCGGGCCTCTGGCACCACCACCTGGTCACCGGCGACCAGGCGGTCACTGAGGCCAGGTGGCCGATGGTCAAGGCCGCGCTCGACTACGTGGTGGGGCTGCAGACCGAGCGCGGCGAGATCGTCTGGGAGCGTGACGCGCACGGCACGGCCGCCGCGTACGCGCTGCTGACCGGCTGCTCGTCCATTCATCAGGGGCTGCGCTGCGGGGTCCTGCTGGCCGACCACCTGGGCGACCCGCAGCCGCACTGGGAGCTGGCCGCCGACCGGCTGGCACACGTGCTGCAGGCCCATCCCGAGGCGTTCGCCGACAAGAGCCGCTTCTCGATGGACTGGTACTACCCGGTGCTCGGCGGCGCGGTGCGCGGCGAGCGGGCGTACGAGCTGGTCGAGCGCGAGTGGGCCACGTTCGTGGTGCCCGGGCTGGGCATCAGGTGCGTGTCGGACCAGCCGTGGGTGACCGGGGCGGAGACGTGCGAGCTGGTGCTGGCGCTCGACGCGATCGGCGACCGCGAACGCGCGGCCCGGCTGTTCACGGACATGCAGCACCTGCGGCACGAGGACGGCTCGTACTGGACGGGCTGGCAGTTCGTCAACCGCAAGCACTTCCCGCACGAGCGCTCCGGCTACACCGCCGCCGCGGTCGTGCTGGCCGCCGACGCGCTGCTCGGGCTCACGCCAGGCTCGGGGCTGTTCCGCGACATCGTCTCCACCACCACCGTCTCCACCGCCACCGCCGACCCGGCCACCCCGTGCGGGTGCGCGCCGCGCGAGACCGTCGGGCACAAGCAGACCACCGTCGGGTACGAGTAATCCGGCCGCAAGGGACTTTACGGGTTCTTTGCCAGGAAATGCGGTGCGGCTCCGGTAAACGGCGCAGTGCGCTTACTAGCTTCTGAGTGACGTACGAGGCGTCTTCGGGGGAAGCGTGGGCGACACGGGCACAACATCGTTCTTGGATCAGGACAGGACCGAGCCGACACTGTCCCCGGCCCGAGGGCTGCGGCGCTGGCTGGCCAGGGATCCGCGCGAGTTCGACCTGAGCAGGCGGCGGTTCCGGCTCCGGCGGGGCGCGGCGCGGGTGGTCTTCGAGGAGGCCGAGAAGGCGTACGTCTTCGGCTTCAACGCGGTCATGTCGCGCGAGCCGGGCAAGGTCGACGAGCTGCCCGCCGAGCGGCGGGGCCACGGCTACGAGGGTGCGGCCGCCGCCTGCACCATGCTCGACCTGCTCACGCTGAACCGTGGGCGGCGCCTGCACGAGCTGCTGATCGGCCACGCCCAGCAGCACCGTTACTCCGCCTACCTCGGGGCCGGGCGCGGCTACGCGCTGCTGCGGCTGCGTCCGGTGCGCGGGGCGCGGCGCACGCATCCGCTGCTGCGCTGGCTGGCCGTGGACGGGTTCGGCTTCCAGTGGAGCCTGTCGAGAGCCGACCGGATGGTGGGCGAGCGCACCATGCCCGACCTGCTGTCCAGGGCGCACTGCGCGCTGTTCGACCAGGGACTCGGCCGGCTGCTGTGGTACCACGACTGCGCCTCGCCCGACGACGTGGCGGCCAGGATCGGCGCGTTCCCCGCCGGGCGGCGCGGCGACCTGTGGAGCGGCGTCGGGTTCGCGGCGACGGGCACCGGCGGGGCCGAGGCCGACGAGCTGTGGTGGCTGACCGAGCACGCCGGCGCCGACGGCTTCCGCGCCCACCTGGCCCAGGGCTGCGCCTTCGCGGTGGCGGCCAGGCTGCGTACCGGGACGCTGCCCGACCACGTGGCGCAGGCCGCGCCGATCCTGGCCGGCGCCCAGCCGGACGAGGCGGCCGGCTGGGCCGAGCGCGAGCTCGCCGCGGTCGGGCACGAGGCGCACACGCACGAGGACTTCCAGCGCTGGCAGGCGCAGACGCGCCGCGCCTGGACCCGCAGGCACCGCCACTGACACGCGGGCGGCGCCCGTCTTCCCACCTCCTTGCATAGGCTGCGGACATCGGAACTCCGTGAGGCAACCGATGAGAGGTGCGGGAGATGGCCGATCCGACGCCCGAGCGCCCTGACGACGCCTTCCGACCGGCACGGCGATACCGGCCCAGCCGCGGCCGCCGGGTGGGCGACACGATCATCGGCGCGTTCGTCTGGGCGGGCCTGCTGCCCGGTTCATACCTGCTGACCACCCAGGGCCGCAAGAGCGGCCGGCCGGGTGCTGTTGCGCCGCCGGTTCACCCAGCGGGCCTACACGGTCAGGGAGGTCGGCCCGCGGCAGGCCGGGCCCGTGCTCAAGCGCTACGTCCGCGTGGCCACCGCCACCCGGCCGTACTTCCAGGCCGCCGTGGACTCCCCGGAGGCGGACTTCGTCGCCGAGGCGAGGCATCACCCGGTGTTCGAGCTCACCCCGGCGTGAGGCTCAGATCCCCGGGCCGACCCGCTCCAGCACGCGTACCGAGCCTTCCACGGCGACCTCGTTGAACGCGCCCGACGCCAGCGCGCGCAGGTACACCCGGTACGGCGCCTGCCCGCCGTCGGCCGGATCGGGATAGATGTCGTGGAAGACCAGCGCCCCGCCCACCATGACGTGCGGCGCCCAGCCCTCGTAGTCGCGCGTCACCGGCTCCTCGGAGTGGCCGCCGTCGATGAACAGCAGGCCGAGCGGCGTGTTCCAGAGCCTGGCGACCTGCTCGGACTTGCCGACGACGGCGATCACCTGGTCTTCGAGCCCGGCCGCGGCGATCGTGGTGCGGAAGGTGGGCAGCGAGTCCATCTTGCCGAAGCGCGGGTCGACCAGTGTCGGGTCGTGGTGCGCCCAGCCGGGCTGGATCTCCTCCGAGCCGCGGTGGTGATCGACGGTGACGACCACCGACCCGGTCACCCGCGCGGCCGCCCCGAGATAGATGGCGGATTTGCCGCAGTAGGTGCCGATCTCGCAGATCGGGCCGCGCTCGCCGTACCGGCGGGCGGCCTCGAACAGGGCCAGACCCTCCGTCGACGGCATGAAACCCTTGGCGTGCTCGGCGGCGTAGCGCAGTTCGGGCGGCATCGTCATAGGGATGCACCCTAGTGGAACCGAACAACATTCCACCGACCTCTTGCCCGGCATTCTGCAACCTGTTCTACTGAGCAACGTGAATCAGCGCGCTCGCATCGCGATGTCCGACGACGACGTCACCGCCTTCCTGGCGGATTCACGCAAGCTCCAGCTGGCGACGATCAACCCGGACGGAACCCCGCACCTGGTCACCATGTTCTACGGGCTCGACGAGGGACGCATCGCCTTCTGGACGTACCAGAAGGCGCAGAAGGCGCTCAACCTGGCGCGGGATCCCCGGGTGAGCTGCCTGATCGAGGCCGGCGAGAACTACGACGAACTGCGCGGCGTCCTGCTGTACGGCAAGGCCGAGCAGGTGACGGACCGCGGCCACGTCATGGAGATCGGCATGGGCATCGCCCGCAGGATGACCCCCGGCGTGCCCGACGACCTGCTGCGGCCCTATGTCGAGCAGACCGGGCGGAAGCGGGTCGCGTACCTCGTCGAGCGCACCAAAGTGGTCTCATGGGATCACAGGAGGCTCACATGAAGATCAAGGTCGACGAGCTGGTCTGCGAGGCCAACGCGGTCTGCATGGGCCTGGCGCCCGAGGTGTTCGAGGTCGACGACGACGACCAGCTCCACATCCTGCTGCCGGAACCACCCCCCGAGATGCTGGACCGGGTCCGCCACGCGGTCCGGTCCTGCCCCAAAGCCGCCCTGTCCCTCGAGGAATAGCGCCCGAGGAATGAGCTGGAGGAGGAACCCCACATGCGCGCCGCGATCCTGCACGCCGTAGGCAACGACAAACTCGACATCCGCGACGACGTCACGCTGGCCCCGGTCGGACCGACGGACGTGCGGGTGCGCATCAGAGCCACCGGCGTCTGCCATTCGGACCTGTCGGCCATGTCCGGCGTGCTGCCGCAGCCGGTGCCGCTGGTCCCCGGCCACGAGGGCGCGGGCGAGGTGGTCGAGGTGGGCGAGCACGTCACGTCGCTCAAGCCGGGCGACCACGTCGTGATCAACTGGCGGCCGGCGTGCCAGGAGTGCGACCTGTGCCTGGGCGGGCAGCCGTACATGTGCATGAAGTTCGTGATCGAGTCCTTCAGCAAGGGCAACTTCCGGCTCGGCGGCGACGACGCGACCGTGTTCGGCATGGCCGGCTGCGGCACCTGGGCCGAGGAGATCATCGTCCCCTGGCAGGGCGCCATCAAGATCGCCGACGACGTGCCGTGGGAGGCCGCGGCCCTGATCGGCTGCGGCATCACCACCGGCGTGGGCGCCGCGATCAACACCGCCAGGGTCCGCCCGGGCTCGACGGTCGCGGTGATCGGCTGCGGCGGCGTCGGCCTGTCGGTGATCCAGGGCGCGCGGGTCTCCGGCGCCAGGACGATCCTGGCCATCGACCCGCTGACGTCCAAGCACGAGCTGGCCAGGAAGGTCGGGGCCACGCACGCGGTCACGCCCGAGCAGGTCCCCGACGCGCTGAACGAGCTGACCGCCGGCAAGGGCTTCGACTACGGCTTCGAGGTGGTCGGCAAGTCCGCCACGATCCAGAGCGCCTGGCAGGTCACGCGGCAGGGCGGCGACGTCGTCGTGGTCGGCGCGGGCGCGATGGACGACATGGTGTCGATCTCCGCCTTCAGCCTGCTGTTCGAGGGCAAGAACCTGCTGTCCAGCCTGTACGGCGAGGCCGACGTCCGGCACGACTTCCCGTACTTCGCCGACCTGTACAAGTCCGGCCAGCTCGATCTGGAATCCATGATCAGCTCCCGGATCCGCCTGTCCGACCTCAACGACGCCGTGGCGGCGCTGCGCGGCGGCGAGGTGCTGCGTCAGATCGTCATCATGGACTGACGGGTTCGCGCTGGGCCCACAGGTCGCGCAGCAACGCCAGCTCCGCGCCGTGATGGATGGCCTCCCGGTTGATGTGCAGCACCAGGGAGGCCATCGGCCGCTCCGCGTACGGGCCCTCCGCCGGGCCGCACGGCCTGGCCAGGCCCTCGTCGCCGAGCGAGCGCACCCCGGCCGACCAGCGGGCGTAGGCCTGGTCGAGCTGGTAGAGGGCCTGCTCGGCGGTGGCCGCGTACGGGTGGGTCTCGTAGTCGGTGCGCGGGCCGTCGAAGTGCGAGGCGTTACGCAGCCCGAACACGCCCACGATCAGGTGGCCGAGCCGCCAGGCGATGGTGGTGACCGGTTCCGGGTCTGGCGGCGGGTAGGACCAGTCGATGGTCAGCGTGCCGTCGTCGCTCTCGCGGTGGATCGTCCAGCAGCCGGGCACCGGCTCCCAGTAGTACTCCTCGTCGGTCAGTCCGTCGAGGCGCGGGCGGAGCTGGTTGGTCCAGTGCCAGTCGAGCTGGTCGTGCAGCTCGGCGTTCCAGTCCAGGTGCATCGACTCATGCTGGTCGATGGGCCGGCGCCGCGTCCAGCGACAGGCCCGGTCATTCCCCGCCGGGAATTGCCCGGCCGTCCTCCGCACGCGAGAGTCGTTCTCGACCCTGAGGAGGATTCATGTACGTCGATGCGCAGGACCTGGCCACCCGTTACGCGGCCGTGTGGAACGAGCCGGACGCCAAGGTGCGCCGTGCCGCGGTGGAGGAGTTGTGGGCCGGGGACGGCGTCCACGTCCTGCACCCGCCGCAGGAGATCCGCGAGGAGGCCGCCAGGCTCGGTTTCACCGCCACCACGCTGGAGGCGCGCGGCCACGACGCGATCGAGGCGCGGACCGCGCGCGCCCACGAGGAGTTCGTGGCGCCCGGCGAGTACGTCTTCCGCGCCGCGGAAGGCAGCGCGGTGCGGTTGAACCGGGTGGTCAAGTTCGCCTGGGAGATGGTGCCCGCCGGCGGCGGCGACGCGGTGGGCGGCGGACTCGAGATGGTCATCCTGGACGACGACGGCCGCATCAGCGAGGACTACCAGTTCCCCGGCTGACGGTCAGGCACGGCCGGTTCCTTGGCTGAGGGTCAGGCCCGGCCGGTTCCCCGGCTGACGGTCAGGCACGGTGGCAGGCGCAGGCGGGCATCACCAGCGGCATCGTGCCGGCCTGCGGATCGGCCGCCGCGGCCTCGACCTCGGCCAGGATCTGCTCACGCCGCCGGCGCGTGATGAGCCGGCCGCGGGTGACGATCGCGTGGATCCTGCGGGTGTTGCCGATGTCGGCCAGCGGGTCGGCGTCCACCACCAGCAGGTCCGCGACCTTGCCCGCGGTGACGGTGCCCATGGTGGCCTCCCGGCCCAGGTGGCGGGCGGCGTCGCGGGTCATGGTCCGCAGCGCGGCCATCGGCGGCAGCCCGGCCGCGACGAGCAGCGCGAGCTCGTCGTGCACGCTGAAGCCAGGGATCACGTACGGGTTGAGGCAGTCGGTGCCGCCGATCAGCGGCACCCCGGCCCGGTACATCTCCCCCACCAGCCACGACAGGGACTGGAACAACCGGCGCTGCCGGCGGATCTGTTCCGGCGTCGAAGGCGCGGACGCCTTGATCGCCTCCGCCCAGAACTCCCGGTAGAGCCTGGGCACGTACTTCAGGCGCGGGTCGTGCGCGTAGGTGTCGGCCGGCTGGGACAGGACGCGCAGCACCTTCAGCGTCGGCGACTGCCGGACGTCGTTCCTGACGAACAGCTCGAACAGCGCCCGCGCCTTGGCATGGTCGTAGCTCTCCGCCGCCAGGCGCTCGAACTCGCGCACCATGCCGTACCACCGCCGGGGCTCGGCGGGATCGATCGGCGTGCTCGCCATCTGACGCCGGAACTCCCCCTCGCGCGTGGACGTGGCCAGCGTGAGCCCGAGCAGGTGCTCGAAGGAACGCTGCCCGGCGGCCACCGCCTCCTGCGGAGTCACCAGGTACGGCAGATGCCCGCCCACCGGCAGCCCCTGCCGTCTGGCCTCGTCGGCGATCGCGGCGAAGGCGTCGCGGCCGAGGAAGGAGTAGACCTTCAGGAAGTCGGCGCCCTCGGCCTTGGCCGCCCGCACGGCCTGCCTGGCCTCGGCCTCGGTGGCGACCTTGGCGACCGGCTGCGGGTCGAGCAGCGAGATCGGCCCGTCGATGATGTTGCTGGCGATGACCATCCGGGGGCCGAGCAGTTCGCCGCTGTCGATCCTGGCGCGCAGGGCGTGCAGGGCCGGGTTGCCCCACATCTCGCGCACCCCGGTGACGCCGTTGGCGATGAGCAGCGGCGGGGTGAGCGTCCCGGCCAGGCTGCCGTGCACGTGCATGTCCCACAGGCCGGGCAGCACGTACTTGCCGCGCAGGTCCACCACCCGCGCGCCCCGGTATGCGGCCGCGCCGCGGGCGTCCCCGGCCCACAGGATGCGGTCCCCGGCGATCACGACGGTGGCGTCGTGGACGGGCGCCGCGCCCGTGCCGTCGATGAGCGTGCCCCGGCGTACCACCGTGACCTGGCCGTCCCCAGTGCTCGCGGCCTGCCCGTCGGGCTCGCTCGACGCGGCACGCGCCGGGGCGGCGAACGCGCCGGCGCCCGCCGCGGCCGCGGCTCCGGTCAGCGAGATCGTGCGCAGGAACTCACGGCGGCTGGACATGGGTCTCCTCCCCGAGCGGGCCCGTCGGCCCCCAGTGTGAAGTGCCGGGTGAGGATGGGAAAGACCCCGAGTCAGGACTTCACAGCCGGTCCCGCCAGGGATGCGCGCCGTGTTCGAGCTCCAGCGCCTCGTCCAGCCAGCGCCGCTGGGCCTCGCTCAGGAGCGGCAGGGTGTGGGTGAAGTCGAGCTCGTCCTTCTCGCGCCGGCCCTTGGCCTTGTAGAGCAGCTGCACCTCGGGGACGATCCTGCGGAACCCGGGCTCGGCGACCGTCATCGAGCCGAGCGCACGGCGCACGGCCGGGCAGCGGCGGTAGATCCAGTCCTCGCCCTCGGCCTCGTCGAGCATCAGCTGGAAGCGCCAGGGGCCGGTGGCGTGCTCGCGGACCCAGATGTCGTGCGCCCGCGCGGGCAGCACCTCCCCGAGCCGCCACGGCCGCAGGACGCCCGCAGGGTCGGCGACGTGACAGTCCCAGCCGGACAGCAGGTCGCGGACCGCGAGCTGGTCACGGCGCAGCAGGGAGACGTCCACGTCGCCGTGCTCGCGGTAGGCGCGGCCGACGGCCAGCTCGATGGCGTACCCCCCGCTCACCCACCACGGGACGATCAGCTCCCGCAGCAGGCCGACGACCGAACCGAGCGGCAGCGCTTCCCAGGGCCCCCACGGGGTTTCAATACGCGACGTTTTCCCAATTTATCGTGAATTATCGCCACATAATCAATCGCCCGCATCAAACGCCCACTCCCGCGAACCACTCGCGATCAGCGCATCCACCGGCTATTTTGTGAATTACCAGATGGATTCACGCGCACGCGAACCCAGTCCTGGAGCGAATCCCCTCATGCGCCCTGCCAAAGAGCTGGATCCTGGTGCCGGCACCGAGGCCCGTTTCGGCTACGAACTACGCAGAATCCGGTTGAAAGCCGGTCTCACCCAGCACGAACTCGGCGACAAGATCGGTTTCTCCGGCAATCTCATCGGCTCCGTCGAACGCGCCGTCCGCCGGCCCAGCAGAGGCCTCGCGGCACGCTGCGAAGACGTGCTGTGCCTCGAACCCGGCACGCTGATCGAACTCCTGCCCGTCTGCAAACGGGAATCGCTGGTCAGGACCCTGCACCCGTGGCTCGGGCTGGAAGCCGCCGCGAGCGAGCTGCTGGCCTGGGAGCCCACCCTCGTCCCCGGGCTGCTCCAGACCGAGGGCTACGCCCGCGCCGTCCTGCGCGGCCGGCCCGGGGTCAGCGCCGACCAGGTGGAAGAGGCCGTCGCCACCCGGATGGCCCGCCAGGAGATCTTCGACAGGGACGAACCGCCCGCCCTGCGAGCCGTCATCGACGAGTCGATGCTCTTCCGCCCGATCGGCGATGAAACCACCACCCGCGACCAGCTCGCGCACCTGGCCAAAATGGCGCGCCACCCGGCCGTCACCCTCCGCGTGCTGCCTTTCTCCGCCCGCGTCACCGCAGGAATGATGGGCGGCTTCATCATCGCCCGCACACCCGGCCGGCCCGACATCGCCTTCGTCGACAGCCCGGCGAAAGGAAAAGTCGTGCACGTCGCGGTCGAGGTGGAAATGCTCGAACAGCGTCACGCGCGATGCCAGGCGGAAGCGCTCCCGCCCGACCTTTCCCTCAGGAGAATCGAGGAGAGGTCGGCACAGCGGAAAAAGGGGGCGCCGCCCGGATGAAACAGGCGGCGCCCCGTCGATCCCCCGCCGCTCAGGTCGTGGCGAACGCCGCGTCGAAGGACGTGGCCGGCGGCGTGATGGCGTTCAGCCTCCTGATGTACGCCAGCGCCTCACGCGCGCCGTCCAGCCGGTCCATGCCCGCGTCCTCCCACTCGATCGAGATCGGCCCCTGGTACCCGATCGAGTTCAGCGCGCGGAAGCAGTCCTCCCACGGCACGTCGCCGCGCCCGGTCGAGACGAAGTCCCAGCCGCGCCGCATGTCCGCCCACGGCAGGTGCGAGGACATCCGCCCGCGCCGGCCGTCGCCGACCCGCATCCGGGTGTCCTTGCAGTCCACGTGGTAGATGCGGTCCTTGAAGTCCAGGATGAACGCCACCGGGTCGAGGTCCTGCCACACCATGTGCGAGGGGTCCCAGTTCAGCCCGAACGCCGGCCGGTGACCGATCGCCTCCAGTGTCCTGACCGTGGTGTAGTAATCGTAGGCGATCTCGCTCGGGTGGATCTCGTGCGCGAACCGCACCCCGACCTCGTCGAACACGTCGAGAATCGGGTTCCAGCGGTCGGCGAAGTCCTGGTAGCCGGCCGCCACCATGGCGGCGGGCACCGGCGGGAACATCGCCACCGTGTGCCAGATCGACGACCCGGTGAACCCCACCACCGTGTCCACGCCGAGCAGCGCCGCGGCCCTGGCGGTGTTCTTCATGTCCTCGGCCGCGGCCTGACGCACCGACTCCGGATCGCCGGAGCCCCAGATCCGCGCCGGCAGGATCGCCTTGTGCCGCTCGTCGATCGGGTGGTCACAGACGGCCTGGCCGACCAGGTGGTTGGAGATCGTCCACACCTTCAGCCCGTGCTTGTCGAGCTGCGCGCGCTTCTGCTCCACGTACGACGGGTCGGACACCGCCTGCGCCACGTCGAAATGGTCACCCGAGCAGGCGATCTCCAGGCCGTCGTACCCCCACTCGGCCGCCAGCCGGCACACCTCCTCGAACGGCAGGTCGGCCCATTGCCCGGTGAAGAGCGTGACAGGTCTCATCGATCCTCCACGATCGTGTAACGGCTGCCGTCAGCCGCGCTCTGCTCGACCGCCGCCAGCACGCGCTGCACCCGCAGCCCGTCGGCGAACGACGGTGACGGGTCGGCGCCGGTGGCGATCGCCTCCAGGAAATCCTTGATCTCGTGCGTGAAGGTGTGCTCGTAGCCGAGACCGTGCCCAGGCGGCCACCACGCGCCGACGTACGGATGGTCCGGCTCGGTGACGAGGATGCGCTCGAACCCGCCGCCGCCCGCGCTGAACCACAACTCGTTCATCGACTCGAAGTCGAACGCGAGACTGCCCAGCGAGCCGTTGATCTCGATGCGCATCGCGTTCTTGCGGCCCGTGGCGAACCGCGTGGCCTCGAAGGACGCCATCGCCCCGCCCGACATCCGGCCGATGAACAGCGCGGCGTCGTCCACCGTCACCGTCCCCATCGCTGACGACCCGCTGGCCGCCAGCCCCGCCGACTCCTCGGCCAGCGGGCGCTCCTTGATGAACGTCTCGGTCAGCGCCGAGACCCCCACCACGTGCTGCCCGGTGATGAACTCGGCCGCGTCCACGATGTGCGAGCCGATGTCGCCCAGCGCGCCCGCGCCCGCCTTCTCCCGCCGCAACCGCCACACCAGCGGAAACTCCGGATCGACGATCCAGTCCTGCAGATACGCCGCCCGCACGTGCCTGATCTCGCCGAGCCTGCCCTCCGCCACGAACCGCTGCGCCAGCGCCACCGCGGGCACCCTGCGGTAGTTGAAGGCCACCATGCTCCTGGCGGACGAATCCCTGGCCGCGGCCACCATGGCCACCGCCTCCTCCACCGTGTTGGCCAGCGGTTTCTCGCAGATCACGTGCTTGCCCGCGGCCAGCGCGGCGATGGCGATCTCGGCGTGCGAGTCGCCCGGCGTGCAGATGTCGACGATCTGCACGTCGTCACGCGCCACCAGCTCTCTCCAGTCCGTCTCGACGTCGGCCCAGCCGAGCTGCGCGGCCGCGGCCGCGGTGCGCTCCTTCGACCGGCCGCCGAGCACCGCCATGCGCGGCGACAGCGGCAGGTCGAAGAAGGCCCCCACGCTCCGCCAGGCCTGGGAGTGGACACGGCCCATGAACGCGTAGCCGACCATGCCCACGCCCACGGTGGTTCTGTCTGACATGCAACCCCCGATCAGGATTCGAAGCCGAGTGGCAGGTACTTCTCGACGTTCTCCTTGGTAATGGTCTCCGATGCGAGCGTGATGGACTGGGGAACTTGGTTCTCCACCAGGTCGCTCATGCCCTTACCCTGAGCGATCAGTCGTGCCAGCTTGACCGCCGACGACGCCATGGTCGGGCTGTAGGTGACCGTCGCCTCCAGCACCGAACTACCCGACTGGATCTCCTTCATCGCGTTCAGCGACCCCGCCCCGCCGACCATGAAGAACTCGTTGCGCCCGGCCTCCTTGATCGCGGCCAGCACACCCACGCCCTGGTCGTCGTCGTGGTTCCAGAGCGCGTCGATCTTCTTGTGCGCCTGCAGCAACGACGCGGCCACCTGGTTGCCGGTCTCGACGGTGAACTTGGCGTCCTGCTTGGCGGTGACCGTGAAGCCGTACGTCTTCAGCGCGTCCGCGAAACCCTTGCTGCGATCCTGGGTCAGCGGGAGCGTGGCGATGCCCTGGATCTCCACGATGACCGGGTTCGAGACGCCCTTGTCCTTCAGCTTCTTGCCGATGTAATGCCCGGCCGCGACCCCCATGCCGTAGTTGTCGCCGCCGATCCAGGTCCGGTAGGCCAGCTTGTCGGGGAAGATCCGGTCCAGGTTGATCACCGGGATGCCGGCTGCCGTGGCCTGCAACGCGACCTGGTTGAGCTGCTGCCCATCGTTCGGCAGGATGACCAGCGCGGCCACCTTCTGCGAGATCAGCGACTCGACGGCGGAGATCTGCTGGTTGATGTCGTTGGTCGGCTCGACCGGCTTGAAGTCGACGTCGGTGTACTGCTGCGCGGCGCTCTGCGCGTTCTTCGCGATGGCCGCGATCCAGCCATGGTCGGCCGCCGGCGCCGAGAAGCCGATCGTCACCTTCGTACCCGGCTGGTCGTTGCCACTGGCCGCCGGCGCGGGCGCGGGGGCCGCGGTGGTG
>NZ_JABCPZ010000226.1 GCF_013283785.1 Nonomuraea antri
GGGTGGGGGTGTGGCCGGTGAGGTGCAGGAACACCTCGTCCAGGGTCGGCCGGCGCAGGGCCAGGTCCTCGGCCTGGATGCCGGCCTCCCGCAGCGCGCCCACCAGCCGGGTCAGCACGCTCATCCGGTCCGAGACCGGCGCGCTGATCAGCCGGCGGTCCGCGTCCACGCTCACCGCGCCGGCCCCGGGCACGCGCGCCAGCACCGCGGCCGCCGCCTCCACCTGGGACGCCTCGCGCAGCACCACGTCGATGCGGTCACCGCCCACCTGGGCCTTGAGCTGGTCGGCGGTGCCGTCGGCGATGACCCGTCCGGCGTCGATGAGCGAGATCCGGTCGGCGAGCTGGTCGGCCTCCTCCAGGTACTGGGTGGTCAGCAGCACCGTGGCGCCGCCGCCGACCAGCGAGCGCACCGCGTTCCACACCTCGGTGCGGCCGCGCGGGTCGAGGCCGGCGGTCGGCTCGTCCAGGAACAGGACCCGCGGCTGGATGATCAGCGACACGGCGAGGTCGAGGCGGCGCCGCATGCCGCCGCTGTACGTCTTGACCGGTTTGCCGCCGGTGTCGGCCAGCTCGAACCGCTCCAGCAGCTCCGTGGCCCGCTGGGTGGCGCGGCGGCGGCCGAGGTGGTGGAGGCGTCCGAACAGTTCCAGGTTCTGGCGGCCCGAGAGGTCCTCGTCCAGGGCGGCGTGCTGGCCGAGCAGCCCGATCCGCCTGCGGACCTCGGCCGGGTGCCGTCCGACGTCGATGCCGGCGACCAGGGCGCGGCCGGACTCCACCCGCAGCAGGGTGGCCAGGATGCGCACGAAGGTGGTCTTGCCCGCGCCGTTCGGGCCGAGCACGCCGTGCACCGTGCCGCTGGGCACGGTCAGGGTGAGGCCGTCGAGCGCCCGTTTCGCGCCGTACGTCTTCCGCAGACCCTCCGCGACGATCGCGAGCTCCATCCGCCCTCCACTAATCAAATTTGACTACCGGGGCGCCAGCGTAACCACGGCCTGGCTTGCTAGTCAAACTTGATTAGTGAGCGTGAGGAGAGGGGAGCCGTGCGGTGTCGGCTCCCCTCTCCGGGCGTTACTACAGGCGGAAGTCCAGGTCAGGGGTGATGTCCGCGACGTCCATCTGGGCCTTCTGCAGGCGTCCTGAGTGGTCCCAGTTCATCGCCTGCCAGCGGGTGAACTGGTCGAGCACCCACATGCCCGACTGCCGGCTGCCGTTGCCCGACTTGCCGTTGCCGCCGAACGGCAGGTGCGCCTCCGCCCCGGAGGTGGAGTTGTTGACGCTGACCATCCCGGCGGAGATGCCCTCGCGGAAGCGGAAGGCGTGCTGCGGATCGGTGGTGTAGATCGAGCTCGACAGGCCGTAACCGGGACGGTTGGCCAGCTCGATGGCCTCGTCGAGAGTGCTGAAGGTGGTCACGCCGACGATCGGTCCGAACGTCTCCTCCAGGAAGAGACGGTCGGTGGGACGCACGCCGTCGACCACCACCGGGTGGTAGTAGAGACCGTCGTCGCCGGTGAAGTCGTGGTGCGGATTGTCCTTGCTGATCTTTCCGGTGTTCCCGGACACGACCTGGTGGTGGGGCTGGATCCAGGTCAGGAACTCCTCGTACCGGTCCGCGAACTTCTGGTCGAGCAGCGGGCCGGCGAGGACGTCCTGGTCGGGCTCACCGATCTTGGCGTTGCGCACCGCGCGGCCGAACCGCTCCACGAACTCGTCGTGCACGCTCTCGTGCACGATCACCGTGCCCAGGCTGGTGCACCGCTGCCCGGCCGTGCCGAAACCGGAGAACAGCGCGCCCTCGACGGCGAGGTCGAGATCGGCGTCCGGCATGATCACCATCGGGTTCTTGCCGCCCAGCTCCAGGCAGGCCGACTGCAGGTGGCGGCCGGTCAGCTCGCCCACCTTCCTGCCGACCTCGCTGGAACCGGTGAAGCCGACCTTGTGCACGCTGCCCTCGTCGAGTGCCCGCTCCAGGCCGCGGAACGTCTGCGCGCCGTCGGCGAAGACGATGTTCAGCACTCCGTCGGGCAGCCCGGCGGCGGCGAACAGCTGGTAGAGGGCGTGCGCGGAGGCGGCCGCGTACTCGGCCGGCTTCCACACGACCGCGTTGCCGCACAACAACGCCGGCACCAGATACCACGACGGGACGGCCACCGGGAAGTTCCCCGCGGTGATGACCGCCGCCACGCCGACCGGGTTACGGAAGGTGAACAGGTTCTTGTCCGGCATCTCGGACGGCACGGTCTGCCCGTACAACCGGCGTCCTTCGCCCAGGAAGAAGTCGCAGGTGTCGACGATCTCCCGCACCTCGCCCAGCGCCTCGGCGTACGGCTTGCCGATCTCCTGCGTGACCAGCCGCGCCAGCCTCTCCGCGTTGGCCTCCACGAGCCGTCCGATGGACGCGATCACCCGCCCCCGCACCGGCGCCGGCACCTTGGCCCACTCGCGCTGCGCCTCCTTGGCGGTACGGCACGCGTCGGCGAACGCGCCGGCATCGGCGAGCCCCACGTTCGCGACGACCTCACTGGTACGCGCGGGATTGGTGGATGCGTAGACGTCGGTGGAGGCGGCTTCCTTGCCACCCACGACCGAAACGATTTGACGGGTCACCGCTGCCTCCCAAGAGTTCCTTCGGACAGACAATCATCCCCCCGCAAAAAACCCAAGACTCGCACGGGGCGTGGCCGCCAAGGGCATCGCCTTCGCTCCGCTCAGACCGTCCTGCTGGGGGGCTTCGCCCCCGGGCGAGAGGCTCCGCCCCTCGCGCTCCCCGCGCGGGGCGGCCGTGGACCGGGATCACCGAGTCCGCTCCCGGGGCCGAGCCTGCATCATGGGCGGCCAGTGTTGCCGAGACAGAAATCAGGACGAGCATCTTGCGTCCTGACAGCGTCGAAGGCGTTGCTACGGGCATGGCCAACTGACAGTCTCGACGATCAAGAGGCCAACAGAATGGGGCATTCGTGAGCGAGGAGGCCGGCGCGCACATCGACGAGGAACTGCGGGAACTGCTGCACGAGCTCGCCCGACTCCAGCAGGTCGATCTCGGGGAGTTGTCCGAGGATCATCAGCGCTGGGCGCTCTACGACCTCGCGATCCGCGAAGGCGTCGGACGTGACCTGCTCTTCCGGTTGTTGCCGCTGGAACCCGACCTCCCCATGGCCTCCTCCGTCGTCGTGCAGCTGGTGGAGCGGGTGGACCCCGAGGAGAGGGCCGCGTGGGTGGGGCGGATTCCGCCGGAGCAGCGTGACTACGCGCTGCGGCGGGTCGGCGAGCTGGAGATCGTCGACGCGGTGGCCGCGGGGGAACTGCCCGCCGGGCAGGTGGCGCAGCGCCTCGACGGGTGGTCCGACTGGGTGCAGCGGCGCATCACGGAGTGCGTGCGTGACCCGGCGGTGCTGGAGATCATGGCCGAACGCGGCAGGACCAGGCGAGTACGCGGGCAGGCGGGCGAAGAACGGCGGAGGCTTCGCCGGTGACCCGCGCGTTCGCCAGGCGCCGGACGCCACCGCGGCCTCGACACCTGGCATGACCCATAAGCCTCGACAACTGGCATGACCCATAAGCCTCGACAACCGGCTACCCATAGGCCTCGGCACTCGGCATGACCCATTAGCCTCGACACCCCGCATGCCCCATATACGGGCAATCGAGGCGGCGTGGACGTCAGACGGCTGGATGGGCGACGGACTCCAGTGCCTGCACGATCTCCTCGGCGAACAGCAGTCCGGCCAGACCATGACCGTGCTTCTCCCGGCGGATGAGCGACAGGATGTTGTTGCTGAACGCGCGGTCCCGGACCGGGCGGAAGGCCAGGGTCCCGTGGTGGTGCTCCTCGGCGATGTCGAACCTGCTGAGAAAGGCGATCGCCTCGCCACCCGCCGCGAGCCGTTTCATCGTCTCGATCGAATTGGTGTGGAAGGCGGGCTCGACCTTGATCCCGGCTTCGGCGAAGGTGTCGGCGATGATGCCGTGGATCACCATTGACCGGTCGGCGAAGATGAGGGGATACGACGCGCACTGCGCCAGCGGGATCGACTCCATGCGGGCCAGCGGGTGTTTCGCGGCGATGACCACGCCGAGCCGGGTGTCCAGCTGCCAGCAGATCTCCAGCTGCGGCGAAGTGGGGACGTTGAATCCCAGCCCCAGATCGGCTTCGCTGCTCATCACGGCGTGCAGGATGTCGTGGGTGGACATCACCCGGATGGAGATCCTGACACTGGGGTGGCGGGCGTAGAAGCTCGCGGTCGCGGCCGAGACGACGCCGCTGGCCAGGCCGGTCATCGTGGCGATCACGACCTCGCCGCTCGGCAGTGACTGGAGGTCGCGCATCTCGCTGACGGCCTCGCGGTACTCCTGCAGCGTCCTGCGGACGTGCGCGAGCAGGACCTCGCCGGCCGGCGTGGGACGCATGCCCCGCGGCAGGCGTTCGAACAGCGGCTCGCCCAGTTGCTCTTCCAGCATGAGGATCTGCCGGTTGATGGCGGACGGCGCCACGTGCAGCCGCGCGCCGGCGGCCCTGATGGAGCCGTACCGCGCGACCTCGTCGAGGTATTGCAGCAAGCGTGAGTGGAGCATGGGACCTCCCTGACCGGACCGTGCGCAAAAAGCGTACAGTCCGTGCGAAAACGGCTGCTTGTCAGCAACGGTGCAGTGCCATTTCATAGCCACACCGAGTCTCGTTCCGCCGGGCGGAATCCCATCAGCGATCAATCAAGTGAGGACCTTATGGTGCGACAGCAGAAGACGAGTGACGCGGCCGAGGTGTCGGCGCAGTACGACCACGTCCGGACGATCTTCGACATCCTGCACGGCGAGAAGGAGGCGGACCTGCTGCTGCGGAATCTCCAGGTGCTGGACGTCCACAGCGAGACCGTCTACCAGGGCTCGATCCTCGTCTACGGCGAGCGCATCATCGCGTTGAACCCGGACGAGTCGATCGTGCGGGTGCGCGAGGTGTTCGACGGCCAGGGCCTCTACGCGATCCCCGGCCTGATCGACGCGCATCTCCACTTCGACGCCCAGCTCGCCCACCCGGCGGCGTTCGGCGAGGCGATCGTGCCGAGCGGCACGACCACGATCTTCGCCGAGACCCTGGACTTCGCGAGCGCGGCCGGCGAGGAAGCGGTCGAGGCGGCTGAGGCGTTGTTCAAGGATTACCAGAAGCTGCCCTACCGGATCTACGCCTTCGCCCCGGGGAAGAAGACGTCGGTCGAGGTCACCGACGCCATGCTGAAGATGGACCCGGTGATCGGGCTGGGCGAGCTCGCCCACCTCTCGTACATGACGGGCGATGACGACGACTTCCGCAAGTCCGCGCTGGGGCGCGCGAACGGCGGCTTCGTCAACAGCCACTGGGGGGTGACCGCGCTGTCCGACATGTTGCTGAACTACATGCCGGCCATCGGCGCGCACAACAACCACGACGTCTGGAACGAGGAGGACATCGAGAAGAGCATCCGCTACGGCTTCCAGACCCAGATCAAGTTCGGGGTCGGCAGCCCCGAGGTGATCAAGACGATGCTGCGTGCCATCGTCAAGCGCCGCTGGCCGGCCGAGAACTTCCAGATGTGCGCCGACAACATCTCCGTCGACCGGGTCTTGACCAAGGGACACATCGACTGGGTGATCTCGCTGGCCGTCGAGATGGGGCTCAACCCCATCCACGCGATCAAGATGGGCACCCTGTACGCCGCGCGCTCGTTCAGGAAGGACGACGACTTCGGCTCGCTCGCCCCCGGCAGGTTCGCCGACATCGTCCTCACCGACAGCCTGTCGAAGATCAACCCGCGGTACGTGTTCAAGGGCGGCGAACTGGTCGCGCAGGACAGGAAGCTGCTCAAGCGGACCGACCTCGACTACTCCGGCATGGTCAAGGAACCGCGTCCCGGCCTCGCCGACCTGCGTCCCGGCCAGCTCGACCTCACCCCGATCGAGCTCTCGCCCGACGGCGGCCGGGCGAAGGTGCTCCTCTTCGACGTCTACGGCCGCGGGCACCTGAAGTTCGCCCAGGAGGTCTGGGTCCCGGTCGTGGACGGGACGATCGTGCCCGAGGTCGACGGCGTCACGCTGAACCGGATCTCGGTCGTGCAGCGCTACGCGGACGGCACGCGCCACATCGTCAACGGCCTGTTCAAGGGCGTCTCCATCGACCGCGGCGCGGTCTCGACGTTCTGGCCGGCGCCGTTCGCCTACTTCGTGGTCGTCGGCTCCGACAGCGCCGAGATGTGCGCGAACCTCAAGGAACTCGACACCTACGTCGGCGGCTGCGTCGTCACCGAGGACGGCCAGGTGCGGGCGTCGCTGCCGCTGGACATCTACGGCGTCATGGCCGACATGAACCTGGACGAACTGGTGGACGCCACCCGGTCCATCGACGCCGCCCTGGCCGACCTGGGCCACCACAACGAGGGCGAACCGGTCGTCAACAAGCTGTTGACCCTGTTCATCTCGCTGGACCGCTTCGGATTCATGGTCTGAGAGACCGCAGACACGTCAGCCAGGGAGGCAACTGTGTTGCAGCATGAAACGGATGCCGGGGTCGCCGACACCGGAAGTCTGGTGCGGCGGTGGATCACCTACGCCGCCGGCATCTACCTGTTGACCCTGGGCGTCAGCCTGGCCATCAGGGCGAATATCGGGATCTCCCCGCAGAGCAGCCTCACTCGTACGATGACGCTGGTGCTGCCGGAGATCAGCCAGGGCACGTTCAACTTCATCCTCGAGATCCTGATGCTCCTGCTGACGTATCTCGTCCTGCCGAAGGACTTCAAGCTCAGGAACTTCCTGTCGTTGATCCCGGCGTTCGTCCTGGCCGCGTTCCTCGACCTGAACCTGATGCTGACGGACTGGATCGCGCTCGACGCCTACGCGGCCAAGTTCTCCCTCCTGGTGTTCGCGGACGCGACGCTGGCGTTCGGCCTGTTCCTGATGATCCGCGCCAACCTGGTGCTCATGCCGGTCGACATGTTCGTCAACACGATCTTCAAGCGAACCGGCCGCAAGTGGGGCAACATCAAGACGGCCTTCGACTGCACGCTGCTGGTCATGTCCGCGGCGATCGGCCTGATCTTCCTCGGCGCGCCGCACTTCATCCGCGAGGGCACCATCATCAACGGAATCCTCGTCGGGCAGTACATCAAGCTCTACTTCTTCCTGTTCAAGAAGTTCAGCAGGAAATAGCGCCACTCTCACACCCGGGCCCTGATCTGACGCACCTCGTGCCCCAGCGCGGCGCCCAGCCTGGCCAGCTCGGCCTCGGTCAGCGGGCCCCGGCCGGGATTCCACACCGCGATCTCGAACCGGGCGAAACCGCACGGCTCCTCGTAGGTCAGGTCGGTCAAGGAGACGCGGGCCCGGCAGCACGGCACCTGCGCCTGGAGATCGGTCAAGGACTCGTCCCAGAGCGAGCTCTCCGCCAGGGCGTGCAACCAGCCGGGATCGATCGACCGGCCGCACAGATGGCAGACGATCCGGGTCAGATCCTCATGCGGGTGCACGATGGTGACGGCCTCGTGCCACTCGACGTCGACGTCCTGGCCCGAGGCTCCTTCCGGGAGCAGCTCGCGCAGCAGGGCGGCGCACCGCTCGGCCGCCTCGCGGGAGGGCTGCCAGCGGGGATCGGCCGGGATCACCGACACGACCTCGGTGACGTCCTCTGCGACGTCCTCTGAAACGTCCTCGCCCATGCCGTCACCCCGTGCCGCGGCCGACGGACGAGTGAGGACGCGAGCGACCCCTGCGGCGGCTGGGACAGCGCCTGGACGTGAGCTCATCTGATGCCTTCTGCGAGCGAATTCTCCGGTTCATGGCACAACCATGGTGATCGAGCGCGGTTGAAGTTCTGTTGAGCCCTAGTTGAAAGACCCGACTCCGCCCGGATTCGCGCGCTTCACACACCTTCGATCAAGGTCAAGGCGCGCTGTGCGGCCCGCTGATGATGCTCATCACCCCAGGCATCGCGTTCCGTCACGCGCTCCGGGCCGTACGCGATGGCGGTGAGAGCGGGTACGGCCTCGGCCGCCGCCCGGCCCATCGTGCCCAGCGCCTCGATCGCGGCCAGTTCCGACCCGTGCCCGCCGAGCCCCAGATCGGGCATCGGCCGGGCGGCCAGGGACTTCAGCAGCGGCTGGACCAGCCCGGTGCTGTCGCTGGTGATCGCCCACAGGGCCCGGGCCAGCGCCACCCGGTTGTACCGGTGGCCGTAGTGAGGGTTGTCGAAGTGCTTGCGCAGCGCCGGGACGGCGCTCGCGGCGGCCGGGCCGAGCTGTTCCAGCAGCGGGGCGATCTCACCGGCCCGGTGGCCGGAGCCGGCGAGATCCGCGGCCAGCAGCGCCGGGGCCCGGCCAGGCTCGCCGGTGATCCGCCACAGTGCCCAGGCCGCGGGGCCGAGGTCGCGGTCGCCGTCGAGCAGGGCGCGTACCTGGGGCTCGACGGCGGCGGCCGCCGGGCCGACCGCGCCGACCAGCGGGAGCATGAAGGCCGTGTACGTCGGCGCCAGCCGCTCGGCGATCGCCGGCAACAGGGGCGCCGCCGCCGCGCCCCAGGAGACCAGCGCCTTCAGGCACTCGATGTAGTCGATGTGGCCATGTACGGGTGCGGGGCCGAGAACGGCCAGCAGGGCGGGCGTCAGCGCGTCGGCGTGCGCCGCCATGGGCGGGATCAGGTCGCCCGCGTCGAGGTACCTGAACTGGAGATACTCGTCGCTGCCGAAGGCGGCCGAGAGCCAGGGGATGCAGCGGTGGTCGCCCAGCCTGGCCAGCCCCACCATGGCGGGTTCCGCCGCCTCGGGCCACGGCTCGCCGGGGTCGCCGGTCAGCCTCGCGGCCAGCACGTCGGCGTACGCGGCTGAGGCCTGCCCGGATTCGGCGATCAGGTCGACGGCGTCCACCAGGGAGTCCTTCCCCCGGACGAACCCCTCGCGGCGGCGCTCGGCCGGCGGGGTCGACAGCAGGTCGCGCACCCGGCCGGCGGCGCTCGGCAGCAGCTCGGCCGGCGCGGACCGCCACCGCCAGATCGCCTCCCGCGCGGCGAACAGCCGCCGTCCGATCTTCCGCGCGCCCGGACGGCTCAGCAGCTCCCGGGTCACCGCCAGGTGCCAGCGCTCGGCACGCATCAGCACCGCGCTGACGGGGCTCAGGTCGTAGCCGAACCAGCGCATGCGGTCGAGCGGCGAGCCGGGATCGGCCTGCACGTCCGCGACCAGCCTGATCAGCGACTCGTCACCCGGCCCGCCCCCGTGGCCGGACGCCCCGAGCCCGGCCGCGGCGGCAGCCCGCAGCTCGCGATGCCGGCCCTCGCGAGGGGCCGGGTCACGGCGCTCGCTTCGGCGGTCGGTCGGGTCGTGGCGCTCGTTCTCGTGGTCGGTCGGGTCGTGGCGCTCGGATTCGTGGTCGGCCGCGTCGTGATGCGCGTCCGGGTGGTCGGTGACGTTGCGAAGTCCGTCCGGTTGGTCGGTGAGGTTGTGTAGTCCGTCCTCGTGGTCGGTGGGGTCGTGTAGTCCGTCCGGGTGGTCGGTGGGGTCGCGAGGTCCGTCCTCGCCGTTGAGCGGGTCGGGGCGCGCGTCGTTCGGGCCGAGCAGGTCGGCGAACCAGGTCGCGTGCTCGGTCGCGGCCAGCCAGGCCACCGCCAGCACGCAGGCCACCGCCCCGGCATCGCCCCTCGCCCCCGCTCGCGTCCGCGGCGGTTTTTCGGCGCGGGTGCGTAACGCGGGCAAGGTACGCGGTGCGGCGTCGGGCAGGACGGCGAGCAGGCGGGCCGTCGCCGCGACCACCCGCGGCGAGACGTCGTCGAGCAGACGCACGAGCGCGTCGGCGCGTTCGACCATGGCCGTGCGCGCCAGTGCCGCGTAGTCGGGCTCCGGCCCGGCGGCCGGGTCGCGTGCGAAGTTGCGATACGGCCGGGCGACCGCGATGTCGGTCATCAGCTCCACGAGCAGCCCCCGGTGCGGCTGGCGGGCGACGCCGGTCGCCTCCACCAGGTACGGCACCAGGTGCGGCGCCGCCGGGTAGACCTCGGGGCCGGACCCGTCGACCAGCCCGTAGCGCAGCCCCCACACCGGCGACCTGTCACCGACGTCCGACGGCGCGTCCACGATGGCGCGCAGCAGGTAGGGCACCCCGTCCTGCCGCCGCTCCGGCCAGGGGCCGAGCCGCCTCCAGGGGATCTCGTCCACGCCGTCGAACACCGCACCGCCTCCCGGCACGGGCCGGCTCGCCGCGACGCCCCGGTGGCGTCCGGCCCTGCCCGTGTGCGCCGCAGCATGGCAGAGCCGGGCGACAGTTTCCGGGCCCGCACCGGGCCCGCGCCGGCCCCGCGCCGGCCCCGCGCCGGCCCCGCGCCGGGTCAGGCCTTGACGGCACCGCCGAGCAGGCCGGACACGAACTGCCGCTGGAACAGCAGGAAGATCAGCATGAGCGGCAGCGTGGCCAGGAACGCGCCGAGCATCAGCCCGGCGTAGTCCACGTGCGAGAGCCCGATCAGGTGGTTCAGCGCCACCGGCACCGTGTAGTGCTCGGCGGAGTTCAGCATCAGCAGCGGCCAGATGAACGCGTTCCACTGCGACATGAACGTGAAGATGACCAGCGCCCCGAGCTGCGGACGTACGCACGGCAGCACGATGCGGTAGAAGATGCGCAGGTCACCCGCGCCGTCCAGGCGGCCGCTCTCCAGCAGCGAGTCGGGGAAGCCGATGAACGCCTGCCGCATCAGGAAGATCCCGAACGAGTTCGCCAGGAACGGGATGATGATCGACTGGTACGTGTCGACCCAGCCGACGCTCGCCATCATCTGGAACAACGGCACCAGCAGCACCTGGAACGGGATCATCATGGTGGCCAGCACGACGCCGAGCAGCAGGCCGCGTCCCTTGAAGCGGTACTTCGCCAGCCCGTAGCCGCACATCGCGGAGATGAGCGCGCTGAGCGCGGTGTAGACGAGCGCGGTCCACAGGCTGGTCGCCAGCACCCGCGCGAAGTGCACGCTCTCCTCCAGCCGCACCAGGTTGGCCAGCAGCTCGCCGCCGGGCAGGAACGGCGGCGGCGAGGCGAACAGGTCGCTGCTGGAGTGGGTGGCCGCGACGATCATCCAGTAGAACGGCACGACGCTGACCAGCGCGCCCGCCACCGCCAGCACCCGGACCACGATCCTGGTCATGCGCGCTCCCTTCCGAAGTAGCGGAACTGCAGCCACGACAGAGCGCCGATGAGCGCGACCACGACCCAGGCGATGGCCGCCGCGTAGCCGAAGTCGTGCTGCTTGAAGCCCACCTGGTAGAGGTAGAGGATCGGCGTCAGCGTCGCGTCGCCCGGGCCGCCGCCGGTCAGCACCAGCGGCTCGTCGAACAGCTGCAGGGTGCCGATGGTCGAGGTGATCGAGCAGAACACGAGCACCGGCTTGAGCTGCGGCAGGATCACCCGGCGGAAGGTCGTCATCGGGCCCGCGCCGTCGATCGCGGCGGCCTCGTACTGCTCGCGGCCGATCGCCTGCAGCCCGGCCAGCAGGATGATCGCGTTGTAGCCGGCCCACCGCCAGGTGAGCGAGGCGATCAGCGCCACCCGGGCCCAGAACGGGTCGTTCAGCCAGTCCACCTGCACGCCGAGTATCTGGTTGACCGCGCCGCCCTCGGTACGCAGCAGCACCCGGAACACCACCGCGTACGCCACCAGCGTGGTCACGGCCGGCAGGAAGTACGCCACCCGCAACGTGGCGCGGAAGCGCAGCCACGACTGGTTGAGCACGTACGCCAGCACGGTGGCCAGCCCGATCATGACGGGCACCTGGACGAGCAGGATCAGCCCCACGTTGACCAGCGACTGCAGGAACGACGGGTCGCCGGTCATCCTGAAGTAGTGGTCGAGGCCGACGCCGCCGCCCTTCAGCTGGACGCTCTGCACGAGCGAGGCGGCCAGCGGGTAGGCGAAGAACAGCGCGATCAGCGCCGCGGCCGGTCCGGCGAAGATCCAGGGGACGGTGTGCCGGCGCCACCGCCCGCGCCGCCGCCGGGTCAGCGGCGGCGCGAGTGACGTGGTCGGCGCGGTCAAGAGGCGACCTCGCGCTTGGTGGCGGTGGCGAGCTGCTCGGCCGCCTCGTCGAGCGCCGCCTTGGGATCATCGCCGTTCAGCAGCGCGCCGGAGACAGCCTTCTTCAGCAGCTCTTCCGCCTGCTTGTCGTCGCCGGTCAGCTGCACCGGCGGGATCTGGCGCACCTGGTCGGCGAAGAGCCGGTTGATCTTCTGGTCGCCGAAGTACGGCTGCGCCTCGTCGAAGTACGGGTCGCTGAGCGCGGGCAGGTAGGCGGGGAACAGCGCCTCGGTCTTCATCATCGACACCTGCCGCTCCTTGGCGGCCAGCAGCCACTCGACGAAGGCCCAGGCCGTCTGCTGGTTCTTGGTCTGCGCGGTGATGGCCAGCGCGGAGCCGCCGTTGGCCGAGGTGCGGGCGCCACCGGCGTCGAAGGCGGGCAGCGGGATGACGCCGAACTTGCCCGACAGTTCCGGCATCTCGCCGGTCAGCGTGCCTGCCCACCAGGCGGCGGTCGGCTGGGTGGCGGCCTTGCCCTCCTTGGTGGCGGTGACGCGGCCGTCCCAGCCCTTCTCGTTCTGCAGGAGGTCCTTGTCCTTGAGCGTCTTCAGCAGGGTCAGCGCCCGGACGGCGGCCGGGGTGTTCACCGCGACCTTGCCGTCCTTGAAGTAGCCCTGGCCGAGCTGCTGGAGCAGGGTGGTGAAGCCGGCCGGGGTGCTCGCGTCGGTGACGAACAGCCGTTTGCCGGTGGCCTGCTTGATCTTCTCGCCGGCCGCGACCAGGTCGTCCCAGGTGGCGATGGACTCCGGGTCGACCTTGGCCTGCTCGAAGTAGTCGCGCCGGTAGTAGAGGCCGACGGGCGCGGAGTCCCACGGCAGCGCGTACAGCCCCTTGCCGGAGGAGGCGGCGGCCCACTTGGCGGGGTCGAAGTCGGCCTTGTACTTGCTCGCGACGGGCGTCAGGTCCACCAGGCCGCCGGGGAAGTTCTCGGCGTATCCGGGGATGACGGTGTCCTCGAGCGTGATGACGTCGGGGAGTCCGGCGCCGGACTTGAGTCCGACGGTGATCTTGTCGTAGGCGTTGTCGTAGCCGATGTCCACGACGTCCACGTCGACGCCGGGGCGCGCCTTCTCGAACTCGGGGGCCAGACGTTCGAGTGCCTTGGCCGCGACATCCCACGACCAGATCTGGATTTTTCCGGACAGCTTCGCGGGCTGGCCGCTCGGGGAGGCCGCGAGCGTGGGGGCCGGTTTGGCCGGAACGCCTCCGGTGGCGCAGGAACTGACGGCAACGGCGGCCAGCAGTCCGGCCATGAGCTGCATCTTCTTCACTTCGGCACCTGTGCTATGTCATGTGCTGCATTCTGAGTTTTGAATACAATACGCACCAGGACTCGCCCGCACCAGAGGTTTCGCTCGGTCCGCGTGAGCAGGGCTCAATCTGGAGCTCCAGCTTTCTCCTCTCAGGTCTCCTTCGCCCCAGTGACTTCGCCTGTTCATGCGTCGTACGATTTTCCATATTTTAATATTTTTTCGGGATTCGATCCGAACAAACGAACGAATGAGGCAAGACCAGGTGAAACCCGATCAGTGGCACCGGCTGCTCGACAGCCGCGCGTCCCGGCGCCAGATGTTCACCTACGCCGCCGGCGTAGCGGGACTCGTCGCGCTCGGACAGCTGCCCAGCGGGGCGACGGACCCGACGCCCACGCTGCCCGCCAACCCCTTCACGCTCGGGGTGGCCTCCGGCGACCCCCGGCCGGACAGCATCGTCCTGTGGACCAGGCTCGCCCCCCAGCCCCTGGCCGACGACGGTCTCGGCGGCATGCCGCCGGTCGCGGTACCCGTCCGGTGGGAGATCGCCGAGGACGACGCCATGCGCAGGGTCGTCCGCAAGGGCACCGCCACCGCCAGGCCGGAACTGGCCCACGCCGTGCACGTCGAGGTGCACGGCCTGCGGCCGGGACGCGAGTACTGGTACCGCTTCGCCGTCGGCAACGAGACCAGCCGCATCGCCAGGACCAAGACCGCCCCGGCTGCCCACTGGGCCACCGAGGTCTCCTACGCCTTCGCCTCCTGCCAGCAGTGGGAGGCCGGGTTCTTCACCGCCTACCAGGACCTGGCTGCCCAGGACGTGGACCTGATCGGGCACCTCGGCGACTACATCTACGAGTACGGCATCGGCGCCACCGGCGGCCAGCGCAAGACCCCGCTGTCGGCCGCGCACGGCGCCGCCGTCCAGACGCTGTCGCAGTACCGGCTGCGTTACGCCCTCTACGGCACCGACCCCGACCTGCAGGCCGCCCGCGCGGTCGCGCCCTGGTTCGTGTCGGTCGACGACCACGACGTCGAGGACAACTGGGGCGCCGACCGGTCGCCCACCGGCGCCACGGCGGAGAACTTCCTGCGCCGCCGCGCCGCCGCGTTCCGCGCCTACTTCGAGAACCAGCCGGTACGCCCGTCCAGCCTGCCCACCGGGCCGGACATGTCGCTGTTCCAGACGATCCCGTACGGCAGGCTCGCCACGTTCTACGTCCTGGACGAGCGCCAGTTCCGCAGCCCCGCGAACATCACCGCCCGCCTCGACCCGAACCGCACCATGCTCGGCCAGGACCAGCTCGACTGGCTGCTGCGCGGCATGGGACGCTCGCGCAGCTCGTGGAACATCCTGGCCAACCAGGTCATGATGTTCCAGCTCGACCGGCTCACCGACCCCGGACTGCAGCAGCTCAACCCCGACACCTGGGACGGCTACGCGGCCGAGCGCGACAGGCTCTGGGCCGGCATCACCGAGCGCCGGGTCGCCAACCCGGTCGTGATCACCGGTGACGCGCACGTCAACGTGGCCTCCGAGCTCAAGGCCGACTTCGCCGACCCGAACTCGCCGAACGTCGGCGTCGAGCTGCTGGCCACCTCGATCACCTCGGGCGGCAACGGCACCGACACCAGCGCGGGCGGCCAGGAGTGGCTGGCCGCCAACCCGCACCTGAAGTTCTTCAACAACCAGCGCGGATACGTCCGCTGCCGGGTCGCCAAGGACACCATGCGCGCCGACTACGTGGTCGTGGACAAGGTCACCACCCCCGGCGGCGTGCCGTCGGTGCGCAAGTCGTTCGTCGTCGAGTCCGGCCGTCCGGCCCTGCAGGACGCGTGAGGTTCACCATGAGGAAAACGTTCTTCGCCGCCGCGGCGCTCACGCTGGTGCCGCTCGGCGCCGTCCCCGCCGCCGGCGCCACCCGCGACCCCGCCCTGCCCAGGACGGAGCCGGGCCAGGTGCTGGTCGTCCAGGCCAACCTGCAGGACTCGGTGCGTCCGGCCGACGCCGCCGACACCACCGACCTGGAGAACTTCGCCAGGAGGCTGGTCAGCAAGGTCCCGGCCGCGCCCGACGCGCTCGTGCTGAACGAGGTGCTGGGCAAGGGGGCCGAGCGGCTGGCCTCGTACCTGCGCCGGGCCACCGGGTACCGGTACTCGGTGGCGCTGGCCGGCGGGCGCTCGGCGTTCCAGGCCGACGGCTCGGTGCGCGAGACCGCCGTCCTGCTCAACTCCGACACGATGACCGCCGCCGCGCCGGGCGCGTACGAGCGGGTGCAGGACGAGGACCAGGCGTTCCTGTCCGCCGCCAAGCTCGACGGCTCGCTGCAGGTCCCGCTGGTCGCCGCGCACCCCGGCGGCGACCCGGCCACCGGCGCCGCGCAGCTCGCCGCCCTGGTGGACGCCAAGTTCCCCAAGGCCGACAACCAGGTCACCGTGCTGGCCGGCGACTTCAGGGCCGGGCGGTGCGCCGTCCTGACCGAGGACCAGGCCATCGGCTGCGCGCCGCAGGCGTTCTGGGCGAACCTGACCGGGGCCAAGGCGTACAGCGACGCGCTGTTCGACAAGGCCGACGCGCAGAGCCGCAACCACAGCGGCTACCTGTTCACCCGCGGCCAGACGCTCGCCGCCGGGCTCGACACCGCCTACGACGCCGACCTGCCCGACCGCGCCGCCTGCAAGCCCGCCTTCGACCAGGGCAGGCCCAGGAACGCGCCCGAGGGCTGCGGGGACGGGTACTACGCCGACGTCCCGTTCGGCTGGGCGCTGCTCGGCAAGAGCCAGCCGGTCCAGCAGTCGATCGCGCCGAGCAGGCTCGCGCTCGACCACTGCGAGCTGGCCTCGCGCGTGGCGCAGGTGTCGGTGCGGATCGTCAACAACACCGACGAGCCGCTCTCCCGCCCTGTCACCGTGACGGCTGACGCGCCGCTCACCGCCACCCCCGCGGCCGCCAACCTGGACGTGCCCGCCCACCAGGGCGCCGGCGTGATCGTCAAGGTGACCGCGCCCAGGGACACGCCGCCCGGCGAGCACCGGATCGCGATCAAGGTCGGGGAGGAGAGCAGCGAGGTCCCGGTGACGGTGACCGAGACGTGCACCGAGCCCAAGGTGTACGCCAGCAGCTTCCACGCCGGCTACGAGCCCGAGCGGGCGGTCGACGGCGACATCGCCACGTTCTGGCACTCGGAGTACTCGCCGCCGCACCCGCTGCCCCAGTCGCTCACGCTCAACCTTGGCGCGACCAAGCAGGTGAGCAAGGTCGACTACCAGCCGCGCTTCGACGGCAACCTGAACGGCACGATCCTCGACTACCGGGTGTCCGTGAGCACGGACGGGGAGACGTTCACGCAGGTCGCCGCAGGTACGTGGGCGCTGGACGCGAGGCTGAAGACCGCGACGTTCCCCGCGGTGGACGCCCGATACGTCCGGCTCGAAGGCACCAAGGCCAGCGGCGGCTCCTACCTGTCCGCGGCGGAGGTGAGCGCCGGCTGACCCTCGGGGAGAGCGGCGTCGTGATGCCGTTCGCCCCGGTGAAAGTGGTGCGACCAGGCAGGGCCCTCCCGTCCGGGAGGGCCCTGCGTGCGTTACGGAAGTCGCCTCCCGCAGGGGGCGCGAAATGTCGGTCGGGGTGGCTAGTGTGCGGCGGGTGATCGAACGGTGGAGCCGTGATCAGGTCCTGGCCCTTGCCCCCGACGCCGCGTCCCAGAAGGCGGCCCAGGGGGTGGCGGCGGCCGGGAAATGGTCGTCGAGCGGCACGACGGGTGCGGTGGTGTTCGGCGCGTGCAAGGGCAGCGGGTCGAAGCCGTACCTGGCCTGCGTCGACCTCGCCGAGCCCGCGTACCGCTGCAGCTGCCCGAGCCGGAAGTTCCCCTGCAAGCATGCGCTGGGCCTGCTGTTGCTGTGGTCGGCGCAGGGCGTGCCGGCCGCCGACGCGATACCGCAGTGGGTGGGGGAGTGGCTGGAACAGCGCGCCGAGCGCGCCGCCAAGGCGGCCGCCAAGATCGAGGCGGCCCGCGCCAGGGCGGCGTCGGACGACTCGGCTTCCCAGGACGGCTCGGCCTCCCAAGACGGTGCGGCTTCCCAGGACGGCTCGGCCTCCCAAGACGGTGCGGCTTCCCAGGACGGCCCGGGCTCTCGGGATGCGGCCGGCGGGGGCGGGCAC